>NZ_DASXHW010000082.1:0-103346 GCF_036488105.1 Mycobacterium sp. | reverse complement strand
CCACCGTCCGTGACATTTTCGCCCTTTCTTGTAACGCGCCCGCCGCAGGCTCAGCGTAATCGCAGCCACTCCCGCCTTCCATACTCGCGTCCATATCCGGGGTCTCAGACGTGGGCTCCGGATAGTTGGCGGGGCGTGAATTAGTGAGTTTAGACACGTTTGGAACGGGCTAATCGCTGCGGACAATCGCAGATTCGGTGCGCAAGGGCACCCTGGATTCAGGAGCGTGACCGCCATGAGTTTGGCCTATTTCCCAGTAGCGGAGATTGGTTACGACGAGCGTGACTACGACAACTGGCTTGCCACGCTGACTCAAGCGTCGGAGCGTCTTGACACCTTGCAGACCGTCGTCGACGAGCTGCGTGAGCTTTGCCGGCACGAAGACGTCGTCCAGAGCAGTGAAGTCCTAGAGGTGCTCGAGAAGCACCACGCCGTGGCCTGAGCGCCGCGCCGTCGCGGTCAGTACCGTGAGCCAGATGAAGTATCTGGACGTAGACGGCATCGGCAGAGTCAGCCGGATCGGACTGGGCACCTGGCAGTTCGGATCCCGCGAATGGGGTTACGGCGACAGTTACGCCTCCGGCCCCGCACGCGACATCGTCCATCGCGCACGCGCTTTGGGCGTCACCTTCTTCGACACCGCCGAGGTATACGGGCTCGGGAAGAGCGAGCGGATCCTCGGCGACGCACTTGGCGACGAGCGCGACCAGGTTGCCGTGGCCAGCAAGATCTTCCCGGTCGCGCCGTTTCCCGCGGTAGTGAAACAACGCGAGCGTGCCAGCGCGCGGCGGTTACAGCTCGAGCACATCCCGCTCTACCAGATTCACCAACCCAACCCGGTCGTCCCCGATTCGGTGATCATGCCGGGCATGCGCGACCTGCTCGACAGCGGTGCGATCGGCGCCGCAGGCGTCTCGAACTACTCGCTGTCTCGATGGAAGCAGGCCGATTCCGCACTCGGGCGACCGGTCATCAGCAACCAGGTGCATTTCTCACTTGCCCACCCGCAGGCGCTCAAAGGTCTGGTGCCGTTCGCCGAGCAGCAGAACCGCGTGGTGATCGCCTACAGCCCACTGGCCCAAGGACTTCTGGGCGGCAAGTACGGCGTGGAGAACCGGCCCGGCGGCGTTCGCGCGATCAACTCGCTGTTCGATACCGAGAACTTGCGCCGGATCGAGCCGCTGCTGCAGACGTTGCGCGACGTTGCCAAGGACGTCGACGCCAAGCCCGCGCAGGTGGCGCTGGCCTGGCTGATCAGCCTGCCCAACGTCGTCGCCATTCCCGGGGCATCCAGTGTCGAGCAGCTCGAATTCAATGTCGCCGCAGCCGATATCGAGCTGAGTGCGGATTCCCGCAAGGCACTGACCGACGCCGCCCTCAACTTCCACCCGGTGTCCACGAAGCGGTTTTTGGCCGACATGGTTCGGGAGCGACTCGGCTTGCACTGAGCTCCGCTAGCGCAAGCTCACGAGTTGGTCGACCGCTCTAGAGGATGTACAGCATCTCCTGATAGGTGGGCAGCGGCCAGAGATCATCGGCCACAATGCCTTCCAGTGCGTCGGCGGCGGTCCGGATCGTGTCCATCGCCGGCAGCAGCTCGTGCTGTGCATGCTTGGCCTCGTCCAGCACCGACTCCGCCGAATGGTCGGACAGCGCTGCTTTCAGCGTTGCCAGGCCCGCCTCGAGCTCAGTGATGGGAGCCGAAACCGCCTCCAGTGCAGTGATACTCGCTGCCAGGCCAGCCGCCTTCAGCGCCGCGACGTTCTGGGCTAGCTCCGTCTGGTAACGGATCGCGGCCGGCAGAATGATCGTCGAGCCGATCTCCAATGCGAGCTTGGCCTCAACGGCGATGGTCAGCGCATACTGCTCCAAACGCACCTCGTAGCGGCTGTGCAGCTCGCGCTCGCTGAACACCCCGTACTTCTCGAAGAGTTCGACCGCTTCCGGCTTGACCAGCTCCGGCACGGCGTCCAGCGTGGTCTTGAGGTTCGGCAAGCCGCGCTCGGCCGCCTCGATCTGCCACTTCTCCGAGTAGCCGTCGCCGTTGTACACCACGTCGCCATGTTCGGTGATGATCTCGGTAAGCAGCGCCTGCACTGCCTTGTCGAAGTCCTCACCGTTTTCGATGGCCTTCTCCAGCTTCGTTGCCATGTAGTCCAAGGAGTCCGCCATGATCGTGTTGAGCACGATCAGCGGCACCGCAACCGTCTGCCCGGAGCCGGGCGCCCGGAACTCAAACCGGTTGCCGGTGAACGCGAACGGGCTGGTGCGGTTGCGGTCACCCGGATCGGTCGGCAGCGGCGGCAGGGTGTCGACCCCGATGATCATGGTGCCCTTGCCCTTTGATGAGGTCGCGGCGCCCTTGGCGATCTGCTCGAACACGTCGGCCAATTGCTCGCCGAGGAAGATCGAAATGATGGCCGGCGGCGCTTCGTTGGCACCCAACCGGTGGTCGTTGGTGGCCGACGCGACCGAAACCCGCAGCAACCCGGAGAACTTATGCACGGCGCGGATCACCGCGGCACAGAACACCAGGAACTGGGCGTTCTCATGCGGGGTGTCGCCCGGGACCAGCAGCGAACCCAGCTCTGAGTTGCCCATCGAGAAGTTGACGTGCTTACCCGATCCGTTGACGCCGGCGAATGGCTTCTCGTGAAACAGACATTCCATGCCGTGCTTTTTGGCGATCGTCTTGAAGACAGTCATCGTCAGCTGCTGGTGGTCGGAGGCGATGTTGGCCCGCTCGAACATCGGCGCCAACTCGAACTGGCCGGGGGCCACCTCGTTGTGCCGGGTTTTGGCGGGAATACCGAGTTTGAACAGCTCGCGCTCGGTGTCCATCATGAAACCGAGGACACGCTCCGGGACCGCGCCGAAGTAGTGGTCGTCGAACTCCTGGCCCTTCGGCGGCTTGGTGCCAAACAAGGTCCTGCCGGCATTGATCAGGTCCGGGCGGGACAGGAAGAAGTGCCGGTCGACCAGGAAGTACTCCTGCTCAGGGCCGCAGAATGACACGACGTGATTGAGGTCTTTGTGCCCGAACAACTTCAAGACGCGCTCGGCGTGCACGCCCATGGCCTGCTGGCTGCGCAGCAGCGGTGTCTTGAAGTCGAGCGCTTCACCGGTCATCGAGACGAACACCGTCGGGATACACAGCGTGTTGCCGTTCGGGTTTTCCAGGATGTACGCCGGGCTGGTGACGTCCCAGCCGGTGTAGCCGCGCGCTTCGAAGGTGCTGCGCAGACCGCCGGACGGGAAGCTGGAGGCGTCGGGCTCACCCTGGATAAGCGTCTTGCCGGCGAATTCGGCCAGCGTCTGGCCGTCGGAGACGGGTTCCAGGAAGCTGTCGTGCTTTTCGGCGGTCAGGCCGGTCATCGGGTAGAAGACGTGGGCGTAGTGGGTGGCGCCCTTCTCCAGCGCCCAGTCCTTCATGGCAGCTGCGACGGAGTCGGCAACGGCGGGGTCTAACTTGGCGCCCTTGTCGATCGTCGCAACGATCGACTTGTACACGGCTTTGGGTAGCCGTGCCTGCATCTCTGCTTTGGTGAAGACGTTGGAGCCGAAGACCTGGCCCGGCGTCTCACCTGGATCAAAGCTGATAGCAGGAGGCACGTACGCCTCTACGTTGGTAATTGCCGCCAGGCGTACTGCGTTGCCGCTCAATCGAGCCCCTATCGCCACGATGCATCGCATCGGAATTGTCAGACCGTTGTGCGGCTGACGTTAGGGACGGTCGGTTCCGGGAATGTTACGTCGCTGTCAAACTCTTCGCGTGCACCGTGAATATTCCGGACAGATGGACCCGCTCGCGCGATTGGTCGGGCCCTAGAGCTTGAAACGGCCGGCAAACCCGCGCAGCGGCAGGTCAGCGCTGGTCATCAATCCCGGGGGTGCCGCGACTACGCCGGCAATGGCGGACAACGCGGGCATGCCCGTCACGGTCATTCCGATAGACGCGAAGTTTGCCGGATTGGACAGATCCACACCGGGCTTGGGGAAGATCATGTGCTTGTTGTAAACACGCGGGTCGCCGGTGATCTGGGTGATGTAGCAGCCCTTGATATGCCAGCTCGGGTCGGTGTGCGGAGTCATCTGCCACTCCAGATGCGTCTCGACGCGCGGGACGCCGTCCACCATTCCTTGATATTTGATGTAGTTGCCACCCAGTGATCCCTTGGGCAACGTGTACCAGCCCAGGTCCACGTCCTTCGTGCAGGCGCCTAGCTCATAGCTGAATTTCACCTCGTCCAGCGGCAGGTCGAAGCAGTCGGCCATCATCAGAACGCTGTCGGCGAATACCCGGGTGTACTTCTCCAGCTTCGTCGGGATCTCGGGATCGTCGACCGGAAGGCCGTAGCCGACCTCGATCCAGGTGTCCTTGGAGTGATGGCAGGAGACGTCCACCGATTCGATCGTGGTGACGTTCTCGATTTCGGCGACGTCGGCCGAACACACCACGCCCAGAATCTGATTCAGCCCGGGGTTCATGCCCGTGCCGTAGAACGATGCGCCACCCTTCTCGCAGGCCTCCTGCAGAAGCTGGCTCACCGGCTTGCCGGACGGGTGCGGGTGGTTGGTGTCGCGGTGCCACCCGGTGATCCAGTCCGCGGTGGTGACGATATTGATGCCCGCCTCAAGCACTTTGACGTAGAGGTCCTCGTCGGGAAACACCCCATGGAAGGTCAGCACGTCCGGCTTGGCCGCGATGATCTCCTCGATACTGCCGGTGGCCTTGACACCATTGGGCGCCGCGCCGGCCAGTTCACCACTGTCCTTGCCGACCTTATCCGGCGAGTAACAGTGCACGCCAACGAGTTCCAGATCCGGGCGCAGCGCGATCCGCTTGATCATCTCCGAACCGACGTTGCCGGTGGCCACTTGGAACACGCGCAGCGGTGCATTCATTCGGATCAGCCTTTCTGAGATGCGGCGTACACTTCGGCGGCGCTGCCACCGATGCCGTCGGGATAGAACTGCTTGGCCCACTTGCGAATTGCGGTGAAGCCCTCGTATTCAGCGGTCGCCAGCGCGGGCGGATCCGAGTACCGCTGGTGCCGCCAGATTTCGACGTCCTGCTCGAATTGGCGGATCACTTCTTCCCCGAATTCGCGCGCCTTGGTTTCGGCGCGCTCGGTGTCCTTGCCCGGTGTTCGGCCGATATAGACCATGAATCGGACGTCGGAGGTGGACTCGTCCACCGGGGTGATCGCCGAGATGGTCCGGTTGTCGATCATGCCCCAGCTCTTGGTCACCGCAATGCCCAAACCACCGTTGATGGCTTCCACCCGGCTGTCGATGTCCTCGATCTTCTGGTTGTCGTCGCCTTCGAAGGTGATGGTGAAGTCGACGAAAGAGACCGGTTCGGCGAAGTCGTGGCGGGTGAAGACGGGCACGATCGGCGTGTTGTGCACGTACTTGAAATGCGCGAAATCGACGCCGTTTTCGAGCACATACTGCGGGTGCATCTCCAGTCGCTCGCGATACAGCCGCTGCTGCGGGTAGTAGCCGTCGGCGCTGCTGCCGTCGTTGAATCCGGCGAAGATATCCGGCGCCTCGAAGAAGGGTTCACGGCCCTCGACGTCGTGCCAGATGTAGACCGACTCGTTGCGCTCCACGACCGGATAGGTGCGGATACGCCGGCCCCGGTTCGGGCGATCCTGATACGGAATACAGACGTTGCGACCCTCGTGGCTCCACTGCCATCCGTGAAACGGGCATTGCAGAATCTCGCCGACGACTTTGCCGCCGAAGCCCAGATGCGCGCCGAGGTGTTCGCAGAAGGCGTTCATCACGGTGAGCTGGCCGGACTCGGCGCGCCAGGCGACCATCTGTTGACCGAAGTAGGTCATTCTGTGGACGTCGCCCACGCCGATCTCGTCGGACCAGGCAACCTGGAACCAGCCGGTCGGCTTCATCGACAGCGGCGGTCTAGCCATGTCAGCGGATCCTTCCTGTTGGTCTCGGGCCGACGACATTGGATGTTAATGCCCCCGGCCGAAAATTCATAGTGGGTTCTATGAAATTCACGCAAGTCGGCTACCATCCAGTGCATGGCTCCCGCGGACGTGCAGCAGCGGCGCAGTAATAAGCGTGGCCTGGCCACCCGCGAAGCGATGCTGGACGCCGCGGTGCGCTCGTTGGCTTCCGGCGATCCGGGCGCGGTGTCGGCCAGTCGCATCGCTAAGGAAAGCGGCGCCACCTGGGGCGCGGTGCAGTATCAGTTCGGCGACGTCGACGGGTTCTGGGCCGCCGTCTTGCATCGCACCGCCGAGCGCCGTGACAAGACGATGTCGGCGTTCACCAGTGCCGAACCCGAGGCGCCCCTGCGCGACCGGGTCGGCGCGATCATCGACACCTTGTATCACGGTCTGGCGTCACGGGATTCGCGTGCGATCGAGAATCTGCGGGCCGCACTCCCCCGCGAACCCGACGAGCTGGAGCGGCTCTACCCACGCACCGCGGCCGAACTGTTCTCGTGGGGCAAAAGCTGGCAGGACACTTGCCAGCGCGCTTTCGCCGGTCTGGGCGTCGACCAGAAGAGGGTGCGCGAGGTGGCTGCCCTGATTCCCGGTGCGATGCGCGGTCTGGTGTCTGAGCGTCAGCTCGGCTCCTACGCCGACCTCGATGAAGCCCGCCGAGGGCTAACCAACGCGCTGGCAACCTATTTGGAGCACTCGCGTCCTACGTGACCCACTCGGGCTGCTGCTCGGTCTCGACCGCGGAGAAGTCCTTGTGACCCAGGCCTGCCGTGCACCCGCCGTCGACGACGAACTCCGAACCAGTCGAGTAGCTGGACTCGTCGCTGGCCAGGTAGATGACGAGGCTGGAGACTTCCCTGGGCTCGGCGGCACGCCCCAGTGCGGTCTGGAAGAGGTCGTCGGGCACCCATTCGGTCATCGGTGTCTTGATCAATCCCGGATGGATCGAGTTGACCCGAATTCCGCTGGGCCCCAACTCCAGAGCCGTGGATTTCGTCAGGCCGCGCACGGCGAACTTGGTGGCGGTGTAGCCGTGACAGGCGATGGTGCCGGCCATTCCCTCGATCGACGAGATGTTGATGATCGATCCGCGCCCGGCCGCCTTCATCGGCCCGACGACCGCTCGGATACCGAGGAAGACACCGGTCAGGTTGATGTCGAGAATGCGGTGCCACTCCGAGAGTTCGTATTCCTCGATCAGGCCGACGTTGATGATGCCGGCGTTGTTGACCAAGATGTCGACGCCGCCGAACGTTTCGACCGCGGTGGCGACGACACGCTCCCAATCGTCGGGTTGGGTGACATCGAGGTGTATGTAACGGGTCGCGCTGCCAACTTCTTTGGCGACCGCTTCACCTTCGGCGTCCAGGATGTCGCCGAAGACCACCTTGGCGCCCTCGTCGGCGAGCGCCCGAACATGCGATGCGCCCATGCCGCGGGCGCCGCCACTGACGACGGCGACCTTGCCCGCCAACCGACCTGCCATCGATTCCCCCTGCTGGAACGAGGCGACGTGAGTGTCGCCCAGCCAGGCAGCCTAGCGGCAGGACCGGATTGTCTTGCAGGTATTCAGAAAAGCACGCTGCCCGCGATTTGGAGCTGCGTCCACAACGCTTCGAGGCTGTTGACCATCGAGTCTTGGATGGTGAAGTAATTGGTCAAGCCGTCTACTACTGGAGCGCCCGCGGATGCGATTTCTTGCGCCGTCAAGCCAAGGTACTCGAGGTGGTCGCTCAATAGGCCCGCGTCGTTGAGGCCGTAGTCGTAATTCGTCCATCCATCCCCGGACAGCGCGTAGACGTCGGTCGGGTAGTAACTGTCGGGCGTTACCTGTCCCAGCACGACATCGGCGCCGAATGCTTTGAACATGTCGACGATGTACGGCTGCCACGATGTTGGGAATTCATCGACAAATGCAGTCAGGAATCCACCTTCAGCCGATGCACTGTCGCCCACCATGACAAAGTGCAGGTCGTCTGGCTTTATGGCGCCGTTGTCGTAGGCGGCGATCTGCTGTTCGGCCATTCCCATGACGACGTCGCTCTGTGAGTAGCCGAAGACATAAAGCGGACCATCGGCCATGTCACCGGCGTTGTAGTCAGCTTCTACGGTGCTTACCAGTGATGCCACGCCCTGGTTAATCGCGTCATTCAACGTGCCGCCCGGCACAACCTCCGGCATATCGAGCGTGGCGACGTTGCTGTAGCCGGGGTCAACGGTGAAACCTGCCGCATGGAGGTACAGATTCGCGGCGGCGTCCGCGTACTCCGGGTTGTCGACCGGAATGATGACTAGTGCTTCGTCGACCAATTTGTAGTCGACGTGTTGGGCATTGTGTGTCGGGGTGAGATAGGCCGCTCCGGCCATGAGCGTTGGTGCGGCAACAAGTGCACTGACAATTGCCTTTTTCATTGACTACGCTCCGCTGGCTTGAGAGGTAGCGGTGTTCACATACATCGGGCGGTTCCGATCTTGAGCTGAAAGCTCTTTTTGGTGGGCGGATATCGCATGGCGCTGGGGCCAGACTTGGGGCCGAATACCAGCTGGACTCCGTGTCGTCGATCCGCCGTGCCCGCGTGCTCGCGACAACGCGATGTGGCCGGCTGCGGCCACCGGACGCGCACCTGCGCGAACCGATACACGTCGTGCGGAAAATCGGGGGTAATACTCTCCCCTGACCCTGGGCGTCGAAGTCAGTCGCGGAAGACGACGGAAGTTACGGTAGCCCGTTCTTGTCCGGCTGTTCGGCAGTCTGAGAAATTCATAGGTAACGCCAAGCGGCCGTGCGATGCGGTTCTGACCTGATGGTGGGAACCGGGCGAGCAACGGCCGCCGCCCGCATCTCCCTCAGATCACCGGGCGTGTTCTGCCGTCACGGCATGTCGTGGGCAACCACGGTCACTCCGGTGCAGCGGATCGATTCTTGGACGACGAGGCCCCACGAATCGGCGGCGATTCCGCCGCCGTACCCCGTCCCGTCAGGAACGGACCCCCAGTAGTCGTCGCTCGATCACATCGGCGCCGTGCACAACGCCACCGGTTGCCTTGAATCCCTCGGCGACGCGCTTGGCGCCGGCAGTCATGGACATTGCTTGCAGAACTTTGGATTTCAACCTTGCCGCAGTGAGCTTCCGTGCCGGCAGCCGCTTCGAGGGTCACCTCGCGACAGGGCTTGCCGCACAATGAAATAACACGCCGCTGACGCGGAAACAGCTAAGCAAGCGGCCGCTAACTCGTTGAGCCGGCTCGAAATTCCTCCTCAACCTTCTTGCCGAGATCTGCGTCCACATTGCGCCAGTACTCGAAAACCCGCGACAGGACCGGCTCTTTCACACCCTTGGAGACATGGCCAACGATGTTGTGCACCAGCCGATCCCGCGCGTCGTCATCGAGCACGTCCCGCACCAGGGTTCCGGCCTGCCCCCAGTCGTCGTCTTCCTTGCGCAGTGTGTAGGCGGCACGGATCATCTCGCCATCAGCCTGCCAGCGCACCTCGGCGGCGCGCGCCGCGTCCGCGTGCGGGCCACCGTAGGAATTGGGCGCATACACCGGATCGGTGACGTTCTTGATCCGCATCGCGCCGTCTTTGGAGTAACTGTCGACCTCCACATGGGGGGTGTTGACCGGGATCTGCTTGTAGTTGGTTCCCAACCGGGCGCGGTGCGCGTCAGCATAGGAGAAGCCGCGGGCCAGCAGCATCTTGTCAGGGCTCAGCCCGGTGCCGGGCACGATGTTGTTCGGCTCGAAAGCGGCCTGTTCGATCTCGGTGTGGTAGTCGGTGACATTGCGGTCGAGCGTCAGCTTGCCCACGTCGATCAGCGGGTAGTCGCCGTGCGGCCACACTTTGGTCAGGTCGAACGGGTTGAACCGGTAGGTCTTGGCTTCCTCGAACGGCATGATCTGCATTTTCAGCGTCCAACTCGGGAAGTCACCACCCTCGATCGCGTTGTAGAGGTCGCGTTGGTGGTAGTCGCCATCCTCGCCGGCCAGCTGATCGCCCTCTTCCTGGGTCAGGAACTCGATGCCCTGATCGCTGATGAAGTGGTATTTCACCCAGAAAATCTCGTCGGCTGCGTTGATCCAGCTGTAGGTGTGGCTGCTGTAGCCGTTCATGTGTCGCCAGTTCCTGGGGATACCGCGGTCGCCCATAAGCCAGGTCACCTGGTGAGCAGACTCCGGTGACAAGCTCCAGAAGTCCCACTGCATGTTGTGGTCGCGCAAGTTCGTTGCCTGCATGCGCTTCTGGGAGCGGATGAAGTGCTGGAACTTCAGCGGGTCCCGCATGAAGAAGACGGGCGTGTTGTTGCCGACCATGTCGAAGTTGCCCTCCGACGTGTAGAACTTCAGCGAGAACCCCCGCGGATCGCGCCAGGTGTCTGGGCTGCCCCGCTCACCGGCGACGGTAGAGAAGCGAATCAGAGTGTCGGTCTTGGTGCCGGGCTGGAACACCGCGGCCCTGGTGTACTTGCTGACGTCGTTGGTCACCTCGAAGTGGCCGAACGCCCCGCCGCCCTTGGCGTGCGGTTGGCGCTCCGGGATGCGTTCCCGATTGAACTGCGCCATCTGCTCGATCAAGTAGTGGTCCTGCAGCAGGATTGGACCATCCGGCCCGACAGTCAGCGATCGTTCGTCGCTGGGCGCGGGTGCGCCGCCGTCGGTCGTGGTGTAACGCTCAGTCATGAAGTACCTCCTCGTCGCGCAGCGGCCCCAGGGCTGCGGGGCTGCTGTCCGGTAGTGGTACCCGCAACGAGCGCCAAATATCGACCCTCGGGCTACAGAAGTATCTTCGTCCGTTTTCTGTCCGCCGTACACCGATCGGCTTGCGGTCGGGAGATGAACATCTTCCGATGGTCGGCGACGGCGTTGATCGTTTCGGTCGCGCTCGCGGTGGCCGCGCCGGCGGGGAGTGATCGATGCAGCGAAGCACGAGCTCTGTCCGGACACACTGGGGCATTGAAGCCCGTAAGCGCTCGAGCGGGGCCGAAGGGTGCTGCCGGACCGCGCTGCATCTAAGTTGCGCCTGGGATCGAGAAACGCTTGGGAGCCAAACGATTAGAGCCGTACCCGCTCACCACAGAGCGGGTACGGCTTCTTAGTCTCGCGGGTGGGTTAGAGTGCCCGAACCTTGCTGGCCTGCGGACCCTTGGCACCCTGGGTGACCTCGAATTCCACCTGCTGGTTCTCTTCGAGGCTGCGGAAGCCTCCGCCGTCGATCTCGGAGTAGTGGACGAAGACGTCCGGACCCTCCGTTTGCGCGATGAAGCCGAAGCCTTTTTCAGCGTTGAACCACTTCACAGTTCCCTGTGTCATTTTGTATCTCCTGTGTCAGGATTCCGATCCGCGCCATGCGGAACGGCAGCCGAATGATCAGACGGCTACTTCTGGCTTGCCCTGCAAGGAGAAAGAGACGCCCGCACCAAGTTTCTGCGCGAGCGTGTGTGGAACACGAACACTTAGAATTTCGACTACCTGCATACTACGCGATCTACTGATGAAGTTGTTACACGGCCTCGGGGTGCGGGGCCCCGGCAGGCGGATTAGCTCATTCCACCGCGAGCGCCGCCGTTGACGGAGCCCTTACGACTCAACGGTTTCAGCCGAGAGCAGCGCCGACAACGTCGCACGCAACTCCCCGAATCGGCGTTCTCCCAAAACATCGCGCCAGCGCTTTTCCACTTCGAGCGCGTTGGATCGCATCACGCGCAACGCTTGGCGGCCCCGCGGCGTGAGCTCGATGATCCGCGCGCGAGCGTCGGAGGGATGCGGACCTCGAACGACGTAGTCGTGGCGTTCCAATTCGGCTACTGCCTGCGCCACGGCCTGCCGGCTAACCCTGAGCCGGTCAGCCAGATCTGACGCGTGCAAGCCGCCGGACGCCAGCGGCACCAAGGCGACCGCCTGCCCGGGCCGAATCCCGTCAAGCCCAGCGGCCGAGAAAGCCGCCCGCAACCCGGGCGCTCCGGACGCGGCCACCAGATTCACCAGAGCTGGCACCGTGGGCTCCCACTTGGCGTCTTGAGCGGCTCGCATGGCCTAAGAGTCTGCCACTAGCATCAAAATTGACAAGCTACTTGTCAAACATCCGCGGGGCTGCCACGATGGCGGCATACAATCTCGATACTTCCGGGCACTTGTTGTCAGTCTCCTGGCGGCCTCGGTGGTGGTACTCGGCGGATGCTTCGGTGGCGGCCACGCGCTGGGAACGCCGGGCGCGCAGTCAATTCCTGACGGGCAGTCCACACACACCATCGACGTCGGCGGGGTCGGCCGAACCTTCCATCTGTACCGTCCACCAGGGCTCAGCGGCGGCGCCCCGCTGGTCGTGATGATGCACGGCGGTTTCGGCACCGGGGCGCAGGCCGAACGCTCCTACCACTGGGACAGCGAAGCCGACGCCGGCCATTTCCTGGTCGCCTACCCTGATGGACTCATGCGCGCCTGGAACGCCGGGAGCTGCTGCGGCGAGCCGCAGCACACCAACGCCGATGACGTCGCCTTTATCACCGCCATGGTCGGCGCGATCGAGCAAGATATGCCGATCGACCGGGCGCGCGTCTATGCAACCGGCATGTCGAACGGTGCCATGATGGCGCTTCGCTTGGGTTGTCAGACAGACACATTCGCGGCGATCGCCCCGGTGGCCGGCACACTGCTCACCGGCTGCTCGGGAGCACGGCCGACATCGGTGTTGCAGATACACGGCACCGCCGACGACCGAGTCCCCTACAACGGCGGTCCAGGCAAGGCGTTCTCAGCCGACGGGAAGGCGCGCGTCGACGGCCCGTCGGTGGAGGCCGTCACTGCGACATGGCGCGGGATCGACGGCTGCGGACAACCCAATTCGACTACTGCCGGGGACGTGACGACCCAGACAGCCGGGTGCGCCGACGGGCACACCGTAGAACTGATCTCGGTGACGGGCGCGGGCCACCAGTGGCCCGGCGGCGAGCCGAGCCCGCTCGCGCAGAGGATCGGCAACATGCCGGAACCGTCGACAGCACTCAACGCTACCGACACCATCTGGCAGTTCTTCGCCACGAATCATCGATAGCGGGAAGCGGCCGGCCTTGAGCCACCGACCCTCGATCTGGCGGATAGTGAGCTTAACGGTCAGCGGGATCGACGAAGACTGGCTGCTCTCCCGACATTCCGGCCATAACGGCCGCGATCTGATTAGGTTTGCCGATCAACCCGACTTGTAGCTCGGATTCACGTATCAGGGCAGCGGCGGCGTCGTCACTGACCCATGTCTGGTCGTACAGGCGTTTGGCGGCACGGACGGCGTCAGGAGATTTCTGCGCGATCTCGTCTGCCAGTGCCAGCGCCGAGGCCAGCGGATCGTCACTATTTCGAGTGACCAGTCCGAGCGCCAAAGCGTCGCTTCCAGAAACGATGCGGCCGCTGAACGTCAACTCCTTGGCGACGTCGATAGGTACTAGTCGCGGGAGTGTCTGCGTGATGCCCATGTCGGGAACGAGGCCCCACTTGATCTCCATAATGGACAGCTTCGCTTCCGGCGCGGCGATCCGGATGTCGGCGCCCAGCGCGATCTGGAGACCGCCGCCGAAGCAATTCCCGTGAATCGCGGCGATCACCGGCGCCGGCACCAACGACCAGTCGTAGCTCACCCGCTGAGCAAAGTTGGCCAGCCGGTCGCCATCGCGCTCCAGCAGAACCCCGGTGCCACCCCCTCCGGACATGAAGCTGGCAACGTCCAGCCCCGAGCAGAAGCTCTTGCCTTCGCCGTGCAGCACCACCGCGCGAACCGAAGCGTCTTCTGCCAGTTGGGCTGCGGCATCCATCAAGCCCTCGAACATGGCTTGGTCAAGCGCATTGTGCTTGTCGGCGCGCACCATCGTCACCGTTGCCACGCCATTAGCACCAATTCGCACACGCACTCTGTCTTCGCTCACGTGTGGGAACTTACCGCGACGTCGAACCACACCAACCGCCGCGCATCTGCACTGGCGAGACCCCCAGTCAAAGAAAGCTGTTCGGACGCACAAACTGGCGCACAGCAATCACCGGTCGCCGCGCGGCGTCCAGATCGCTGGCCGTCACCCAGCCAAGCCGCCGATCGCCAGCAGCGGTCTCCCCCGCGGCACCGCACGCGAGGGCTATCCGATTGTCGGGCTGGGCGGCCATCGATGACCGTTCAACCAACCCGCTGGTAGAGGGCGACCGGCGGGGCGGCGTTAAGGGCAGGTGGCGTTCTGCAGACTGAGGTTGGCCGCAACCTTTTCCAGCAGTCGGTGCAATTCGGCGCGCTCGGCAGTGTCGAGTGCGGCGACGGTGCGCTCTTCCAACGTCTTTTGGGCGGCTTCGATTTCGGGACGAAGGGCGCGGCTGCTTTCCGTTGCTTCGACGAGCACGGCGCGTCGGTCGGCGGGGTCGGTGGTCCGGGTGACTTTGCCAGCGCGCTGTAGCCGCTGAAGCATCTTGGTCACGGTGGACGGGTCGAGACCCAGGGCGTTGATCAGGTCGGCCTGGCGCACGACCCCTGCTGCCCATAGATGCATCATCAGCACCTCCTGCCCCGGGTACAGGCCGGTGCTTTTGAGGAGTTCGCCCGCCGCGGCGCGGTGAAGCCGAACCACCTGGGCAAGGGCCCGGCTCACCGGGCCACCCGGCCCGACGTCGAGCGGATCGCGGCTCGGTTGCTGGGGTGTCATGCCGTCAGCCTAACTGGTTGGCCGGCCAAGTAACGTGCTACACTCACGGTAGAGCATTAGTTGGTCGGCCAATTATATCGAGGAGATCCGCACATGAAGCTGGGATTGGGCCTGCCGCACCATGGCGTCGAGGCCACTCCGCAGAGAATCGTGGAGTTCGCGCAACGCGCCGAGGCACTCGGTTTCGACTCGCTCTGGGTGTTTGAGCGGCTGCTACGAGCGGTGAAACCGGCGGAGGGGTGGCGGACTCCGGAGTGCTACGCCAACGTCTTCGCGGCCGTTGGAGACATTGACCTACGTTGCCGTCCATACCAGCACGATCCGCTTGGGGACCAGCGTCCTCGCTGCGCTCTTCCACGTGCCGGTAATGCTCGCCCGCCGCCTCGCGACGCTGGACCATTTGAGTGCCGGACGCCTCGTCGTGGGTCTGGGACAGGGCTGGTCGGCCGACGAGTTCGCTACCGCCAATGTGCCGATGGGACGCCGCGGTAGCGGTTTCGAGGAGTTCATCGAGGCGATGCGTGCCACCTGGGACCCCGACCCTGTCAGCTATCAGGGCCGTTTCTATCGGATCGCGCCGTCGCAAGTCAGCCCCAAACCGCTGCAGCCCGGCGGCCCGCCCATTCTCATCGCAGCAGCGCCGGGAGTCGACGCCTCCGTGCAGCGCGCCGCACGGTTAGGGGTCGGACTGAACCCGGGGATCCACGAGTGGAAATCCTTTGAACAGCAACTCGCGAGCTTCCGCACCGCCGTACCCGCTGGTGAGAGTCCCGGCCCGATCGTCGTGCGCGTCAACAACCCCGTGACCGAAGCCCCGCTCGAGGAGGCCGATCGCTTGCCGCTGTCCGGGTCCGTCGGCCAGATCAAACGCGACCTGCTCGGGGTTGCCGAACTCGGCGTCGACGAGGTCATGTGGGACCTCACCCAGGCCGAAGTTCCCTACAACGTCCAACTCACACTGCTGGACCAACTCATCACCGCGCGACCCGCCGAATCCGTCGGACGGCGTCGCGAACTCTAGACCTGCTCGCCGAGGCGAGACCAGGGCTTCGATTCGTCGAAGCAATTCCCAACCAATATCCGCAAATCAGTCAAAGGAGTAGAGGATGACCGAGAAGAAAATCATTGCGATAGTGGGCGCGACGGGCGTCCAGGGCGGCGGCCTGCTCAGGGCGATCATGGCCGACCCGGACAGCCCGTTCACCGCGCGGGCCCTGACCCGCAACACCGGCTCCGACCGGGCGTGTGAACTCGCCTCCCAAGGGGCCGAGGTCATCGAGGCAGACCTCGACGATGAGACCAGCCTGCGCACGGCCTTCGACGGCGCCTACGGCGCCTATGTGGTCACCAACTTCTGGGCCCAGCGCACCCCCGAACAGGAGCAGGCCCGTACCCGCGCCGAGATGGAACTCGATCAGGCCGCGGCCGCAGCCCGCGCCGCCAAGGACACCGAACTACGCCACGTGGTGTGGTCCACCCTTGAGGACACCCGGCCCCACTTTCGGCGACTCGGTATCGAGGTCCCCGACGCCCTGGGCAACTACAAGGTCCCGCACTTCGACGCCAAGGCCGAGGCCAACGCATCGTTCACCGCGCTCGGCGTGCCGACCACCTTCCTGCAGACCACGTTCTACTACGAGGCTTTCCTGCAAGGCCAAGGCCCGCACCGTGACGACAACGGCGAGCTGGTTCTGTCACTGCCGATGACCGACAAGAAGCTTGCGCTCGTCGCCGGTGAGGACATCGGCAAGACCGCGCTGGGTGTCTTTCGGCGCGGCGGACAATTCATCGACAAGACTGTCAGCATCGCCGGCACCCACGCCACCGGGGAGCAACTCGCCGCGATGTTCACCGCAGCGTTGGGCGAAAAGGTCATCTACCGACCGATTACCACCGATCAGATGCGGGCATCCGGCCAGCCCGGTGCCGTCGAGGTCGCCAACATGTTCCAGTTCTATTCCGACGCGTCGGATTACTTCACCGGAGTGCGCAACCTCGACCTGGTGCGTGAGCTCAACCCCGAACTCCAACCGCTCGACACCTGGCTGACCCAGCACAAGAACGAGATCCCGCTCGACTGAATTCCTTTGCGAGTTCCCCGAATTGATACCGGCACGATTCGCGCCGCGCATCGCGCGGCGCGAATCAAAGGAGGTTAATGATGAGTTCCTTGGCGGAGACTGACGAGCAGCCGCACTTCGACCGTAGCGATATGCTCATTATCCACAACATGTTCCGCCGCGAGTTCGCACTGATGCCCGGGCTCGTCGGCGCTATCGTAGCGGGCGACCACGACCGCGCCCAGATCATCGGTGATCACGTGGAAGCTGTGATCGCCCTGTTGCACGATCACCACACCCACGAAGACGAGGACATCTGGCCGCTGCTGCTCGATCGCTGTACCCGGGCGGCTCGGCTGGTGGGGCTGATGCAAGGTCAACACCAACAGGTCGCCACGCTGCTCCACGAGGTCGACGAGGCGTTGAGCATCTGGCGCGATGCCGTCACGGTCGAGTCTCGCGAGGTCCTGGCGGACGTTCTCGGCAGGCTGATCCCGGCGTTGAAGGAGCACCTGAGTGCGGAGGAGGACCGTGTCGTTCCCCTCATGGAGCAGTACATCACGGTCGCCGAGTGGCACCCGACCATGGGGAGCGAATTGGCCGCCGACCCAGCACAATCCGCACTCACGATCGGCCTGCTGATGTATGAGGGCGATCCCGACAGCATCGACCATTTCATCGCCGCCAGGCCCGCCGACGCCCGCCCCGTCATCAGGCAGCTGGGGGCAAAGACGTTCGCGGACCACTCCCAGCGGGTCCACGGCACCGCCACCCCACCGCGCAGCACCGAACTCTAACCAGGAGTCGAGGTGACTGACGAACCTCACGACCTGATGTTCGGCGCCCTCCGCGAACAGCCCCGAGAAGGCGCACTGAGCAACAGGTTTCGCCGAGGGCGTCGAGCTCGTGAAGGGCGCATCCACCTGCGCAACCTGTTGCGCCACAACAAAAGATCGTTCCGGCCAACGCCGGGCAACTCGGAGGAAAACGCCGGATCGCCCATTCGCCGGCCTGACCGGCCGACAGGGGAAGGAAACGACGCATGTCAATGCCGCCCGGGATCGCGTTCGGCACCGGCGCCAACCGCGACGTCGGCCGAAACACGGCGCTGGAGCCAGCCGACCCGCCGCACGAGCGCGGAGACGCCGCGCGCAATCGTGCCCAGTTTTTGGACGCGGCGCGCCGGCTAATCGCCGCGCGCGGCCCAGACACGGTCACCATGGACGAAATCGCAACGGCGGCCGGCGTCGGCAAGGGCACCCTGTTCCGGCGGTTCGGCAGCCGCTCAGGGCTGATGATCGTGCTGCTCGACGAGGACGAGCAGGCCGAGCAGCATGCGTTCCTGTTCGGTCCGGCGCCGCTGGGCCCTTTATCAGTCCGCGCACCGTCAAATATCACCTGAGCAAAGTGTTTATGAAGCTCGGCGTCACTTCGCGCAGCCAGCTGGACCGGGTCCTGCCCGCTGACTGACCACGCGGACTGTCCATCGGCGGATTCGAACGCAGCGGCGAGCGACCGACACTGGGCACAGTCGCCGACTCGTTGCGCGACGAGCAGCCCCTATGGAGATCTCGTGAGCACTTGGTTCAACGGCATCGAGCCAGAGTTCCGGACCATCGATGGATTGGCCATCCGCTTCGCCGAGAGCGAGAACCGAGACGACCACGCCCTGTTGCTCAGTCCGTGGCCGGAGAGCCTGTTCGCCTTCGAGCCGACGTGGGAGCGGCTGGCCGTGCACACACATCTGGTGGCGATCGACTTACCGGGATTCGGCCACTCCCAGCGCCGCGATGAGCTGCTCTCGCCGCGGGCCATGGGCGAGTTCGTCATTCGTGTCGCCGACGCATTCGGGCTCGACAGCCCGCATGTGATCGGTCCCGACATCGGCACCGGCGCGGCCCTTTTCGCGGCGGCCTTGTATCCGGGTCGGTTACGCAGCCTGATCGTCGGCAGTGGCGGTGCGGCGTTTCCCCTCCAGCTGGGCGGGGTGCTGAAGGACTGGGTCGAAGCCCCCGACCTCGAGGCATACCGCCACGTTGATCCGCGCCAGATCGTTGCCGCTGCTTTAACCGACATCCAGCGGTACGCGCTTCTCGACTTCGTTCGCGAGGACTACCTGTCCTCCTACGACGGCGACCGCTTCGTCGAATCGATGCGCTACGTGCGCAGCTACCCGACCGACCTCGCGGCGCTGCGTTTTCTGTTGCCGCAGATCAAGACGCCGGTGCAGATCATCGGCGGCGGCCGAGACCTGGTGGTGCCACCGGTCAACGCCGAGTTCCTCCATGAGCGCCTGCCCAACAGCAGGCTCAACTTCGTCGACGCCGGTCATTTCACCTGGGAAGACGCCGCCGACGAGTACGCGGCGCTCGCCACCGGCTGGTGGGAAGGAGGCTACGCGACCCTCGGATCAGCGCGAGCACGCTAATCGGGGCAGGACGGCGGGTAAGCGCCGTGCCGCTCCCGGCATCCGTCGAACTTCAGACTCTGACAGACAGGAGAACCCGATGTCCGTTGAGGACGTACACCTACGCACCGACGTGCCGAGCGAGCCCAGTGCGCGTTTCGCGTGTCGTCTGGACGGCCCGGTAGCGGTCGTCACCATGAACTACCGGCCTTACAACCTGATGAACCGCGAGTTCACCGAAGAGCTGATCGAGGCGCTTGGCTGGGTCCGGGACTCCGGTGCCCGGGCAGCGATCCTGCGCAGCGGACTGCGGCATTTCTCGGCCGGTGCGGACCTGGACGCGATGCTTGAGGCTGCCGGGCGCGGCAACGGCGTCTTGGGCTGGCCGATCCTGGAGATGCTGCGGGCCTTCGACGAGCTGCCCATCCCGATCGTGGCCGCCGTGCACGGCAACTGTCTGGGCGGCGGACTGGAGCTGGCGTTGGCCTGCGACCTGATCATCGCCACGGAGTCGGCCAAGATCGGCTCGGTGGAGGCCACCGTCGGGCTGCACCCACTGGCCGGTGGCATCCAACGACTCACCCAGCGCGCCGGGGCGGCGCGGGCCAAGGAGATGGCCATGCTCGCGCGCCGCTACGACGCGCGCACCCTTGAGCGCTGGAACGTGATCAACCGGGTGGTCGCCGACGAACAACTCGACCAAGCCGCGGCCACCCTGGCCCGTGAGCTCGCCGGAGGCCCCACCATCGCCCATGCCGCGACCAAGGCCCTGGTCACCGTCGCGATCAACGAGGGAGTCGGGGCCGCCGACATCGCCATGACCGAGCTGCAAAAGCCGATCTTCGCATCGGAGGACTTTCGCACCGGGGCCGCCTCGCTCAAGCAGAACGGCCCCGGCATGGCCAACTTTGAGGGACGCTGAAAGATGGCTGCACTGACCGGAATCCGCGTTGTCGACTTTTCCCGGGTGCTGGCCGGGCCGCACTGCGCGCAAACCTTACTCGACCTGGGCGCCGAGGTGATCAAGGTTGAACCCCCATCGGGGGATATGGCCCGGCGGGCCTTCCCTGGTACCGGCGAGATCTCCGGCTACTACGCCCAGCAGAACGCCGGCAAACGCAACATCTCCATCGACCTCAACGTCGACGGGGCACGCGAGATCGCGCTGCGGCTCTGCGATGAGGCCGACATCATCGTGGAGAACTTCCGCCCCGGCACCCTCGCCGGGTTCGGGCTGGGCTACGACGACGTCGCCGCACGCAACCCTCATGTTGTCTACGCCTCGATAAGCGGCTACGGCCAGCACGGGTCGTGGCGTGCACGCGCTGCCTACGCCCCAACAGTGCAGGCCGAGACTGGAATCACGGAGATGTCCAACGCGCACTGGGGCACCCCGCAAGACCGTCGCCGCAGCGATTCGCTCTCACACGCCGATGTCTATTCCGGGCTGCATGCCGCGATCGCCATCCTCGCGGCGCTGAATGAGCGCAGTGTGACCGGCCGCGGCCAGTACATCGATGTGGCGATGGCCGCGGTGATGCTGGCGGTCAACGAACGAGTCCACGTGGATTTATCCGATGCCGACCTTGGTGACGAGCCGCCCATCCTCGGCGCCACCGACTGCGTGTTTTTCATCGGACCCGACGGGAAACGGTTCATCAGCCCGCTAAGCCTGGTCAGCAGCTTGTCGTTCCCGTTCTACCTGGCCGCCATGCGCCGACCCGACCTCGCCGGGGACCCACGCTTCGCCACCCCAACGGATCGGCGACGCAACCTGGACGCGCTACACGAGATCGTGCAGCGCTGGATCTGGACCTTCACCGACATGGCGTCACTGGAGGCGCAGCTCGACGAGGCCAAGATCCCCACCGGCTCGCTGCGCGACATCTCCGAATTCGCCACGACCGACTGGGCGACCCAATGGGGAGCCACTCGCACTGTGCCCGACGGCGCCGGCGCACGGATCATCGTCCCAGGCCGGCCCTGGCACTTCACCGGCGGCTCCAAGACGGATGACAGCACCGATCCCGCCGAGACCGCCGACAACGGCCGCGAGCCCGACCGGGAGCCTGCCCGCCAGGGCGAGCACAACGAAGAGGTGCTACACGAACTCGGCTACAGCGACGAGGAGATCTCCGACTTCACCAATCGCGGGGTGCTGGTACACACCCGCGACACATACTGAGCACCGGGAATCAGGACAACCACCACGCGGCTGCGGCACCGTTTTCGGTGGACCTTGGGCACGGCCTTAAACACAAAGGCATTCAACGCATTACGAGAAGCTATGTCGGACGTGGCGGGTGGTCGTTCGGTGCATTCTTCACGTCGTCGCCAGTACTTAGTCTCATGGGTGTTTCATGATGTCGGGCGCGATCCAGGGGCCTTCGGGTTCGACCGCGTCGCGGTTCATCTCGATCGCCTGGATGCCACCTTCGGGCATGGTGAGCAGACGCAGGAACGTCTGGTCGGGATCGCGAAATATCAGCAACTGACCGGCGAGGGCCGTGATGACGGGTGAGTGCTCGATGCCGACCGCGTCGAGGTGATCGCTCCAGGCCTGCATGTCGTCGGCCACGAAACTGACCGGGTCATAGCCGGCAATGGCGGTGGCGGCATCGGGGGCCCACCGCAGCTCGATCGGGATGTCGATGCCGGGCAGCTGCAGGATCACGGCGTAGCGGGCGCCGGCGCCATCGTAGTGATCGAACTGGCTCAGGTGCTCCGCGTCGAACACCCGCTGATACCAGGTCAGGCTGGCCTCCAGGTCGCTGACCGGCAGTTTGACGTGATGTAGGCCTTTGAGCCGCGGTGCTGTCATGGTGAGGTCGTTTCAGGCGAGTTCGGACATGTGCAGGACCATCTGTTTACGTGCCGGTGGCAGGACGCCGATCAGGGAGAACACGGCGTTGCGGACCAGTTGGGCAGGGCGGTTGTCGACGATCGAGGCACGGGTCATCAGATTGGTGAAAATGACGGTGGCGCGGGCGATCGGTCGGCGGCGCTTTTCGTAGCCGTCGAGATCGGCGTGTTTGGCCCCGTTGAGCGACGCGGACAGGGTGTGCGCCAGATCGACGGCGTCTTGAATGCCCAGGTTCATGCCCTGGCCTCCGGCGGGGCTGTGCACGTGGGCGGCGTCGCCGGCCAGAAACACCGGTCCGTGGTGGAAGGTGCTGGCGATGCGGTGGTGGACATGGAATTGCGATGACCAAGTGAGTTCTTTGACCCGCGCTCCGGTGGGACCGCGCTCATCGAGGATGTGCTGAACGAAGTCGACGTCGATGACCTCGGGTGCCTTGTCGACCGTCGCGAGGACGCGGCGTTGGTTATCGGGCAACGGTCCGCTGACTACGATGCCCGCGGGCGAGAAGAAGTTCTGCACCTCATCGAAGCGCAGCGGCCAGTCGATCCGGGCGTCGGCGAGGGTGAACGACTGGTCATAGGTCCCGCCGGCGTAGTCGATTTTGGCGCTCTGCCGAACCACCGAGGAGACGCCGTCGGCGCCCACGACGTAGCGCGCGTGAACCACTTCGCGCCCATCTGGGCCGTCCACTTCGACCTCGGCGCCATCAGCGTCGATGCAGACACCCGCGACGCTGTAGGGACGCATCACCTGCCCACCGAGAGCATGCATCCGCTCGGTGAGGATCTTCTCGGTCCGATACTGCTGCAGCGTCAGCACGAACGGGTACGAGGTCGGCAGCGAGGAGAAGTCCAGTCGAGTCAAGATCCTGTCGCGATCGCGAAACGTGAACGTCGGCACTACGACGCCCTCGGCGATCAACCGGTCGGTGACGTCCAGCTCCCGCAGGACCTCCAAGGTCTTCGCGTGGATCGCCGCTGCGCGAGACGCGTTGGCCCCTTCCTCCTGCTTGTCCAGCGTCAGAACATCATGACCAGCCTGACGCAACGCGGCGGTGAGCACCAGGCCCGTCGGGCCGCCACCAACAACAACCACTTCAGCTTCGTTGGGCAGCACCTTTTCTCCTTCAATCGACTGTCATCGAGCGTTGTTCGCTCAGCCCGCGCTCGCATCGGCTTGTGGACAGTGCCAGTGGTCAGTCGTGCGTCGAGTCAGATGCCGCTCCCCGACCCTTGTCGAACAACCGCGCACCGCGCTTGCGCCACCACCGCGCGAGTGGACCGGCGGCATTGTTCACCTTCGTTCTGCTGAGGCGTGCTTCACTGGTGCGGGAGCCGCTCAATTCGCGTGTCGCCTAACACGCGCGACCAGAGCTCGTAGTCTTCGTTCCTCTGGCGTTCCAACGTAGAGGTCCAGCCAGGTTTTCAGCGTCGTTAGCAGCGCTGCAGGCAGTGGGAAACCTTCACGCACCACGACGGCGAGGATCCTCTCGGTCGCTAGATGGCTTTCGCCGCAACCTAATTGGGCGAAAATCATCGCACGCTCACCAGCGATTAGGCATGGGGAAGCCGCATCAGCTAGCTGCCAGGCCACGCTTGCGTCTGAGGTCATATCTGCGCCGTCGTCCACCCCAAGTAGCGCGAGCGGCGAATCACCGCGCGGTGCTCGCCGGACAACTGCGCGAGCGCGTCGCCGATCAGTTGCCGGACCAGTGCGGCATTCACCTGGTCGGGGCCGGTGCGCTCAGGCTCACCGTGCCCGGTTACGCCGCGTCGCATGAGATCGATCTCGCGCGTCGGGTTGTAGTAGCGCTTGCGGGTTCGGCGACGTCGTTCAGGATGCTGCGTAGTTGGCGTCGTCCGCGGTGGAGCCGGGAGTTCACGGTTCCTGGCGGGCTGTTCATGATTTCGGCGATCTCGCGGTGTTGGCGACCTTCGACGTCGGCGTAGTACACGACCACGCGGATTTGTTCGGGCAGGGCGTGCATTGCAGCTTTGATCCTGTTGTCCGGCAACGTGTCGAGCGCCTCGTCCTCCGCCGAGCGCAGCCCGGTCGAGGAGTGCGCCGCGTTGGCGGCCAGTTGCTGGTCGGTGATCTGCTGGGTCGGATATTGCGCCGCCCGCCGCTGCTTTTTGCGGTAGTCGTTGATGTAGGTGTTGGTCAGGATCCGGTGTAGCCAGGCGTTGAGGTTGGTCCCCTGCCGAAACGAGCGGAAGCTGGCGTACGCGGACATCATGGTGTCCTGAACCAGGTCCTCGGCGTCGGCGCGATTGTGAGTCATGCCCAGGGCCCTGCGGTAGAGCGGCGCCCGCAGCGGGATGACGTCGCGTTCGAATCGTGCGCTCAGCTCGGCGTTGGTCATGCGTGTTTGTCCAGTGTCAGAACATCATGACCAGCCCGACGCAACGCCGCGGTGAGCACCAGGCCCGTCGGGCCGCCACCAACAACAACCACTTCAGCTTCGTTGGGCAGCACCATTTCTCCTTCAATCGACTGTCATCGAGCGTTGTTCGCTCAGCCCGCGCTCGCATCCGCTAATGGACAGTGCGAGTGGTCAGTCGTGCGTCGAGTCAGATGCCGCTCCCCGACGCCCGCGCGGGCCCGTCGATCGGCGACTGGCCAGGTGCGCTGGCCACTGGCCGATGCGACCTTGGCCCTCCGCAACCGAGATTTGGGGAGAGGTGTTCGCCGAGCCACAGCGCGTTCGGATTGCCGGTCGAAGGGTCGGCGTAACGATGAGGTGGCTTTCAAAAGGCGGGCAGCGCCGCCAACAAAGAACGAACCGGCTTACCGTGCTGGTCAACCGAGGTGATCGACAGACTTACACATGTTAGGGGGATACCTGATGAACGAACTGCTTGCCAGAATTCTTGATGCCCACGGTGGCATGGATCGCTGGAATCGGTACAAAAAAGTTGACGCAACGATTGCGAGTGGTGGCGGCTTGTTTCCGCTCAAGGGAGTGCCACAGGACCCGAGCCCGCGCCGCATGACCGCTTGGTTGCACGAGGAACGCTCGTCAGTCTCGCCTTACGGGGCTCCCGATCAGCGCACGGTGTTCACGCCAGATCGGATTGCCATCGAGAAGCTCGATGGCACAGTAGTTGCGGAGCGCCGTGCGCCTAAAGACTCCTTCGCGGGCCACCAAATGAACACGCCGTGGGACGCGCTCCATCGTGCGTATTTCAATGGCGAAGCCGTATGGACCTACCTCACCACCCCATTTCTTCTCGCGATGGATGGCGTGCAGGTCGAGGAAACAGAGGGCTGGCAGGAAGGCACAGAGAAGTGGCGCGTGTTGCGCGCATACTTTCCTGGTTCGATCGAGACGCACAACCTCATTCAGGATTTTTTCTTCGGCGAGGATTTGAGGCTGCGCCGCCATGACTACAGCGTGAATATCGCAGGCGGTTTTCAAGCGGCGCAACTGACTTCGGATTATGTGGTGGCGAACGGCATAAGTCTGCCAACCAAGCGGCGCGCCTACACGCGGGGTCCCGATCGTCGGCCGATCATGGAAATGCTGATGGTCGCAATAGATTTCAGCGAGGTGCGGTTCGAATAGAGTCGTGAGAGACCGCCACGGGCTCATGCTGTCGGCCAGGCTGCATGATTACCACCACCACCGCCGCGACGGGTTCCGGGGCGCGGCCTAGTGCGGGCGGCCGGTGCTCGGGTCGCGAGGTAAGACTCGGTCAAGCTGGTTGCGTGATGTGATGTTGAGCTTGTTGAAGACTTTGCTCAGGTGGTATTTGACGGTGCGCGGACTGATGAATAGCCGGGCGCCGATCTCGGGGTTGGAGAGCCCATCGCGGGCCAGCCGCGCTATGAGGGCCTCTTGCGCGGTCAACTGGACGCTGGTTTCGACGGTGCGTTTCCGGGCGGTTTCCCCGGTGGCCGCCAGTTCGCGGCGAGCCCGCTCGGCGAACGCTTCGATGTCCATCGTTTCCAGCATGTCGTGGGCGATGCGTAGCTGGGCGCGCGCGTCGAGGCGGCGGCGTTCGCGTCGCAGCCATTCGCCGTACAGAAGGTGAGCGCGGGCCAGCTGAGCGCGGGCGCGGGTGCGGCCCAGGTGCTCGATCGACTCGCGGTAAAGCCTGTCGGCGGCTTCGCCCTCGCTGAGTAGGGCGCGGACGCGGGCTTCGATGCCCAGCGCCCAGTCGGTCGGCGTGACGCGTGTGCGTTCCGACAGCCAGTCGAGTGCGGCACGCACGAGCGCTGTGTCACCGGCGCGAGACGCCGCCTCGGCCAGCTCCGGCACGGCAAACGGGCCGCCACCGAGCTGATCGAGCTCAAATACCCGCCGGGCAGCGTCGCGGGCGGCGCCATGGCGACCGAGGCCGTTGTCGAGTACCGAGCGTGCGTAGGTCGCTACGGCGACCATCGAGCTCAGATCTCGGGTGGCTGGCTGCCGCACGGTGGACTCGATCAGCGCGGAGGCCTGCGTCTCCTGCCCACGCCAGGCCGCGAGCATCATTTCGGCGTACCCCGTTGGCGGATTCCCGGTGACCTCGGAAATCAGGCGATCTTCGTCGATCATCAGCTCCGCCGTCGTCAACTCGCCGGCCAGGAGGTGGGTCCTGGCGAGAGCATTGAGCGCATGCTGCAGCGACCCGAGTGCGCCGGCGTCCCGGGCGAATCGTGCCGTCCGAGCGGCCACGGCCTGCGCGGATTCGGCGTCCCACAGATCGAGCGCAACCTCGGCAGTGGTGCCTGCGCAAAGCAGCCACTGCCAACGACCGACTGTGTCGACAGGGACGTCAAAAGCCAGAAACAGTTCGACTGCTCGGGCAAGTGCCGGCGCGGCCGCCGCGTATCCCTCCGTCCAGCGCCGCGCCAACCCCTCGAGCAAGACGTCGACCGCACGCGCTGGTCCGGGACCCGCCGGCACCGCGCGAGCGGCCTCAGCAACCTCGGCCAAGACGCCGCCACTGCCGTGACCGGCCGCCCACATCGCGGCCCCGAGTGCTTCTAGATAGGTTTCGCGTGCCAAGTCGGCGTCAAGCGGTTCAAGACGTCTGGCGGCGCTCAGGAGCAGTCGAACCGCGTCGGGGTCGCGGCGCTGCATCATCGCGATCTGTCCGCGCAGACGCTGCAGCTCGATGGTCTGCACCGGGTCAAGCAGCGTAGCCTCGACCGCCACCAACAGTCCCAGCGCCGCGTCGAACGCGCCGGCGTCACGCTTCGTCTTGGCCGCGGCAAGCAGCCGCTGGGCACGACGATCAGGGTCGCGCGTCAGCATCGCCGCGCGTTCCAGAAACGCCGCCGCAGCGGCCAACCCACCGCGGGCCTGTGCTCGGCCGGCTGACTGTTCCAGCTCCGCCGCGACGTCGTCATCGGGGCCGGGTACGGCCTGCGCGCGGTGCCAGGCACGACGGTCGGGATCCAGCTGCGGATCGGTGGCCTCCGCCAGGGCGCGGTGCACGTCTTGTCTGTGCTCAAGCGGCGCCGAGCGGTAGACCGCCGATCGCACCAAGGGGTGACGAAACAGCACCCGGGATCCGACTTCCAGCAGACCGGCAGCTGCCGCGGGGGCCGCTGCGGCGTTACCAATCCCGAGCAGTTCGGCGGCCCGCCACACCAGCAGCGGGTCGCCGACCGGCTCGGCCGCGGCCACCAGCAACAGCCGCCGAGTCTCGGCCGGAAGTGCCGCCAGCCGCCGCTGAAACGCCTCCTCGATTCGTCCCGCCAGCGGCACCGAGTCGGCGAAGAACCCGCCCGCCAGCTGCGCGGGCGTCAACCCCCGTGGCAACTCCAACAGCGCCAAGGGGTTACCGCGCGTCTCGGCCACTATGCGGTCGCGCACCGCGGCGTCAAGTGGCCCGGGAAGAACCGAATCCAACAAGGTGCGCGCATCGTCCTCACCCAGACCCTCAAGCACCAGTTCCGGCAGTCCCGTCAGGTCGTCGCTGGGCTGGCGCGCAGCCAGCACCAAACCGACCGATTCGGCCTGCAGGCGCCGGGCCACGAACGCCAGGACTTGCACGGACGCGCGATCCAGCCACTGCTCGTCGTCCACCACGCAGATCAGCGGCCGCTGCTCAGCGGCCTCCGAGAGCAGGCCCAGCACCGCCAGCCCCACCAGGAACAGATCGGGCGCCGCACCGGAACTGATCCCCAACGCGGTCGCCAGCGCATCGCGTTGCGGAACCGGGAGCCGTTCGAGGTGATGGAGCATCGGCGCGCACAGCTGATGCAAGCCGGCGAACGCGAGTTCCATTTCGGACTGCACACCAGCCGCACGCGCCACCACACAGCCCGACGCGTGACCGCTCAGGTAATCCAACAGCGCGGTCTTGCCCACACCGACTTCGCCGCGCACCACCAGTACCCGGCTTTCACCCGCCGCGACAGCCTCGATCAGCCGGTCAAGCACCTGACATTCGCGCCGCCGGCCCCTCAGCTCCGCGACGCCTCCAGGGCGAGGGAAAACTACGGCCATCTAACTGGCGTCGGTGTTGGACCTGAACAAGATTGGCAAAACCGGCCGGATCTGCCCGCTCATCAGGCCAGCATACTGAGCGGACGGTGAAGCGCACGTCCACGGGCGAGTTGCATCGGGCGACCTCGATCCGCATCTTGAGGCACCCACGCGAGCCGATGACGCGGTGCGGGCGGGCTTTACGAACACCACACTGTTTCGTAGTCGAGGGGTGGACGAGCTCTTCCTTTTCCATCCGTCTCGCTCGTCAGTGACGGGACTTGCGCTGTGGCCATCCCGCCTCGACTGGATTGCTGAGGCATCCGACCCCGTCCACTCCGACCGTGACGGTGTCCCCAGGGTGCAGGAACTCTTGCGGGTTCCGTCCCACACCGGTCCCGCCGGCGGTGCCGCTACTCATCAGGTCGCCCGGCTGCAGGGTGACGGTCTGCGTGAGGAACTCGAGAAGCGTTGGGATGGAATAGATCATGGTGTCAGTGGTGGTGCGTTGCTTATAGACGCCGTTGACCCGAGTGCTGATCTCCAGCGGGTGGGAGTTGGGATCGGGCACTTCGTCCGCGGTCACGATATGCGGTCCCAGTGGGCAGAAGGTGTCCGGGCATTTACACAGCGTGATCTGCAACGGTTCGCGGTCCATGACGTCGCGAGCGCTGACGTCGTTGATCATCGTGTAGCCGAAGATGTATTGATGGGCACGCTCGGCTGGCACCCGATACGCGGGCTTGCTGATGATGATGGACAGTTCGGCTTCCCAGTCGGTGTGCGTCTCGGGGGTGGGAATCCTGATGGGTTCGTCGGGACCGATCACCGCTGAGCGAAGTTTGGAAAAGAACACCGGCTCGGTGGGATGTAGCCCGGTTTCGGCGAGGTGGTCGGTGTAGTTGCCGCCGGCGAGCAGAAGCGTGGATGTCGGCGAGATCGGAGCCCTCAGTCGGGTCGGGGAAACCAACTGGTGTGGGCTTTCACTGGCGCGGCGCAACCGATCCAGTTCTCGCGGTCCAGCTTTGATCAGTTCCGCTATGTCGGTGTGGCCGCTGGGCAGCACGCCCTCTTCGAGGCGGACTCCGATCGCCGGATGGCCGGCGTCATCGGTGTAGGCGACGATCTTCATTCGGATCTCCTCGCGGTGCGGTCAACTGGCAGCCGTTGGGCGGCGCACCGACAGGGCCCAGAACGGGGTATGGGTAACGAGGGCAAGCGGTTACGCGCCATAAAGTGTCTGCTGGCTGTCGTGAAGTCTCCGCGCCAGAAGTGGCGCCGCGTAGGTGTCTGTGATGACCTCGATGTAGGCGGCGGTGTCACCGCTGCCGGCGATCTTCATTGCGTGATCCAGTTCGGCGCAGGTGGTTACCCGGGCGGTGTACCAGTCCGGGCAACCTAGTGCGCGTGGAATATCTGCGTAGTTCCAGGAGGCGAGATCGTTGTAGGCGATGTCCGGGTCCCGACAGAGCAGCCGTTCAATGAGGTAACCGTTGTTGTTGAGCACAAAGATGATTGGCTTGAGACCGCGGCGCCCGAACTGGGTAATTTCTTGAACGGTGAGCTGGTGGGATCCCTCACCGGTTACGAGTACCACTCGGCCTTGCGGGTTTGCCACTGCGGCACCGAGCGAGGCGGGAGTTGCCCAACCGATGGATCCCCAGAGGGTCTGATTGTGAAAGGTGGCGCCGCGCGGCAGATGCGCAAATGCTAAACCCATTGATGCGGTGCCTGTTTCAGCGATGACGGTGTCGCCCGGCCGGAAGAACTTCTCCCAGCGCGGGTAGAGCGCGTCAGCGCTGATCGGGTCATCGTCGTCTCCGACAATGTGACCCAGTGAGCCGGCGCGCAGTGAGGTGGTCATGCTTCGCTTGATCACCCGCCCGCGCAATTCGGAAAGCATGTCGCGCATTTCGATGTTCGAGAACACCTGGGATCCCACTCGGGTGCGGTGGTGACCGATGTCGATGGTACGGGCCGGTTCGAGGCTGGCGGTGAAGGCGCCCGAGTTCAAGTCGGTCATCATCGTGCCTACACATACGACCTGGTCGCAGGATTCGACGAAAGCCCGGACGCCTTCGTCCATCAGCTTGCCGTCGTACATCCCGATGTATGACGGATGCTGTTCATCGAGGACCGACTTGTCGGCGAACATCGTCGCGAACGGGAGCCCCGCTGCGTCAACGAATTCCTGGAGGACATCCCGGGCACCGACGCGGGCGGCCAGCATTCCGGGCAGGACGCAGGCGGTGCGTGCCGCGTTGAGCGCGTTGACGATTGCGTCCAGTGCGGCGGCGAGGCTGGTCGGGTCGGTCAAGGGTGGAGCGAGGGCGTGGGCACGGCCTACGACAGGTTGGGTCGCGAGGTCCGATGGAAAAGCCAGGTAAACCGGCCGCCGATGGTAGAACGCAGCTGCGATCAACCGGTTTGTCTCGTAGGCGACGTTCTGCGGTGTCAGGATGGCGCTCGCGCACACCACCGGCTCGGCCATATATCGGAACAGATCGAATTCGCCGTTGCCCAAAGTGTGATGAACCAGCGAACGCGCCGACTGCACCGGCATGGTGGGCATCCCGGTGAGGTGGAAGACCGGAAGGTTCTCTGCGTAGGAGCCGCTGATAGCGTTGATGGCACTCAGTTCGCCGACCCCGTAGGTGGTGCTCAGTGAACCTACGCCGCGCAGGCGCGCGTAGCCGTCAGCCGCGTAGCCTGCGTTCAGTTCGTTGCAGCAGCCGATCCATTCGATACCGGGGTGGTTGACGATCGCATCTTGAACGCTGAACGCGAAGTCCCCAGGAACACCGAAGATCGCGTCGACGCCGATCTCTTTCAAACGACGCAGAACATGCTCAATCACCGTCTCCGACATACATTCTCCTCAATTGGTTTCGACCGGGTCTTCCTCGGCAAGCAACTCTTGCAGTGCCGGGTTGACGACGTGCCGTTCGACGGCGCTTGCACTGTCCGCCCTTCGAGGCGAAATATCGACGCCCTCCCTGCTCGCTGGACCGGCAGCGGCAGGCCACGTTCGCCGGCCGGGCGAGGGCGGTGAATCCCGCGATCGCTATCGCTGATGAGGAATGTGGTTTTTCCCGAAGGCCCACAGTTCCTTTCGCAGGGCATAGTCCAGCTCGCGCTTCCACTTCTGGCGCAAAAACTCCGCGATCTCGGCGCGGCCGGTGACGAACTGATCTCGGTTGCGCCACAACGAATCCTCGGTATACGCCAGTGCGACCCGTTCGGGATCGCAGGTGTTCCAGGCATCTTCGGCCCCCTGCACCTTCTGCGCCGCGGTGTCCAACCCTTTCCGACTCGGAGCGATTCCACTCCATCCGATAAGTGTCATTCGCTCAGGCCACGTTCGTATCCGCCGGTGGACAGTGAGAGGGGTCAGTCGCGGGCCCAGCCATACCCTGCGATGCCCCCCAACTCGATGTCAGCCAGCCCGGGCATCACGGCCAACCTTTGGCCGAACGGGCTGAGCCCAGAAAGCGCCGCGGTTGATCCGGTGGGAGTGAACTACGAATCCCCGCCCTGTGCCCGGGTGAACACGGACCGGGGGCGAGCGCCCCCGCTGGCCTTGGGCGCCTGCGATTCTTTTCCGGCGACTCACCGGTCTATTCATGTGGAAGTGCCGTGACATTTGTCGTGGCAGCGGCTGGAGTAGAGGACGACGACAACATGATTCTTGTGACAGGGGCGACCGGTTTGAGTGGGTCTGCGGTGATCCGGGCGTGCGTGGATGCGCGGTTGCCGGTGCGAGTGTTGGTGAGAGATCGGGGCAAGGTCGAAGCGCTCGCCATCCCGGACACCGTCGAGGTGGCCGAGGGCGACATGCTCAAACCGGCAACACTGGGCGGTGTTCTCGATGGCGTGCAGCGGGCCCTGATGATCTCCGGGCCTGACGCACACATGCTCGAAACGCAGTGCACCTTCATTGACGCCGCCAAGCGTGCCGGCGTTCGTCACATCGTGAAGCTCTCCGGTATGGGGTGTTGGAGCGACGCGAAGTTTCGGTTCGCGCGGATGCACGCTGAAATCGAACAGTATCTGGAGGGCTCGGGTGTGGCCTGGACCCATTTGCGCCCCAGCACATTTATGCAGACCTTCCTGCGTGAGGTGCCCACGATCCTGTACGACGGCACGTTGAATCTGCCGATGGCTGATGCGAAACTGTCGCCGGTCGACATCGACGACATCGCCCGAATCGCGGTCGCGTTGTTACGCGGTGCCGGTCACGAGGGCAAACGCTACGAGATGACCGGTCCTGAAGCAGTAACCATGAACGAGATCGCCGAACGAATCTCCTCGGCCATCGACCGACCGGTTCGCTACGTAGACACCGATCCGGCGGACTACCGGAACACTTTGCTTGCGGGCGGGATCCCCGCCTACTTCGCCGACGCGATGGACGAACTGTTCAGCGAACGGCGCCACGGCACAGACGAATCCAAAGTCGACCTCAGCACGCATCGGGTGTTCGGGGTGACCCCCACAACCTTTGCCCAGTTCGTCGGGCGAAACGCCGACGTATTCCGCGGCGAGGCGGCCGCTTCCCAGCGATGGGCGTCGGGCCGGCAGTCCACGGGCACCGCGCGGTGACCTGTGGGCAGACCGCTTCCGTTCCGGCCGCACCCAAGATCCATAGACGCAGAAAGGAACTGCGATGACCGTAAAACTCAACGAGACGGCGCGGGCGGTGCTCGACGGGCCGCACGTCGCAACGATTGCGACGTCGAATGCCGATGGCCGACCGCAGTCGTCAGTCATATTCGTCAAGCGTGATGGCGACACGGTGCTGTTCAGCACCATCACTGGCCGGTTGAAGACGCGAAACATGTTGCGCGACCCACGGATCAGCCTGTTGGTCCGGGACATCAACACAGGCCGGTATGTCGAGATCCGCGGGACCGTCGATATCACCGAGGACCCGGAGAAGACTTTGCTGAATGAGATGTACGACAGGTACATGGGCGGCACCGCGCCGCCTCCCGAGCCCGAGGCCGATCGACTGATCGTGCGAATCACACCGGAGAAGGTCTACCAGTGGCCACCCGTACCCGCGACCGCATGAGTGCCGTCGACCTCCCGGCGAGCGACGAAGAGTTCGTCCGCGACACCGAGCCGTTCCGGCGCGAACTGATGGCGCATTGCTACCGGATGCTCGGCTCCGTGCACGACGCCGAGGACATCGTCCAAGAGATTTACCTGCGGGCGTGGCGGTCCTACGGCGGATTCGAAAACCGGTCGTCGGTACGTACCTGGCTCTACCGGATCGCCACCAACGCCTGCCTGACCGCCCTGCACCACCGCAGCCGACGCGCATTGCCGTCGGCGCTCGGTGGCCCCGCCGACAATCCCTACGTTGAGCCCGTCGCGGCGGGGCCGGAAGTGGCGTGGCTCCAGCCGATTCCGACTGCATGGGTGAGCTCGCCATCGGACGACCCGGCAGCCGTCGTCGCGTTGCGAGAGAGTCTGCGGTTGGCACTTATCGCCAGCATGCAGCACCTGCCAGCGCAGCAGCGCGCGGTGCTGATGCTGCGCGACGTGCTCGCCTTCCCGGCCGCCGAGGTCGCCACCATGCTCGGCATCAGCATCCCCGCCGTCAAGAGCGCGCTGCAGCGAGCCCGTGCCCGGATCAAACAGGCGGCGCCGACCGCCGACGATGTCGTCGAACCGACCGAACCGCAAGCCCGCGCACTGCTTGAGCAGTACATCGCCGCCTTCGAAAACGCCGACCCGTCAATGTTGGAAAAGGCACTCCGGCAAGACGCCGCACTGGAGATGGTTGGATCTCGGACTTGGTTCGCCGGCCGCAAGACCTGCCTGCCGTTCATCGCGGCCCAGGTTCTGGGATCGCCCGGCGACTGGCGCATGCTGGCCATCGACGCGAACGGCCAGCCCGCCGCGGCCGCCTACCGCAGAGGCGAGGACGGCAGCTTGCACGCATTCGGGATCGCTTTGCTCACCGTCACTGCCACCGGCATCGCCCGGATCGTCGTATTCGAAGATCCGGGCCTGGTCACCATGTTCGATCTTCCGCAGATCGGCTAGCAAGCTCCTCGACCGCCAGGTCGGGGCGGTGAGTTTTCCTGGCGAGCGAAGGGATTCACCCTCGATTGAGCTGCCAGCATCTCGACCAACTGCGCGGCGTCACCGTCATAGGCCGAGTATTTCGACGCATCGTTCGTCCGCGACGATTTCGTCGATATCACCCGCAACAACTGCTCGCCCGAGTGAAATGCACTCCGACAGCATCTATTTGAGCTCGCCGAAACGGAAACTTCCGGCGCATTACGGCGCGGAGCCGCGGCCGCCCAGCGCATCCAGTGTCCGAATCTGTGGATTACTTGTCGCTCTTCGTACTGTAGCGATCACCCGCTTTCAGCGAGATTGGAATCAGTCAAACTAGGCCCGACCTACACCCCTACGCACCACAAGGGAGAAGAAATGGCATTCGAAGAAAACACCAGACCCCTGACCACCGCGGCGGGTGCACCCGTCACGAATAATCAGAACAGCGTGAGTGCCGGTCCACGCGGCCCGCTGCTCTTGCAAGATCTGTGGCTTATCGAGAAGCTCGCCCACTTCGCCCGCGAAGTCATCCCCGAGCGGCGCATGCACGCCAAGGGTTCCGGCGCCTTTGGCACGTTGCGCGTGACCCACGACATCACCCGGTACACGAAGGCTGAAATCTTCAGCCAGGTCGGCAACAGCTGTGAGATGTTCGCCCGGTTCTCCACGGTGGCCGGCGAGCGCGGCGCCGCCGACGCTGAGCGCGACATCCGCGGCTACGCGCTGCGGTTCTACACCACCGAAGGCAACTGGGATGTGGTCGGCAACAACACGCCGGTGTTCTTTCACCGCGATCCGCTGAAGTTCCCCGACCTCAACCGCGCGGTCAAGCGCGACCCGCGCACCAATCTGCGTGACCCCGAGAACAATTGGGGCTTTTGGACCAACCTGCCCGAATCGCTGCACCAGGTCACCATCACGATGAGTGACCGCGGCATCCCCAAGTCCTTCCGGCACATGCACGGCTACGGCTCACACGCCTTCAGCTTGATCAACGACGCCGGCGAACGCCACTGGGTCAAGTTCCACTTCCGCACCCAGCAGGGCATCGAGAATCTCACCGACGCCGAAGCCACGGAACTGATCGGCCGCGACCGCGAGTCCCACGGCCGCGACCTATTCGAGGCCATCGAACGCGGCGACTACCCGAAATGGGGCGTGTACATCCAGGTGATGCCCGAGGCCGACGCCCAGACCTACCGCTTCCACCCCTTCGACCTGACCAAGGTGTGGAGCCAGAAGGACTACCCGCTGATCGAGGTCGGAGAGTTTGAGCTCAACCGCAACCCGGACAACTACTTCGCGGACGTCGAGCAGGCCGCGTTCACTCCGGCCAACCTCATCCCGGGGATCTCGTTTAGCCCGGACAAGATGTTGCAGGGCCGGCTGTTCTCCTACGGAGACGCAGCCCGCTACCGGGTGGGCGTCAACCACCACCAGATCCCGGTGAACTACCCACGTGCAGCCAAGCTGGTCAATACCTATCACCGCGATGGGGCCATGCGCGTCGACGGCAACCAGGGCGGAGTCGCGGGTGTCGAGCCCAACAACTTCGGCCGCTGGGCTGAACAGCCCGCCTGCGCCGATCCCGCCCAGTCGATCGGGTCCACCGCGGATCACTTCGACTTTCGTGAAGACGACGACAACTACTTCGAACAACCCGGTGACCTGTTCCGACTCATGACCGGCGACGAGCAGCAGAGGCTCTTCGACAACACCGCACGCGCCATCAAGGGCGCCCGGCACCAGACCGTCGAAAAGCACATCGAGAACTGCACCCAGGCCGACCCCGCCTACGGCGAAGGCGTGCTTAAGGCGTGTGAGGCCTTCGGCGCGCTGTAGCAGCCAACCGAGCCCGACTCACCGGAACCCTTGCCGCCCCGCGTTGGGGGCGGGAAGGTCCGATGGTCGCTCAAGCTGATCAACAGGGAGTTGATATGACAGATCACGTCATTGACAGACCGGGCGGCACGCTCGATTGCGAAGTCCTGGACCTGGCATCACGAATATTCGATATGGCTCGCAGCGGCGACGCCGCAGTGTTGGCTGCCTACCTCGACGCGGGCGTACCCGTGAACCTCACCAACACCAACGGGGACACCCTGGTGATGCTAGCCAGTTATTACGGACACGAGTCCGCTGTCACGGCGCTGATCGCGCGCGGGGCCGACGTTGATCGACACAACAATCGAGGGCAGACCCCGTTGGCAGGCGCTGTCTTCAAGAACGACACAACAATCATCGAACTGCTGCTGTCAGCCGATGCCGATCCGCTGGCAGGCTCGCCGTCCGCGCTTGAGACCGCACGGTTCTTTGAAAGGGAGGAACTCGCGCGGCAACTGTTGCAACACGGCTATAACAGGTCATCACCGCTCGGTTAGCAGATCCCTCGACGACTCCCGCACGCGTCCCACTAGGTGCTGGTCGTCGTGCACTAGTGCGACGCGATGCTGCCCGGGTCGCCGGGTAGCACGCGGTCAAGCTGGCTGCGTGAGGTGATGTCGAGCTTGTTGAAGACTTTGCTCAGGTGGTATTTGACGGTGCGCGCACTGATGAACAGCCGGGCCCCGATCTCCGGGTTGGAGAGTCCGTCGCGGGCCAGCCGCGCGATTTGGGCCTCTTGGGCGGTCAGCTGCACGCTGGTGTCGACGGTGCGTTTGCGGGCGGTTTCCCCGGTGGCTGCCAGTTCGCGTTGAGCCCGCTCGGCGAACGCTTCGATGCCCATCGTGTCCAGCATGTCGTGGGCGATGCGCAGCTGCGCGCGCGCGTCACCGCGGCGCCGCTCGCGTCGCAGCCATTGACCGTAGAGCAGATGCCCGCGGGCCAGCTGCGCCCGGGCGCGGGTGCGGCCCAGGCGCGTGATCGACTCGCGGTAACAATGCTCGGCGGCCTCGCCCTCGCTGAGCAGGGCACGGATGCGCGCTTCGATGCCCAGTGCCCAATCGGTCGGCGTCACCGCCGTGCGCTCGGACAGCCACTCCAATGCGGACGTGACCAGCGCGGTGTCACCGGTGCGAGACGCCGCCTCGGCCAGCTCGGGCACCACAAACGGCCCGAACCCCAGCTGATCGCGCTCGAACACCGGCAACGCGGCGTCGCGGGCGGCGCCGTAACGACCAAGGCCGTTGTAGAGAACCGCGCTCGCGTAGGTCGCGAAGTCAACCGTCCTGCCCAGACCATGTTCGGTCGATTCCCGCAACGTGGCCTCGATCAGCTCAGCTGCCGGCGCCTCCCGGCCCCGCCACGCCGCGAGTGCCACCTGGGCATCCCCCAGCAGTGGATTCCCGGTCGCCTCAGCGATTACGCGATCTTCTTCGATCAGCGCCACCGCCGCGGTCAACTCGCCCGCCACGAGGTGGGTCCAGGCGAGAGTATTGAGCGCGAACTGCAAGCGCGCGACCGCGCCCATATCGCGGGCGGACTGCACGAGGCGAACGGCCAGCGCATGCGCCGATTCGGCGTCCCACAGCTCCAGGGCGGTGATGGCGCCGGCCCTTAAACTTGTGAGCCAGAGCCGGCAGTCATCGTCGGCGCCGCTGGGCGCGAGGGCCAGTTCAAGTGCTCGGGTAAGCGTTGGCGCGGCCGCTGTATATCCCTCGGTCAACCGCAGCGCGAACGCATCGAGCAGGACATCGACCACCCGCGGCGGTTCGGGGCCGGGGGGCGCAACGCGCGCGGCCTTGGCGGCCTCCAGCACGCTGGCGGTGTTGTCCAGGTGGCCCGCCCCCATCGCGGCCGCGAGCGCCTCCAGATGCGTCTCGCGCGCCAGGTCGGCGTCCAGCGGGTCAAGACGCCTGGCCGCGCCAAGCAGCAGTCGAACAGCATCGGTAGCGCGGCGCTGCATCAACGCGATCTGCCCGCGCAGCCGCTGCAGCTCGATCGCCTGCAGCGGGTCAAGCAGCGCCGCCTCGACGGCCACCAGCAGTCCCAGTGCCGCGTCGAACGCGCCGACGTCGCGCTTCGTCCGGGCCGCGGCGAGCAGGCGCTGGGCTCGGCGCGTCGGTTCGCGGGTCAGCGTCGCCGCGCGTTCGAGGAACGCGGCCGCCGCGGCCAAACCACCGCGGGCCTGCGCTCGAGCCGCTGAGCGTTCGAGTTCCTCGGCAACGTCCTCATCGGGCCCGGCCGCGGCCTGCGCGCCATGCCATGCACGCCGGTCGGGATCCCGAACCCCGTCGGTGACCTCGGCCAGGGCGCGGTGCACGTCGCGTCTGTCCTGAACAAGCGCCGAGCGGTAGGCCAGCGAGCGCACCAATGGGTGACGAAACAGCACCTGCGTCCCGAATTCGAGCAGGCCAGCCTCCGCCGCGGGGGTGGCGGCCTGGGTGCCGATCCCGAGCCGCTCGGCTGCCCGCCACACCAGCAGCGGATCACCGACCGGCTCGGCGGCGGCCACCAGCAACAGGAGTCCGGTGTCGGCCGGAAGAGCGTCCAGTCGGCGCTGAAACACCTGCTCGATGCGCCCCGACAACGGTGCCGCGGCGGCCAGTCCGAACCCGCCCGCCAGCTCCGCGGGGGTCAACCCCCGCGGCAACTCCACCAGCGCCAACGGGTTCCCGCGCGTCTCGGCCACGATGCGGTCGCGCACCTGCACGTCCAGCGGCCCAGTGAGCACTGAGTCCAACAGGGCGCGCGCATCGCCCGCCGCCAGACCCTCCACGACCATTTCCGGTATTCCCGCCAGGTCCTCGCCGGGCGTGCGAGCAGCGAACACCACACCGACTGATTCGGCCTGCAGCCGCCGGGCCACGAACGCCAACACCTGCGTTGAGGCGCGATCGAGCCACCGCACGTCGTCCACCACGCAGATCAGTGGGCGCTGTTCGGCGACCTCGGAGAACAGGCCCAAAACCGCGAGGCCGACCAGGAAACGATCCGGCGCCGAACCGGCGCTGAGGCCCAACGCCGTGCGCAGCGCATCGCGTTGGGGAACCGGCAGCCGATCGAGGTGATCGAGCATCGGCGCGCACAACTGATGCACCCCGGAAAACGCCAGCTCCATCTCCGACTGCACGCCACCGGCGCGAGCCACCACGCAGCCCGACGCGTGATCGACCAGGTAATCGAGCAGCGCCGTCCTACCCACACCCGGCTCGCCACTCACCACCAGTGCCCGGCTCTCACCCGCGCGCACCGCGTCGATCAGCCGGTCGAGCAGCCCGCACTCTCTGTGTCGACCCCGGAGCTGCGCGACGCCTCGCGCGGAGAAAAGTCTGGCCATCTGACCAGCACCGACGCTTCCCGTCCCACCGACCATGCCCGGCGGTGAGTTCACAGGCGGCGATGACGGCAAATGGAAACCATGCACTTGTGCGCCTTCATTGCGGGTTGTGGGAGGCGCGGCCGGCGTGTCCGTGGGCCTGGCGGTGACGGGACGATGCATTTCGTTTTCCTACCGGTTCAAGGAGGTAAACAGGCAAGTCAGACGGCCGCAGCCCATGGCGACAGCGCAAAGCGATCAGGTGGGAGCCGATAGCACCGTCGCTATCGTGGATCTCCGTGAATCGGCCATCCGAACGGCTGCCAGACCGTCAGTTTGAACACCCTACCTACTCCGCCAGGTTAAGCTACTACGCGTGAGTCCAGAAAGCAAACCTTCGCCACGAGTGTGCTCTGTCGCCGATGCGCTCTCGATCATCGGCGACCGCTATGCATTGCTGGTGGCCCGCGAGATTCGCTACGGACACACCCGCTTTCAAGACCTCGCCCTGAGCACCGGCGCACCACGCGACGTGCTCACAGCACGGCTGCGAAAGCTCGAACACGCGGGCGTGATCGAACGCCGGCAATATTCAGAGCGTCCGCCACGCCACGAATACCTGCTGACTGACGCCGGGCGAGACCTTCAGCCCATCCTCTTGGCACTCAAAGAATGGGGTGACCGGTACGTCAACCCCGGCGCCGAACCGGTCGTCTTCCAACACACCTGCGGCGCCGACTTCCACCCGCTCACCGTTTGCGCCGCCTGCAAGAAACCCATCCGCGACGGCGAGCTCACCGTGACAGGTGGCACCCACCCCGTGGAAGCCACGATGTAGCTGGGTGGTGTCAGTTGCGCGAGTCGTCGGCGGATACGCACAAGTCCGGCGTCGAGTAGGTCTGCTCGGGATTGCGCGCGCCGTCGTCGTAGCCATGAGTGGCGTACTGGCCACTTCGACTGTCCACCGGCAGATCCGATCGCCGGCCGAGGCGGACAACACTTGGATGGGTCGTGAACATGCAAAGCCGTTGGGTCGGCACCGGCTCATTCTGAGCCCAGGGAAAGGAATTTCTGCGTGACGGACGATCTCGTCGCCAACCCTACCGAGGCGGCCGGCTTTCAAATCAGCGGAATACGCTGCGCGGCCCAACCATCGACCTTTCGGCCGGCCGGTATGCGCGGTGAAAAGGGTGGCCGCCCGGTGCCGCATGTGACCAGACCCTCACCCGCCTGCATCGAAAGGACACAGTGCGATGACTGCGACGGCAGCCCATGACCTCCGCGCGGACACGCTCGACCGCTTCGCCAGCGCTCACGCAATCGCCACGCCCACGTCGGTGGAACTGATACAGGAGCAGCAATGTTGCGCACCGAAGTTTTAGGAGCCTGGGAGCTGGTGTCCTACACCGCCCAGGACACTCACGGCGGACCGATCACCTACCCGCTGGGTCCTGACGCGCTGGGCCTGATCATGTACACCGCTGACGGGTACATGTCCGCGCAAATCATGCGCCCCGACCGGCCCGCCGACGACCGCCCCGAAACAGACGGAGGCACCCCCGAACAGGCTGAGGCTGCCGCCGCCGGATACCTCGCCTACAGCGGCCCATTCACCGTCGACGAAAACACCGGCGTGCTACACCACCATCCCTGGGTGTCGCTGCTACCGAACTGGTTAAACCTGACCCAGCTACGGCACAGCAAGCTCGACGGAGACCATCTCAGGCTATCCGCCGTCACCGATGCGCCCGACGGTGTCGAAACCATCAGCACGCTGGTGTGGAAAAGGGCACCCATAAACCACATTTTTGGAGCGCAGCGCGACCGACGCTGAACCGCACGAACACCACCGCAGGGAGAGCGCCCATGCACGTCTTCGAGGTCCGCAACGCCGAACTACTCGAATCGATCACCCAACAAGCCGCCGAACACGGCATCACCTACGCCGCCATCGTCGCCCTGATCGGCGCCGTCGACAGCTTCACGGTGTCCACCAACCCCGCCGGCGACCCCACCGCACACACCTACTCCAGCTACCCGCTGCCCGCCGAGATGACCGCCACCGGTGAGATCGTCGACGGCAAGCCCCACATCCACGCTGTGATGGCGGTGCAAGGAGACCGCGCCATCGGCGGCCACCTGCATACGGCGCACCTTGGCACCTCGTTCGCGCGCGCCTACGTGATTCCCTCCGAGCACCACGTCGCCGTGCCCGCCCACGAGCAGATCGTGTTCGAACAGTTTCCCGATGAAGACGCCCCTGGAGGCCGGGGGCGGCTCAACGACACGCGAGTCGCCTCTCCGCACCCTTTGGCTACCGGCTCGCCTGGACTCGGCTCGTAGAGCGACCGAGCTTCTCGATCAACCGAAAGTGAAACGAACAAGAAAGTGAGTGAATACCCATGTCAGCTCAAACGGCATTGACCAAATACGACGGAGTCCTCGTGACGATCCGCTCCAAGAAGTCATTCTTCGAGGTGACCAAGGCCATCGAGTCGAGCCTGCAGCGCTTCTCGGTCCCACGGATGATGGAATACGTGGGGCACGCCGACCGTGACGGATTGGAGGCCTACGTCGCTGCGGTCTCAGCACCGAGCAAGTTCTCCATCTTCTGGGAAATGGAGCAGGGCACGACGATGCGACTGGCCGGAATCCCGATCGATTCGAAGTTCTACCTGGTCGGCAACGCCGTCATCGCGCGGGGTTTGTTCCGCTACACCGCCGCCTCCGGTCTCGGAGCGCCGGTACGTATCTGCGTCTCTCAGCGCGACGGTGAAGAAATCCGCATCGACTTGGACCAGGTCAGCGCCTTCTTCTCCAAATTCCCTGAAACCGCGCCCTCAGACGTTCCCCAACTGCTCGATGACGAGATGGTCAAGGCCTTCGAAGACGCCGCGTCCTAGCGATCGAGGAGTGCACCACTCGAGTGAAAGTCGCACCGCGGATCTCTTCGTCGAACCCACACCGCCCATCCAAGACAAACGGCTTCGCCGCCGACAGGATGCCGACGCAAGCAATGCCGCATAACCTGTCACATTTCGAGAGCCGGCCGGATACGAGTGAAAAAGGCGCCGATGACCACATCTGATCGGGACCCCACCGAGTACGCGTTCCAGCATGAGCAGCACCGCGATACCGTCGCGGAGGAGGAGGCGTTCCTCGCCGGCCCGGGCGACCGCGAGGCCGCCGACTACGACTACGCCGCCGTCGCGCGCGCTCTCGCCATCGGGCCGGACTCGTCTGTGGCCGAGCGCACGATCGACATCACGACGCTAGGCGCGCGCAGCGGCACCCCGCGTCGCGTCGAGGTGTGGTTCCACCGCGTGGGCGGTCGCTGGTATCTGACCGGCATGCCCGTACCCCGCAGCTGGTATGCGAACCTGCGGGCCAATCCGCGGTTCATCGTGCATCTCAAGCACGGCGTCACCGCCGACCTGCCCGCGACTGCGGCGCCGGTCGACGAGCCGACACGGCGGCGGGTGATCACCGCGGTCCTCGACCTACAAAACCGACCCGACATCGCGGCGCGGGTCAGCCGGCCCCAGGACCTCGACGACTGGCTCGCGCGCAGCCCGTTGATCGAGATCGTGTTCGACGACGAGCGGTTGCGGACGTCGCCCTCGGCGCTGTCCGGGTAGTCCGAACCCCAGGGTCGGTGATGGCTTTCACCGGCCTCGAGGCACACCGCTTCGGAGCGGACGCTGGAGAAGTGACCTGACTACCAGCAAGTGGTTACGTCTTTCGCGGCGATCGAGGAGATCTGCGAGCGAGCCGATGTCGCCAACCGAACGTTCTTCAATCACTTTCCCACGCGACACGCAATGATGGCCGCGCTGACACCTCGGGCCTTACGAGCGTTGTACCCCGATGCCCTCCCCTTGTTCATGCCGCGCCAACCTCAGATGAAGTCCGAACCGCCGTCGACGTTCACAGTCGCTCCCGTGACATACCCGTTTCGCCGAGACGCCAGATAGGTTGTCAACGAGGCGATCTCGTCAGGGGATCCGGCACGGCCGAGATCGCACGGGTGGTGAAAATGTTGCTCCACCCAATGCATCACATCGCGTGGGTCGGCGGCGTTAAGTCCTTCAGCAGCCAGGGTTTCTCGCAGGTCTTCGGTGAAGCTGGCGGTGACAATCGTCCCGGGGCACACGCAATTCACCAGAATACCCTCTGGTGCTAGGGATTTGGCGAGGTTCTTTGTCAGGCTCGACAGCGCCGCCTTCGACGCGGTGTAGGCGACGAGTCCTGGACTCTGACGTTGAATCGAGTGCGCCGACAGGGTAACGATCCGGGCCCATGACGCGGCGCGGAGCATGGGTAGGGCCAGACGTACGCTTCGGACCGCCGACATGGTGCCGAGATCGATCGTTGCCTGCCAGCCGACGTCGTCGAGATCGTCAAATGCACCTGGAGGTGGGCCTACCGTGTGCACAAACACGTTGAGCGCGCCCCACTTCCTGGCAAGGGTCGCGAAGCCGGCGGCAATGGAGTCCGGATCGGACATGTCTACGCTAATTCCGAGCACCTCGGGGGCCCCGGCGTCGCGTAACCGCGCGACTGCAGCATCCAGGGCGGACTGGCCGCGAGCCATGATGGCCACCGAGGCACCCTCGGCGGCAATGCATTCAGCGATCGCCAAGCCCATACCCTTGCTGCCACCGGTGACGACGGCTGACGCCCCCGCAAGTCCAAGATCCAAGGTCTAATCCTTTGCCAGATCCGCGTGGGCAGCGTGAGGCGGTGACTCCGGCCCAACAACGTTATATATATTATAAAATATCTAGCCACGCAAAGTGATTGCCAGCCCCGAAAGCCGAAACAAGCGTCGGTAGCGTGCTTCTGGCACACACCGGGTCAGCTACGTTGCTGGCGTCGCCCCCCGCGCTCGTTGAACTCGGCGACGCGTTGCTTGTGCTCATCACCGAACGCCAGCACGGCATTGGCGATCTGCTCCACCTGCCGCGCGGATGTCGGGTCGGTGTTCTCGCACAAGTCCACCGCCAGCTTGGCGATGCCGACCGCCTGACGCGGCAAACCCGCCAGATGCCTGGCGAACGCATGCACCCGGTCGTGGAACTCGGCGTCCGGATACACCTCGTGAACCAACCCGATCTCGCGGGCCCGGTCAGCGTCGATCGACTGACCAGCCATCGCAAGCCATTTGACCCATTGCGGACCCACCAGGCGCGAAAGCCGGCTGATTCCGCCGCTGCCGGGGATCACGGCGAGCTTGATCTCGGGAAGTCGGAACGTCGCCGACGGCGCCGCAAAGCGGAAGTCGCACGACGCCGCCATTTCCACCCCCGCCCCGAAGCAATGGCCTTGGGCTGCGAGGATGACCGGCCGGTCGAGCTGCTCGAAAGCGTCATACAGCGCGGTGTGCTCGCGGTAGTCGCGCAGATATTGCGACGGGGTGCGCTCGGAGATGTCAATAGCGGAGATGTCAATGCCCGCAGTGAAGTACGGGCCCACCGCGCGGATCACCATCGCCCCGAGATCGTCGCGGGTTTGCAGGGCTCGTACCGCCTTCCAGAGCACGCCGGTCATCGCGTCGCTGATGGCGTTGTGCTTGTCGGGCCGGTTGAACGTCACTGTCACGACGCCGTCCGTGTCGGTCAGCTGCGCGTGAGACGTGTCGGTCATCGCCGGCCCTCCTGTGTTGGCATAGGTCCTCGAATACTGTCCCAGCCTGCCGTTTCGCAGACGCTGGCATCCCCCAGTTTGCCGCCGGTCGTTGCGACCGCTGTCGCCGCCCAGAGCGGGCGTGAATCGGTTCTCGGGTCCTGATGGTTGCAGTGCGTCGGCATGTTGGATCGGTCGCTTTCGCGGGCCGACCGTCCCGGGCGCCAGGACGGCTCGCGGCGGGCGCCAGACACCGGTTAGGCCTCCTCGCGAATCATGTTGGACGACAAGATGTCTGGGCTGCCGCAGGCAAACGGTGGCCGGCTTTGAACATTATATAATGGATATTCTAGACTCAAAGGTGTGAGCGCGTATCGAACGCCGGCCGAAGCCAAGCCGCTTTCCGGCGTGCGGATCCTGGCTATCGAGCAGATGCAGGCGCTGCCGTTCGCGACCCAGCTGCTCGCCCGCCTCGGCGCCGACGTCGTCAAGGTCGAATCCGTCAACGGCGGTGATCAGGCCCGCGGCTCGCTGCCCGCCATCGCCGATCCGCAGGGCCGGCGGGTGGGCGCCACGTTCCTGCGCAACAACCTCAACAAGCGCAGCGTGTGCATCGACCTGAAGTCGCCAGCGGGGCGCGACCTGGTGTTAAGCCTGGCCAAGGGCTTCGACGTGGTGGCCGAGAACGGCCGGCCGGGCTCCATGGACCGGCTCGGGCTGGGCTACAACCACATCGCCGAGGTCAACCCGCGCGCGATCTACGTGTCGGTCTCCGGATTCGGCAACACCGTCGACACCCCCTACCGCGACTGGCCGGCGTTCGCCCCGGTCGTCGAGGCCATGTCAGGCCTCTACGAGATGAAGCGCGTCGACGGGCACCCTCCCCAGCCGGCGCCGGCCGGCGCACTGGGCGACATCGGCGCCGCGCTGTTCGCCACCATCGGCATCCTCGCCGCGCTGCGGCACCGCGAGATGACGGGCGCGGGGCAATACGTGGACATCGCGATGCTCGACAGCGTGGTGGCGATCACCGACATCATCACCAACTTCTGGTCCATGGGTACCAGCGCGCGCTCTGTCGGGCAGTTGATCCTGCGCGGCTTTCAGGCCAAGGACGGCTGGTTCATGCTGCAGGTCGGCCGCGAGCACCACTTCGAGCGCTTGGCCAACCTCATCGGCCACCCAGAGTGGCTCCAGGATCCACGGCTGGCCAGTCGCCAAGGCTGGGTCGATCACATGGACGACGTCATCGTGCCCGCGATCGAAGGCTGGGCCGTGGGCATGACCAAAATCGAGGTCTGCCACGTGCTGGCCCAAGCCGGAATCGCCGCCGGGCCATGTCTGCGCGACGACGAGGTCGCCGCGGACCCGCACCTGGCCGCCCGTCAGATGCTGGTGCAGATCAAGCGTGATGACCAGCCTGACCGGCCGGTGCTGGTGCCCGCCAGCCCGGTGCGCCTGTCGGCGATGATCGCCGACGCCGACGAGCCGGTGCCCTGGCTGGGCCAACACACCGATGAAGTGCTGCAGTCCGAGCTCGGGCTAGGTGCCGACGAACTGTCGGCACTGCGGACCCACCAGGTCATCGCCTAGACAACTACGGATGACGACACAGAAATGACAACGCCGCCACCAGCAGATCAGCCCACCGACACCCGGTCAGGCTTGACCGCTTTCCTGTTCGACCATCCAGCCGCCCCCGACGACGCCATCGCGTATTGGTTCGACGGCCAGATGACGCGCGCGCAGATGGAGCGAGCCGCCGCAAACCTGGCCGACACCCTCTGCGAGTGCGGTGTGCGCGAGGGCCAGCCCGTCGCTCACATCGTCGAGTCGGGCCCAACCGCGCTGTCGGTGATGTTCGGGTGCTGGCTGGTCGGCGCGGTGTACGTGCCAATCAACGGCCGAATCACCGAAGCCGAGATCAGCGGCCAGATCGCCGCGAGTGAGCCCGCCGCGGTCGTCGCACAGCGGGCCCGACAGAGCGACGACTCGATCGCGTGGGTGCTCACTACACCGGAATGGGAATGGGTCAGCCGGGCGGCGGCACGCCCGTGGACCGGTGAGTTCTCTCCGCCGGGCACCGCGCTGGTGATGCGGACATCGGGAACCACCGGCACGGCCAAACCTGTACTGCTGCGACACGACGGCGTGGCCGAGGGGATCGACACCGTGTTGTCGAGCCTTCGGGCCAAACGCGCCACGGACACCAAGCCCGCCGGCCCGGCGATGCCGAACCTGATTCCGACCAGCCTGGCGTTGTGGGCCGGCATCTGGAATGTGCTGTTCGCGTTGCGCGCCGGCAGCCCGGTGGTGCTGATGGACCGCTTCGACACCGCCGAGTTCGCCGATCTGGTGCGCCGGCACAACATCCGCTCCACCGTGCTGGCGCCGGCGATGATGGCGATGTTGAGCGAGGACCCGCGCGTCGACGATCTGGCACCACTGACGATGGTGCGCAGCGTCACCGCGCCGTTGACCCCGCACCAGGCCCGAGCGTTCAAGGCGAAGTTCCGCGTCGGCATCATGAACTGCTACGGCCAGACCGAATTGGGCGGTGAGGTCGTCGGGTGGACAGCCAAGGACATGCGCGAGCACGGCGACGACAAATTGGGCTCGGTCGGCCGGGCCCACGACGGTATCGACATCCGCGTCCTCGACGACACCGGTGCGGACCTGGCCACCGGTGAGGTGGGCGAGATCTGGATCCGCTCGCCGTATGCCAGCCGTGACGCGGCGGTCAGCGAGCGTCTCGTCGACGGGTACCTGCGCACCGGCGACATCGGACACCTCGATCCCGAGGGGTTCTTGTGGTTGGAGGGCCGCGCCTCGGATGTGATCAACCGCGGCGGGCTCAAGGTGTTGCCGCACGAGATCGAAGAGCAGCTATGCGGGCTCCCGGATGTGGCCGAGGCGTGCGTAGCCGGTATGCCCGACGAGCGGCTTGGCGAGGTTCCGGTCGCGTGGGTGCGCGCCACTGCCGGAGCGACACTTGAGCCGGCCGCGGTGCTGGCCAACCTGCGCAACACGCTCGCCGGATACAAGGTTCCGGTGCACGTCGAGCTGGTTAACGAGTTCCCGCGCAACGAGATCGGCAAGGTGCTACGCCGGACACTGGTCGAGCAGTGGGCTGCCCGCCACGAGGGCGATCGTGAAGGAGCGGGGTAACGGTGTTGAACGTCTCTGAACCATTGGCCGTGGGCGAGCGACTTCCGGTGCGCAAGTTCGAAGTGACGCTGACCGAGGTGGTGCGCTACGCCGGCGCGTCGGGTGATTTCAATCCGCTGCACCACGATGAGGCGGCGGCGAAAGCGGCGGGCATGGACGGCGCGTTCGCCCACGGGATGTTTTCGGCTGGTCGTCTGGCCACCGCCGTGACCGATGCGGTCGGTATCGAATCGCTGGCCCGGCTCGCGGTGCGCTTCCGCGCGCAGGCCCGGCGAGGCGCCACGCTGACCTCCGACATCGTGGTGGCCGACATCCAGCGAGAGAACAACCATGTCGCGATCGAGCTGGACTGCCGGCTCGTGGACGAGCAAGAAACGGTCGTCGTCAGCGGTTCGGTCGCGTTGAAGACCACTCCGCCGGCCCCGCAACCCGACGAGGCGACGCCGAGTGCGGCTTCCGGCGCGGAGCTGGTCGGCAAGCGGCTGGCACCGGCTGTGGTCGCGGTGGAGCGCGGCCCGGTGCAGATCTTCGCTACCGCGGTCGGCGACGACAACCCGGTGTATCGCTCGGCTGGGGCCGCCGCGGCGGCGGGTCTGGACGGCATCCCCGTACCGCCGACGTTTGTCTTCGCCTCGGCCTACTGGGGCGCTTTCGCCGACAAGCAACCTGCGCCCGCCGCGGGTGACGCGTCACTGGTGGAGCTGATCGCCTTGCTGCGCAACGGGCGCAAGGGTGTGATCCTGCACGGCGAGCAGGAGTTCACTTATTACCGGCCGATCCGCGTCGGCGATGAGTTGCACGTCAACGGCGTCGTGGAAAGCGTTGAGGACAAGCCGGGCAACGGCTCTCGGCCCGGGATGACGGTCATGGTGGTGCGCACCGACTATCGCGATCAGACCGCGCAGCTGCTCACCACGGCTCGCAGCACCTTCCTGTTCCGGCCGGCAACGCGCTGACGATCGCCGCAAATCCGCAGGACTGAGCCGAAATCGTATACTTGATCCTTCGAGCAGTTTTCGCCGAGTAGGTAGGAACGCATGTCTCCGTCAAAATCCGAATCCCGGGTCCCTCGCGCGCTACTGCCGCCCGCCGACACTCCGCGTAGCACTGCGGAGAAGGTCGCCAACTACATTCGGACGCTCATCTTCAACGGCTACCTACAACACGGCGAGCGGATCCGTCAGGACGAGCTCGCCGAAGCGCTCAACGTCAGCCGAATCCCGGTGCGCGAAGCGCTCATCGCGTTGGATCGCGAAGGCTGGCTGACCAGCAAGCCGCACCGCGGCTCGTTCGTGAACGGGTTCCACAGCGACGGCATCGAAGACCATTACGAGCTGCTGGGCATGCTGTTCGGGCTCGCCGCCCGACGAGCGACCGAGCACGCGACACCCGAGCAGATTGAGGGGCTGATCGCCCAGCAGCATGCGCTACGCGCCACCGACGACCCCGACGAGTTCCGCCGCGAAAGCGACCAGCTGATCCGGCAGATGTTCCGTATCGCCGACTCCCCACGGTTATCGGCGGTGCGCCGAGTCATGACCGGGATCGTGCCCGGCAATTTCTTCGCCGAAGTTCCCGGCACCATCGCCGATCAGAAGCGCACCACCGCCCGCATCGTTAAGGCGATCGCTGCGCGCGACGCCGATAAGGCTGCCGATGAATGGATCAAGCTGATGCGCCGACATGGCCTGCATGTGATCGAGTTGCTGCGCGAACGCGATCTGCTCAAGGCCGGCTAGGTGCCCACCGCCGGCGCTACGACGTTGACCCCGCGGCGACGAGGTCGGCGACTGCTGCAGCACCATCGGTGAAGCTCAGGAAGGCGTGCGGCAGGTCGACCGGCAGGATCGCGGATTGCACTTCGGCGCCGCGAGCGCGAAACCGCAAGTGGGCCTGCTTAATCCTGGCCGCCGAGACGATCGCATCACCGGCCGAGCCGATGAGTAGCACACGGCGGCCGCGCCAGTCTTCGCGCAGCACCGAGCGAGCCCGCAGCAGGCGCAGCGGCACACCGACATGCTCCGGACCGTCATACCGGGCCAGCACCGTGTCACTGAGCACGCGCTTGGCGGGCGTGCCGTAAATCATGACGGCGGCAGTTGCCGGGAAACACCGAGTGTGGAACAGACTCGTCAGCCGCATCCGGGTCAGCGAGTTCGCGGCGGCCGAGGCCCTCGTCGCATGCGCCATCGCCGCGAGCCCAGGGATCGAGGCACCGGTGATCACGAACCGATCGATGCCGCGGCCGAATTCGCCGATGAGGCGGGCGATGTCGACGATCCCGGCCGAATGCGACAGCAGCTGAATGCTCGTCGAACGCGGCTGCCAGCGGACGATCATCATGCGACCGACTTCATGGCGGACCGCACCGCTGGCACGCGAGACCAGCGCGCGCGCCGGCGTGTCGGGCCCCAGCATGCCCTCAGGGGTGTGGCCCGGCATGTCGAAGGCGACAAGGCGGATATGGTGTGCGGCAAGATGTTCGGCGAGCAGCGCCAGCATCGCGCCGGACATGCCGCCGCCGCTGAAGCCCAATACGGTTGGAGCCTGCTGCCAGGATACGGCGCTAGCGTGCAGGTACTCGACGATTGGCAGGCCTGCGGCCGTGTCCACGATCTCGGCTCGCATCGAAATCGGCTCATGCCGGTCGACCGCATCGATCAGCACGTCCATATCTGCCTATCCCTATCACTCAATTTGCGGGCGAACGACGAGTCAGTCGGTGGAAAGGATCATTCCGGAATGACCCGAGGCGACCAACGCGTTGCGCGCGCCGTCAACCTGGTTGGCCGCGGTTCCGCGCAGTTGGCGAACCGCCTCGATGATGTTGTTGACCCCGTGGATATAGCCCTCGCCGAGCAGCCCACCGTGGGTGTTGACCGGAATCGCGCCATCGATCGCGATGTTGCCGTCGGCGATGAAGTCCCTGGCCTCGCCGTGGCCGCAGAAGCCGAACGCTTCCAACTGATAAAACACCACCGGGCTGAAGTTCTCGTAGAGCATCGCCACGTCGATGTCTGACGGCTGTAGTTCGGCTGTGGCGTAGAGCGATTCGGCGACCGCCTCGGCCTCGGTGAAGCGCGCCAGATCGGGATGGAAGTAGTTGAAGATGATTCCGCTATCGCGCAGGTTGGCGTAGGTGGCGGCGGCGACCCGCACCACCGGGTGGGCCAGGTCGCGGGCGCGCGACTCGCTGGTCACGACCACCGCGACTCCCCCGTCGCTTTCCTGGCAGCAGTCCAGCAGCCGCAGGATGGGTTCGACGATCCACCGCGAGTTCTGGTGATCGTCAAGGGTGATGGGGCGCTTGTAGAACCACGCGCGCGGGTTGGTGGCCGCGTATTTGCGGGCCTGCACGCTGTAGAGGCCGAAGTCGGCGTTGCTCAGCCCGTAGGTGTCCATGTAGCGCTGGAACCACAGCGAGTACATCTTGGCTGGGGTGTCCAGTCCGAAGGGCAGGTACAGATTCAGCGGGGCGAGTTGCACCTTGGCGGGCTGGCCGAATCGCTGGCCCGAGCGTTCGTTGAAGGCCCGGAAGATGACCACGGCGTCGGCCATGCCCGAGATCACGGCCGCGGCGGCCTGCTGGACGGTGGCCGCCGACCCGCTGCCTCCGAACGGCGTGCGTGACACCCACCGGGTCTGTGAGATCCCGACGCTGCGCATCAGGTCGAGTTCGTCGTTGTCGTCCTGGGTGAAGGTGACCAGCCCGTCGATATCGGCTGGCGTCAGGCCCGCGTCGTCGATGGCGGCCTTGACCGCCTCGGCGGCCAGCTGAAGCTCGCTGCGGCCCGAGTTTTTGGAGAACTCGGTCTGACCCACGCCGACGATCGCCGCTTTCGGCGTTTGCAACGCATCGGGCATGGTTAGGCGGCCTCCTCGTCAAGGATGAACTGCGGCAAGGTGACATCGCCGAACCGTGCGAAGGTCACCTTCACCGGCATGCCGGTGCGCACCGGGGTCCCCGGCTCTGCGGCGATGTTGCTGACCATCCGGATGCCCTCCTCGAGGTCGATGAGGGCCACGATGCGCGAGTCCGACTCGGGAACCGACGGGTGCCGCGACACGATCCAGCTGTAGATGACGCCCCGGCCGGACAGGTCCTCGACGGTGAAGTCGAGCGACTGGCAGTGTGGACACATCGGGGTGGGCGGATGCTGCAGTGCACCACAGTTTGCGCATCGGCGTGCGACTAGCCGCGATTCGCGGGCCGCGGCCCAGAAGTATTCATCGCTTCGCGACGGCACCGGCGGTATCACGGTAATCATCTGTGCTCCTGTGGGTTTGAGTCCGCGACGCTTCGGTGGCCTCGGCGCGGCATGGTGCGTGCGGCACGGGCTATCACCGCCGCGAGCTCAGTCAGATGAGGGAAGCTGTTTGGCGGCTTCGATTTCCATCGGGCGGCCGTCGATGGTCAGGGTGCCCTCGCCGGCGGTGACACACAACAGCTGGACATTTGCCTCGGCGTCGACGTAGCGCTTACCCATCACGCTGCCGCCCAGCATAGCCGGGTCGGCGGCCTGCTTGTCTTGCCCCGCATCGGATTTCGCGTCCACCATCGGCACCCCGCCGCAGCTGAGCACGACCGTTTCATCCTTCGGCGCGCGCAACACGATGACTTTGCCCGAACAGACGACGCTTCGCATTTGTTGTCCGGTTTTCATTTCAGGACTCCTTCGTTGGAGTGCAGGAATCTAGTGTGGCTGACCCTGCAGACGCGGTCACGATGTGGTCGGCCAGGGACCAACCGATGAGACGACATCCGCCCACCCGAGCAGGCGCCGCCACAGCCGTTGCCGAGTGGCCGCGATGTTGTGGTTGTGCGCGGAGTCGGCCAATGAATAGAAGGTGATGTCGGCGCTGTTCGCGAACGCGGGCACCAACTGGGCGGCCTTGTGCCAGGGCTCGTGATCGCCGCCGCCGAGAAAGACCGGAACCGTGATTTCGCGGATGTAGTCGGTGATGTTGCCGGGCACGATCGACAACATTGATGGCAGCGGCACCAGATTGGTCATGACGGCCCGCAGCGCGGCCACCCCGACCGGATCAGTGCCGGGCAGGTTGAACGGGAACGGTGCGGGCGCAGGCTGGTCGGGGGCCGAGCCGGACAACCGCAGGCGCGCCATGGCTGTCAGGACTTCCAGCGAGACCGGCCCCGCCGTGGCGATGCGACGTTCTTCTCGAGTCAGCGCGTCTGGCAGCCCGGCTGTAGAGAACCCCAGGCAGGCGACCGCGGTGTGCTGGGGTTTGATGGCCTCGCCGATTAGCGCAAGCATCGCGCCCATCGAATGGCCCACCGCCACCGTGTTGACCCTGATGGTCGCCGGCAGCAATGCCCGTAAGTCGTCGGCCGCCAACCGAAACGCTTCGACACCGGCGCGTGCGACGGTCCGGGGCGAGAGCCACAGGTTGTCGCCCGGCGTCGACTGTCCGGTGCCGAGATTGTCGATCAGCACGCAGGCGAACCCGGCTGCGCTGGCGTAGCGGGCGAAGCTGAATCCCGCATCGGGTTCACCCAGGTCGAAGTAGTCGCCCGTGCACCCGCCACCGGGCGTACAGCACAGCAGCGTCAGGTGGTTGGTGTGCTTTGCCACGGCCGGAATGATCAACTCGGCACGCATCAGCCACTCCCCCGGCTCGTCGACGACAGCGCTGACGTCGTAGCGGGCGCGGATACGCCGTGGAAGAGTCGGTGCCGCTGGGGGCTCGGCGATGCGCACAGCACGTTCTCCTTCGTTACTTCGGTCCCGGGCGCAGCGCAAGATCAATGACGAAGAGCTGCATAGCTTCTGCGCCGTCGACGGACCGAACTCACTCGATATCGCCCGTTCACGCCGTAGCCGGCTCTTCCTCCGTCTGGACGATGACATTGGCGCCGATCAGTTCGTCGATCTGGTCGCTGCCGTATCCGAGGATGTCGGAGAGGATCTGCCCGCTGTGGGTGCCGACGGTCAACGGCGGACCCTGGATGACGCCGGGCGTATCGGACAGGTCGACTCCGAGGCCGGTCTGGTCGAACTTGCCGACATGGGGCTGCCGGTACGAGGTGACCCACCTGCGCGCGATCAACTCTGCGTCGTCGAACACGTTGCGGGAGAACTGCGGATCGCTGACCTCGGCGGGCACGCCCGCCGCGTCGAGCGCATCGCGCCAATCCAGCGCGCTGCGGGTCAAGAAGACCGCTTCGAGTTCCTTGCGCAAAGCCGCGTCGTTGGTGCCGCGTCCGATGGGGTCGGTCGGCTCGCTCGAGGTCAGTGCGTCGATGCCCACCGCGCCGGCCAACGCACTGCGCTGGTTCTCGGTGAGTGCCGCGATGGTCAGCCAGCCGTCGGCAGTCTGGTAAATGCCGTGCAGCGCATTGAATCCGAACAGCATCTTGTCGACCTTGGGCCGGTTGGCCTCCCGGCCGTTGGCGTCCACGTAGGTGCCTGACGCCGTCAGTAGGCAGGCGTACAGGATGGAGGTGTCGACGAATTGGCCCTTACCGGTCTTCAGGCGGTCGTAGTACGCGGCGAGCATCCCGATCGCGGACAGGAAGCCGTTTCCGGTGTCGCCCAGCGAGGTCAGCGACCACACCGGGGTTCCGCCGTCGTCCATTCCGCCGTCGGCCCATTCCAGTCCGGCCAGGGCGGCTCCGGTCTGGTCGTTGCCGGGCTGACCGTCACGGTAGCCGCGGTCGAAACCGCGTGTGTGGCAGTAGATCACCTCAGGATTGGTCTCCGCGACCGTGTCGTAGTCCAGTCCCAAGCGTACCGCCGCGCCGTAGCGCATGTTGTGCTGCACGATGTCGGCTTTGTCGATGAGTCGCCGCACCACCTCCAGGCCGCGGGGATCCTTGAGGTTGACCGACAGGCTGTGCTTGCCGCGGTTGGCGGCGAACGCGATATGGGTGGAGTGCCAGAAGCCGTCCCACAGCGTGTTCACCTTGATCACCGTGGCACCCAGATCGGACAGCAGCTGGGTGCCGAACGGACCCGCGATGGCCAGGCCGAGGTCGACAACCAACACACCGTCCAGAGGTGGTTTCCCTTCGGAGGGTGCAGCCGCCGACTGCGGTGCGCCAGCCGGCAATTCGGCGGCCTCGGCGCGTACCACATCGGTGTGCTCGCCGCGGCGCGCCGCGCCGACCGTGGGTGTGCCGAGGCTGCGGTCCAGCCGCAGCACGGAACCCACTTGGTTCAGCGGTCCCAGCTCGGGATCGTTGAGCACCACGACGCAGCCGTCGGCGAGCATGTGTTCGTCGGTGAGCGCTTCGGCCGGTGACTGCACGACCTGCAGGCACACACCGGCCACCCGGGCCGCCTCGAGCCACTCGGCGGAGGTGAACTTGGCGAACGCGGCGCGCATCAACGGCAGGTAGTGCCAGTAGACGATGAGGTCCTCCGGTCCGGTCAGGATCCGATCGGGGTCCTCGGACGGACGAACGCCGGCGGGCTCGAGCTTGTCGCCCTCCGACGACCCGAGCACGAATTTCGGGTTGGGCACCCAGTGCTGAATCCAGCGGCCGTCCGCGCATTCGAAGAAACCCTTGGAGGCGCGCTGATCGAACACCCACGTCCAAAACATCGGTGCCTCGACGTCGGCGGCACGCTGCAGCGCGCCGGTGCCTGCCCCCAAAGCGCCCTGCAGCAGCGAGGTTTCCACGTGCTGGCCGCGGCCCGTGGACTCCCGAGCGACTAGTGCGGCAGCGACACCCATCGCCGCGAAATAGGCCGCGCTCACGCTCGGCCAGGGCGAAGCCGAGAACATCGGTCCGTCGCGCTGTGGCCCGTCGGTGCTGCCTTCGGGTGTGTCCAAATCCTTTAGCGGGTATTCGGGCTCGCGGTTGATGTGGTGCAAATGGCCGCCGACACGCCCGAGTTGGTCGAACTGCAGTCCGGTGCGTGCCATCACCAGACTGTCGTAGCCCGGCCGGTCGGCGACGCGGATGTTTGTGCCGTATCCGGTGATCGATACGTAGATCAGCCGGGGGTTGATCTCAGCGAGGAGGTCGTATCCGAGGCCCAGCCTGTCCATGACGCCGGGTGCGAAGCTTTCGACGAGGATGTCGGCGGCCGCGGCCAGCCGCAGGAACACCTCGTGGTCGTCGCGATCCTTCAGATCGAGCACGGCGCTGCGTTTGCCGCGGTGCCACACCTTGTACCCGGGGTGTGCGGAGAACGGATCACCTTGTGGCCGTTCGATTCTGGTGACCTGCGCACCGTGATCGGCCAGCAGCATGGTGGCGATCGGACCAGCGATACCCCATGACAGGTCGAGGACCTTCAGGCCGTCGAATACGCCCGACATTATTACCTTTCAGCGAAGACTCGAGACGAGCTGTCAGAGATTCCAGACCCGCTCGGCGTTTTTGAACAGCAGTTTGTCGCGCTCCTCGTCGGTCGCGTCGAGGAACAGGTGGGATGCGATGTCCTGGGAGTGCGGCCAACTCGACACCGGGTGGGGGTAGTCCGAGGACCACATGATGTTGTCCACCCCGAGACGCTCACGGCCGTGTTGCAAGATGCCGGGCTCGTCGATGAATGTGACATACACGTTCTGCCGGAAGTAGTGGCTGGGCAGCTCTTTGAGACCGGGGAACTCGTAGCCCTGACGGGTGTTCATGTCATCGACGGTGTAGAGCCACCAGCTGACCCAGCCCACGCCGGGTTCGACGAACACCGTCTTCAGTCGCGGAAAGCGTTCGAAGATGCCGGTCAGCAGCCACATTCCGATGGATTCTGCGCTTGACAGCGGCACCATCGGGACGAATATGCCGCGCTGCGGGGTGGGATCGCGCCGCGCGAGGCCGTCGAGAGTGGTGTTGAGGCCGATGTGCAGGGCGATCGGGATGCCGGTTTCTTCGATGGTCGCCAGCAGCGGACTGTAGCGTTCGTCCCAATAGTCGGGCAGGCCGAGTTCGGACGGATAAACCGGCATCTGGATCGACTTGATCCCAACGTCGGCGGCATGCTTGACCTCCGCCACCGCGGCATCGATGTCGTGGATGGGGATCTGGAAGTTGATGTGCAGGCGGTCGGGATCCTCAGAGGCCCACTGCGCAAGGGTGGTGTTGAACGCACGGGTGGCTTCCTTGGAGCCCTCTTTGAGCATGAACAGGTAGCGGAACGCGCTGACCTCGCAGTAGGTGATGGACGACTCGATACCGTCAAAGTCCATGTCGGCCAACCGCTCCTTGGCCACGGTGTGACCGGGGCGCCCCTTGGCGGGATGATTGCCGGTGGCGAACCCGTAGAGCTCGTCGTCGCCGTCGACTTCTTGCCCATTCTGCTTCTTCCATAGCTGGTTGGTCGACGCCGAGAGCATCGGCATCATCTGCTGGACGAATTCGCCGACTGCGTTGTCGTAGTCCTGATGGAATTTCGTAGCCAGATTGGACTTGATCTGTTCGTGCGATAGGTCGACGTGGTCGTCAGCCGAGATCAGACGGTACTTGTCCTGGGTGAGCGTCATGGTGGTCTCCAACGTCGAAGTGACAGCTCACTCCACGTTATAGTAGTCACTATAAGAGTTCAAGGACGGGTTGGAGCCCTTGATTGGCGGCGGTCCCGGAATCGCCCAGATCGCACACGTCCGCGGCGTGTGGCGTCTCGCCCGATACCGGCTGACCCGACTTCAGAACCGTTGGCCTGTCGAGGAAATCGCCGGTCGGGGACGGCGCTTGGCGTGCGTTGGGTCCGGCGCCAGGTCACCGGAAGTAGTTGTTTGCGCACGGCCAATGTGGTCTGATGTTCGACAATCCCATAGCAAGGACTATGCCAATAGTTCAGTTCGTATGCAGGGGCGATGGGCCACCTCGTCGATGCGGGGCCGGCATGGTGTGGCAGTGAGGAGAACAGACGTGGGGATCATCGACGAGGTTTCAGCGCTGGGGCATTTGATCGACGGGCGCATCGTGCGAAATGACGCCCTGTTCCAAATCGTCAGTCCGTCCTCCGGAGAGATCGTCGCGATGTGTCCACATGCCACGGTGGAGTTGCTCGATGAAGCGATGACTGCTGCCGAGCGCGCCCAGCCGCAGTGGTATGCGCTCGGTGAGACCGCGCGGCAGAAGGTCATCGCCGCGATGAGCGACACGCTGGTAGCGCATCTCGACGAGATCGTCGCGGTCTCCGCACTCGAAAAGGGTGGCATCGGTGGGGCGGCCGAGGCCTATACCGCCCCCATGTTCATGTCCCACCTCGCGACCACCGCGGTTCCCGTCGACGTGCTCGAAGACACCCCGGAACGTACGGTCACGGTGGTGCGCAAGCCGGTTGGCGTCGTCGCGGCGATCAGCCCATGGAACGCCCCGATCCTGATCATGTGCGAGAAGATCGCCAGCGCGCTGCTCGTTGGCAACACTGTCGTCGCCAAGCCCTCGCCGTTCACCCCGCTGGCGACCCTGGCACTCGGCCGAATCTGGCAAGACATCGTGCCGCCCGGCGTGCTCAACATCGTGGCCGGCGGCAACGACCTCGGCGCGCAGATGGTGACCCATCGAGTCACCCGGATGATCTCGTTCACCGGCTCGGTGGCGGCGGGGCAGCAGATCGCCGCCGCGGCGGCGCCGTCTTTGAAAAACCTTGTGCTCGAACTCGGTGGCAACGACGCGGCGATTGTGCTGCCCGATGTCGACGTGGAGACCGTCGCCGAGGCCGTCTTCAACACCGCGTTCCTGATGAGCGGTCAGGTGTGCGCGGCGATCAAACGCCTTTATGTACACGAGTCGATATACGAGGACATGGTCGATGCCCTGGTCCGTCGCGCCGACGGGGCCGTGCCGGCACCCGAAACAGACGGCGGCACTTTTGGTCCGCTGACCACCCGGCCGCAGTACGAGCGGGTGCGAATGTTGTTGGACGACGCGCTATCCCACGGCGCCCGAGCAGCCACCAGCGCGACGCAAACGACATCGCGCGGTTACTTCCTTGCACCGACGATCCTTACCGATGCCAAACCGGGCATGAAGGTCGTCGACGAGGAACAGTTCGGACCCGTGTTGCCGGTGATGAGTTTTCGCGACGTCGATGAGGCGATCGACGCCGCCAACGCCACCGAATACGGTCTGTGCGGATCGATTTGGACCGCAGATATCGAAGCCGGCGCCGCGTTGGCCGCCCGGCTGGATTGCGGCACCGCGTGGGTCAACAACCACGCGGAGGTTGCGCCGCATGTGCCGTTCGGCGGCACCAAGTTCTCCGGCATCGGCCGCAACTGCGGCACGCCCGGCATCGACGGATACGCCGAGCTTCAGACCAGATACGTCTACAAGTCCGTCGACCGTGTCAGCGCACGCTGAATACGGCGGGCGCGGAGCAGCGGTGGCCAGGGATCTGACCGGAGATGTCGCGGTCATCACGGGTGGCGGCAGCCCGGTGGGCATCGGCGCAGCGACCGGGCGGCTCCTCGCCCAGTACGGCTGCCGAGTGGTGCTGTCCGACGTCAACCCGGTGACGTTGGCGACAACAGTCGCCTCACAGCGTGCTGCCGGCCTCGACGTGACCGGAATCGTCGCCGAGGTCTCCGAACTGACGTCGATGCAGTCGCTGGCCGATCAGGTGTTCACCGAATACGGACACGTCGATATCGCGTTCCTCAACGCGGGCATCGGTTATGCCGGAAGCTATTTCGAGGACGACATCGATGGCTGGCGTCAGGTTTACGGTGTCAACTTCTTTGGGGTGCTGCACGGCATCAAGGCGTTCGTGCCCAGGATGGTCGCCCAAGGCACCCCCGGCGACGTGCTGGGAACCACCTCAGGCTCGGGGGCTGTCGGTGTGATGTACCAGACGCCCGCCTACTCGTCGAGCAAGGCCGCTGTCCTCACGCTGATGGAGGGTTTGTACGCGACACTGCGCGATCAGAATTCGCTGATTCGCGCTCACGCTGTCTTTCCTCCGCTGACGAAGACGAATCTGGGTGGGGACCCCAGCGTCATGACGATGGTGCAGCAAGGCCTCGAATCGGCCGGTGTCGCAGCGGTTCTCGCCGAGCCGGAGGAAGTGGCAGTCACCGTGCTGGAATCCATCCAAAGCGGGAGCTTCTGGGCCCATCACGACCACGAGGCCGACTCGCGGCTGTCCAACGGCCGGTTCGAGGCCGATATCGACTGGCAGGACGAGATCGTGCGCACGCGCGCAGCGGCGATCATCGCCCGCACACCACCCGACCCCTACTTGTGGGGGCTGGCGCAGATCACGGGCGCGCAGTAGCGCCGGGCGTCACCCCTGCCAGGGCTTTCCTGGGCCGCGCTTGTATCCACGCCCACTCGACGTTAGCGAACATGGATGCTCGATATAATATTGGATATATAATCTCTCCCATTCCCGGCTCAAGGCGAGGCCGACTCGATCTGCGGGCGGCATTCGGCCGGGGATGGGGGCCCGACAATTCAACCAGCCGATCTTGCCCTGCATCACAGCTTTTCAGAAAGAAAGAACGACAAGAGCCGCCGTCACCCGCAGTCGGGGTAAGTCCCCCCGCGTGCCGATCTCGACCGCAGTGCAATCGCCGCCCTTGCGAAAGATATAGTATGTACTATATCTTGACGTCGGTCGCCTTCGCCGAATACGACCCACACACCGGGTAGTACGCGACACCGGATGGACACGTGTTCCGCCAGAGCGGCCTCGTTTCCCCCGATGCCGCCAGAACATGGAAAGACCTTCTCCCCTAGTGAATTCGGACGACACTCAAGATTGGCGCCCCATCGAGGCAGCCGCCGCGGCGGTGACGGCTCCGCCATCGGAATCAGCCGCGCAGGACAGAAACGGTCTCGTGCGACTCCGCACCAAGAAAGCCGGCCTCACACTGGCCTCGGCCGAGCCGATTCAGCCGGACTGGGTGTACAAGCTCGGGCGCCGCGAGTTGCGCGCGCAGGGCGACGACTGCAGGTTCCGGCTCACTGTGGTGGCACCGACGGTGGCCGATGTGGTGTCCTGTGTCGGCGGCTGGTTGGTCGACCGCGCCATGCTGGGTTGGGACATCACCGTTCTGATCGCTCAACCGCAGCAGGATCTGCGGCCGCTGAGCATCCTTGGTGTCAGATCGTTTGCATTTGACGCTGTGCTGAAAGCGCGGATGCGGCTACCGATACGTGACGGCATGTCGGTGGCTGCGGATCTGTACTTTGGCGACGCACGGGTACGGCGCTACGTGATACGACGGGTGCATCAACGGCAAAGCGAGTTCACATTGTGGGGCCAGGACCGGCTTGTGAATTCAGATGATGACCAGACCACAACGACAAGCGCCGTCACGATTGAGCACCAGCTCAGCGCGGCGGCGCGCACGTTCAAGGCGCACGCGCTGGGCGCTGCGCTCGGGTCGCGGCCGGCAGGGGTGGTGGGAGCGACCGAGACCTTTTGTGACGGTTGGCCGCGAAATGGACTGCACCAGACGTCGTTGCGCGTCGTGCGGAACGATATTGCCGGCGCAGCTCACCCTTCGTCCCCACCCTGAGTCCAACCGCGGATCCGGCGCATAGCGGCGACTATACGAGCCATACACTAAAATAGCTTCGGTCCCATATATCGAGCAAAGGATCTCAGCGTGAAGGTGGATGCTGTCGCCGACAATCAGGTCGCTGGGCGGCGCGCACGCGTTCAGTCTGCGCAGCAACCCAAGGCGGACGGGGAAAGCACGCCCCAACGCGTCATCGACGCGGCGATCGACTGCATTCTGGCCAAGGGCTACTACCGTGCCAGCTCCAATGAAATTGCTCGATGGGCCGGCCTCACATGGGGAGTGATCCAATACCATTTCGGAACGCGTGAGCGCCTGATGCTCGACGCATTTCGCGATCAAGTGCAGAAGCTCATTGACCACGCCGAGAATTTCGTCTTCACCGGCGACACGACCCTCGAGCAGCTCTGGTCGGTTTTCCAATACCTCAATGACTTCTTCGGTCGCCGAGAATACCTCGCATCGCTGGAGATCAACCTCAATCTGGTGCGCACGCCGTCGACCGAAGAAGAGATTCGCGCCGAGGTTCAGCGCCTGCATGACGCGATGACGCAGGTCGGGGCTCGCCACCCTGCCCACGTGGTGAGCAATGAGATGGTTGTTGAAGTGGTGCGCAGTGTGATCGTGACGCACCGGTTGCGCGCGGATTCCTCGCTCACCGCGTTCGTGGACGACCAAAAGGCCTATCGCGAACGAGTCGAAATGCTCATCGGTGCGCTTGCCGAAGACCTCGAGAAGGCGTGAGGGCGATCACGTAGCAGGTAGGTGTTGCATTGTGGGGCACCGGTATTCGGGACAGTCTGCGCTCGTGGGCGGCCTGGGGTCGGCGCCGCTGGCCGGTGATCGTTCATGTTGAACCGTCGGCGGGCCGGTTGGACTCGGTACGCCGATAGCCCCTGGTGGTCGACAGATAGGTGATCTTCTTGTCTGCCGCTGCGAGATGTTGCTCGGGCGCGATGGGTATCGACGAGATGACCCAGCCAAGATGTGCATCGAGATCGTCGTGCGCGGTGTGCCAAAGCTGGAGCCCAGCGATCACTATGCGCGGCAGCATAATCCGCTCGCGCGCCGCAACCGAGATCAGGTCGATGATCGCCCTGTCTGTGTCACCGCTGCCCAGCGCCGCATAGACCCGGTGTCGTTCCAGGGTCAGGAGGTATTCGTGGACGCTATCGGCCAGCTTCCAGGCCAACTCGACGGCACCCATGTAAGCCGCCATGCCACTAGTAGGACCGGGGTAGCGACACACTGTGTTGCGCCACGTAGTTGATGATCATCTCCCGGCTGACCGCTCCGATCGCCGAGCGAAGGCCGCGATGCCCGGTGGGTTCTGAGAAGCCCACTATGTCTTCAGCATTTCTGGGATATCGGTGTGCAGAGCTCGGACGTACTCGCCGAGCCCCTTGGCTTGCGGGTCGGTGCTGGTGCACGACGCGACACCCTCGCCGAGGAACCCGACAATGACGAAGTTCAGCGCCTTGAGGTTGGGAAATTCGTAGCGGCGCACCGGTAGTCCGGCGGCTTCGGGCACCAGCTGCGTGAAGCGTTCGATAGTCAGATGCGACCGTAGCCAGTCCCACCGCTCGTCGGTGTCCGTCCACAAACCGACGTTGGCGTTGCCACCCTTGTCACCGGACCTCGCGGCGATCACACTGCCCAACGGACTGCGGCTGGTCGGCCCGAAATCGGCGATGACGGATTGCGCAGGCCCGGTCGGCCCGGCGGGTAATTGTGCGACTTCGGGGCTGTGCGGGATGGTTTCGGCGGTGCCATTGGCGTGCATGACGGTGTGGGTGACCGCGTCCGCGGGCACGATGGTAGGCCAGTAGACACCGAATCCGCTTGCCGACGTCGGCGGAGTGGTGGTGTGAAAGCCCGGGTACCCGGCGACAGCCAGTTCGATGACGGCATCGGAGAACGCGCGGTCCACCTTCGCTCTGTCGCGGTCCTTGACGGTCACCCGAAGGTGCGCAGTGGCGTCGACCAGCGAGGCCGGATCGGGTTTGTCGTAGCGCAGCAGCTGCAGGTCGACGGCGTCGAAGCTGTCTTGGCCGCCAAGGATGGTGAACAGTTCATCGACCGCCCAGGCGGCCTTGTCCTCGATGTTCAGCCCGGTCAGCACCATGGTCATGGTGTTGCGGTAGCCGCCGAGGTAGTTCATCGCCACCTTGAGCGTGGCCGGCGGCGGGCTGCCGGTGGCGCCGCTGATCCGGACCCGGTCCGTTCCGTCCTGCTCGACGGCCAGGGTGTCAAAGTGGGCGACGACATCGGGGTTGACATAAGCGGGTGCATCGACCTCGTACAGGAGTTGGGCGATCACCGTTCCCGGCGACACCAGTCCCCCGGTGTCATCGGGTTTGGTGATGAGGAAGCTGCCGTCGTGGGCGAGTTCGGCGATCGGCGAGCCGGGGTAACGCCGGTCGGCGGTCTCGGCCAGCTGCGAGTAGTTGCCGCCGGTGGCCTGCGGGCCGCATTCGATGATATGCCCGGCGGCCACCGCGCCGGCTAGCGCGTCGTAGTCGGTGCGCGACCAGTCGTGCCACCAGGCACCGGCGCCCACGACCAGCGCGGCGTCGGTGACCCGGCCGGTGATGACGATGTCGGCGCCGCCGGCCAGCGCGCTCGCGATGCCCCAGCCGCCCAGATACGCGTTGGCCGACACCGGATCAGCGCCGGCAGTGCAAAGGTCGGCACCGCTGTCGAGGTGGGTGAACGGCGTTCCGGCGGCGCGCAGCGCGGCAAGTTGTGGCATCAGGTCGTCGCCGAAGACGTACGCGACGCTTAATGACACACCGGCGTCGGCGATGACGGCGCGCACCGCCTCTGCCATTCCCGCCGGGTTGAGCCCGCCGGCATTGGTGATCACTTTGACCCCACGTGCCGCGCACTCGTTGACGACCTGTTTGAATTGGGTGAGAAAGGTTCGGGCGTAACCGCTTTCGGGATCCTTCTGCTTGGCTTTCCAGAGGATCAGCATGGTCAGCTCGGCCAGGTAGTCCCCGGTGATGACGTCGACGTCGGCGGCGGCGATTAGCTCACGCATGGCCGCCAGCCGGTCACCGTAGAACGCCGAGGTGTTGGCGATGCGTACCGGGCGCTTCATTAACGTGGCGCCCGCTGCGTCGGCGCCCCGGCGAACGCTTGGGCGATGTCGAGCCATCGCGATGCGACCGTCCCCTGGGCCTGCAGCGCGGTCTGGGTCCAGTGCCGGCGCTGGGTCACGGTAAGCGCGAAGTCCAGCGCCGGACCGCTAACCCGGTTGGCGGCATCTTCCGGGCCCCAGGTCCAGCTGTCCCCGTCGGGGGAAACCAGTTCGATGCGCACCGACTCGCCCGGGACCTCGAGCCCGTTGATCGTGTGCGCGAATCCGAACGTCGTCACGCCCAGGTGGGCAACGTTGCGCAGCCCGGGGCTGAGTGGATGCTCGACCCCCAGGGCCTCGTAGATGTCATGACCGTGTGCCCAGGTCTCCATCAGTCGCGCGGTCGCCGAGGACGCCACACTCATGTCGGGACCGAACCACGGCAGGCGCCGGCGGGGCTCCTCGCCGGCGAATTCGCTCTGCAGGTTTCGCCGCGCATCGGTGAACCAGCCCAGCAAGGCCTCGGGGGTGAGGATGCGGTGCTGCATGGCGATCCGGTCGGGGAAGTCCATGCCGCCGGTGGTCAATGCATCGGCCAGACCGCGGAACTCGTCGGGCGTCGTCATCGCCAGCCGGGCGGCGTCGTCGAAGAACGCCAGGTGCGAGACCTGGTCCTGGATGCTCCACCCGGCGGCGGGCGTCGCCAGCCCCCACCGTTCGTAGGCCAGGCCGCTCAGGTGCTCGATCAACCGGTCGGACTCGTGCTGCAGATCGGCGAGCAGACCGGGGTAGTCCAGGCCCATCAGGCTCCTGTCCATTGCGGGGAGCGTCCCTCTTTGAACGCACGCGGGCCCTCCTGGGCGTCGTCGCTGAGATAGACCGGCGCCCAGAGGGTTTCGGCGAGGTCGTAGGCCTCGCTGAGCGGATGCTCGGCGGTCAGGACGGCGGTCTGCTTGCCGGCGGTCACCGACAGTGGCGCGTTGGCGGCGATCTGCTCGGCCAGCGCCTGGGTGACCTCGACGAGTTCGTCGGGCTCGGCGAGGCGGTTGACGAACCCGATCTCGTAGGCGCGCGCGGCCGACAGCGGCGCGCCGGTGAGCACGAGTTCCATCACGATGCGCCGCGGAATCATCAGTGGAAGCGGCGCGGCCCAGGGGGAGCCTCGTCCCACCTTGACCTCGGTGATCCCGAACTTCGCCGTGGTGGCGGCCACGCACAGATCGCAGATCTGGGCCAACAGGAAACCGCCGGCGAAGGCCACCCCATTGATCGCGGCGATCGTCGGTTTGTCCACCGTGATGTTGCGGCCGAACTGCGGGATGAAGTCGACCGGCGGGATGGTCAGCCCGTCTTCGGACATCTCCTTGAGATCACCGCCCGCGCAGAACGCCTTGTCGCCGGCACCGGTGAGCACCAGGACCTTGGCGGTGTCGTCGGCGTTGAAGGTGCGGACGCCGTCGAACAAGCCATCGCGCACCGCCTTGTTCAGCGCGTTGCGCGCTTCGGGCCGCTCGATGGTCAGCCAGGCGACGCCGTTGCGGACCTGGTAGCTGACGCTCACTGCTGTTCGCCTTGCACGACGGCCAGCACCGCGCCCGAATCGACCTGCTGGCCTTGAGTGACCGGAATCGAGGTGACGACTCCGTCGGCCGGGGCTCGTACGGTGTGCTCCATCTTCATGGCCTCCAGCACCACGATCGGCGTGCCCGCCGCGACCGCGTCGCCTTCGCCGGCCGCCACGCGCACGACGGTGCCGGGCATCGGGGCCAGCAGCGAGCCGACTTCGATCGATGCGGTGGGGTCGGGGAATCGCTCGACCTCGACCAAGGTGGTCGAACCCAGCGCGCTGTCGATGTACTGCGTTGCGCCGCAGCGTGTCACCGCATAGCGGCGGCGCACGCCGTCGATCTCGGCGTCGACCAGCGTGGCCGAGGCGTTCAGGATCCGTACCTCGCGCGATTCGCCGTTCACTGCCGCGCTCAGCCGACCCCGGTCAAATCGGTAGCTGACGTCGACAGTGTCCTCGCCGAGCGCATACGACACCGTCTGGTCCTGGCTGGGCAGGGTGCGCCAGCCCGACGGCAAGCCGGGCAGCACCGCGGTCTGCGCGCGCCGGGCCGCCTGGGCGGCCAGCGCGGCCACCAGGGCGTGGTTGCGCACCGCGGTCCCGCTGCTCCGAGGAGCCGTCAACTGAGCAGGGTCGTGTCGTTCGAGATATCCGGTATCGATGGCGCCGGAACGGAATTCGGCCTCACCGAGAATCCCGACCAACAGGTCGCGGTTGGTGGTCACGCCGTGCACCCGGGTGTCACGCAACGCGCGCGCGAGCCGGCTGCAGGCCTCATCGCGGGTCGCGCCGTAGCCGATGACCTTGGCCAGCATCGGGTCGTAGAAGGTGCTGACGTGCGAGCCGGAGGTGAATCCGGCGTCTACGCGGATGCCGTCGAACTGCGGGAATTCCAGCGTCGTCAGGGTTCCCGACACGGGAATGAACCCGGCCGCAACGTCTTCGGCATACAGCCGGGCCTCGATGGCGTGCCCGGTGGAGGTACTGTCCAGCATCTCGGGCGGCAGCGGTGCACCGGAGGCGACGAGCAGTTGCGCGCGGACCAAGTCGATGCCGGTCACCAGTTCGGTGACGGGGTGTTCGACCTGCAGCCGGGTGTTGACTTCCAGGAAGTAGAACGAACCGTCCTGGGCCATGACGAATTCGACGGTGCCCGCACCCTCATAGGACAGCGCCTTGCCGGCGGCCACCGCGGCGCGGCCCAGCTCGTCGCGCAGCGCCTCGTCGACGGCCGTCGACGGAGCCTCCTCGATGATCTTCTGATAGCGGCGCTGGATTGAGCATTCCCGCTCCCCCAGGTGCACGACGGTCCCGCGGCTGTCGCCGAAGATCTGCACTTCGATGTGGCGGGGCGCCTCGACGAACTTCTCCAAGAAGACGGTGCCGTCACCGAACGCCGAGGCGGCTTCGCTGTGCGCGCTGGTGACGGCTTCGATCAGATGTGCTTCGTCGCGCACAATTCGCATGCCGCGGCCACCGCCGCCGAACGCGGCTTTGACCAGAATCGGGTAGCCGATGACGCCGGCCGCCGCGCGCAACGCTTCGGGGTCCTCGTGCCGCTCGGATCCCACGGTCGCACCGGGCAGCACGGGTACCCCCGCGGCCCGCATCATCTCTTTGGCCGCGATCTTCGATCCCATCGCCTCGATGGCCTGTGGGCTAGGCCCGACGAACACCACGCCCGCGTGCGCGCAGGCGCGCGCGAAATCAGCGTTCTCCGAAAGGAAACCGTAGCCGGGGTGTACGGCGTCGGCGCCGGTGCGGGCGGCAGCGGCCAGCACCAGATCTGAGCGTAGGTAGGTGTCGGCGGACGCCGTGCCGCGCAGGTGCACGGACTCGTCGGCCTGCGCCACGTAGGGGGCGTCCTGGTCGGCGTCGGAGAACAGCGCGACGGTGGTGATGTCCATCGCGTGTGCGGTGCGGATGATGCGCGCGGCGATTTCACCGCGGTTGGCGACGAGCAGTTTGGTGATCACGATTTCACATCCTGAAGACGCCGAAACCGCGGCGCCCTGCAACAACGTTGGAGTGGGCGGCCGACAGCGCCATGGCGAGCACCGAGCGGGTGTCGCGGGGGTCGATCACGCCGTCGTCGTAGATACGCGCGGAGACGAAGAACGCGTGCGATTCACGTTCGATCTGCTCCTCGATTTCGGCGGTGCGCTTGGCATCGGCCCCGTGGTCGAATTCGCGCCCGGCGGCCGCGGCGGCTGCCTTGCCCACGATGGACAGCACGCCCGCCAGCTGCGCGGCACCCATCACCGCGAGCTTGGCGTTGACCCAGCTGAACATGAACCGCGGGTCGTAGGCCCGCCCAGACATGCCGTAGTTGCCCGCGCCGAAGGAGCCACCCATGTTGATCGTGATGTGCGGCACGGTGCTGTTGGTCACGGCGTTGATCATCTTGGCGCCGTCTTTGATGATGCCGCCCTGCTCGTATGTGGTGCCGACCATGTAGCCGGTAACGTTCTGCAAGAAGATCAACGGGGTGTCGGTCTGGTTGGCCAGCAGAATGAATTCGGTTGCCTTCTTTGACTCCTCGCTGAACAGCACCCCTCGGGTGTTGGCCAGGATGCCGACGGGGAAGCCGTGGATGCGGGCCCAACCGGTGGCGATGCTGGTGCCCCAGCGCGGTTTGTATTCAGAGAACCGGGATCCATCGACGACGCGGGCGATGACTTCGCGTGGGTCGAACGGGACGCGCGAGTCGCCCGAAGCGATGCCCAGCAGTTCCTCGGCGTCGTAGAGCGGCTCGTCGGCGGGCTGGCTGGGGCCGGGACCGAGCTTGCGCCAGTTGAGGTGCGCGACGATATCGCGACCGATGCGGATCGCGTCGACTTCGTCGATTGCGAAGTAGTCGCCAAGGCCTGAGACGCGGGTGTGCATGTCGGCACCGCCGAGCGCCTCGTCGTCGGCGTCCTCGCCGGTGGCCATCTTCACCAGCGGCGGCCCGCCGAGAAACACCTTGGCCTGTTTATCCACCAGTACCGCGTAGTCGCACATGCCGGGCACGTAGGCGCCGCCGGCGGTGGAGTTGCCGAAGACCAGCGCGATGCTGGGGATGCCCATCGCCGACAGCTCGGTCAGGTCGTGAAAGATCTTGCCGGCGTGGACGAAAAGGTCTGACTGGGTGGGCAGATCGGCGCCCCCGGACTCGACCAGATACACCACCGGCAGGCGGTTGACGCGCGCGATCTCCAGTGCGCGCAGGTTTTTGCGCAGGGTGTAGGGGTTCATGGTGCCGCCGCGCACCGTCGGATCGTGGGCGATGATCATGCACTCGACATCGCTGATCACCCCGACGCCGGCGACAATCGCGGCGCCGACATTGAACTCTGTACCCCAGGCGGCCAGCGCCGAAAGCTCCATGAATGGTGCGTCGCGGTCCACGAGCAACTCGATGCGTTCACGCGCCAGCAGCCGGCCGCGGTCGTGGTGGCGCTTGACATATCGGTCTCCGCCACCGGCGGCCACGAGCTGTAGCTGCTCATTGAGTGCGGCCACCGCGGCGGACTGTACCTCGTGGTTCTTCAGATAGGTCTCGGAGGTGACGTCCACCTCCGATGTCAGGACTGTCATTGCCGTCCTTTGAGGTCAAACTGGAAACGAACACGATTAGTGAATCTATATACACTAAACGAACGCGGACCTGACCGGAAGGGGACGGTGAGAATCACCTCGATTAGCTGGCGCGGCACCGGGCGCCCAGCTGTCGAAGGTACAGCGCTTATCCTAAGTAACATCGCATATATCGCTTCCCACACAGCCTGCGTCGCGCAGACAGTGCAACGCGCAAGGCCATGAGTGGAGCCCTTTGACAGCGCACGGATCACGATGATCCGGGCTGATAAGTTAGTAAATGAGCAATAACTAACTCGCTGACAACGGCAAATGCGATCGCGGCTGTCCAAGACCGGCGACTGGGACACCATGACCGGACTGGTCGACGATGAGCGCTTCGACCATAACGATCGTCGGAGAGCCCAAAACCGTTGGTGCAGAGATCGTCCGCCGTTTCACCGATTCGACACCCGTGCCGCTGCCTTGGGCATTTGCGGGTGAATTTGGCTAAAGGTGTTGACCTGGCTCACGTTCTGTGATCGTGACGCCGAATCCGAAGAACTGCGCGGCGTCGAAATGCACTTGCCGCCCCCCTGGCTCACCGAATTCATACTGAACCCCGTAGCCCCGGTCGACGATTGCTTTGGTGGCCTCGTCGAGATCGTCGACCTTCCACACCAGCGGTCCGATTCCACCCCGACCTTTGGCTTGGAACAGGGGCGCGATCTGGCTTGTCGCCGACGCGGGCGCCAGAAGCTCGAGCCCCACGAAATCGTCGGTCGATGACAGAATGTCGGGCCCCGGGTAATGACGCGTCGGTGAGAATGACGCGCCCAACAGCTCAGCGAATGCCTCGCGTGCGGACTCTATGTGCTCACCGTCGAGCATCAATTCGACTCGCTGAAACTTGGCTCCGAAATTCAGTGGCGAGCCCGCATCCTCGCGGCTTTGCTCGGTGAAGGTAAGCCCGAATCCAAACAGCTGGTCCTCGTCAAGATGGATCTGGCGCTGGCCGGGCGAGCCGAACTCGTAGACAACACCGTAGCCCTGACTTTCGACAAAAGCGCGGGTCGCATCAAGGTCTTCCACCTCCCAGACGATCGGGCCGATGGAGCCGCGTCGCGGCTTCCTGTCGAAAACCCCTGCTAATGGGCTTGTGTCGTCCAGGGGCCCGAACAGCTCGATACCCATCGCGAAGTCGGTCGTGGTACGCACTTTCACGTCGTCCAGGTCCTCAGGCTCAGGGAGATGGCCTCCCAGAGCATCATTGAAAACCTGCGCTGCGTCCGGAATGTCCTCTGCCGGCAGCAGCAGTTCGACCCTGTTCAACCGACGCACCCGCACATTTACTCCTGTAAGCCTGATCGCCGAAACAATAGCGGCTGCTATGCCAGCAGCATCATCGCCGTCCGATTCGCATACGTCAACCGTCGTCGGCTACTCCCGGATGCATCGCACGTGCGTGTTAGATTTTTCGCATAGTAATTGCTATGTGACGCGGCCGAAAACCCGGCGGCACCGGAGTGGATGCAGCGGACCGCGAACATAGTGATTACTATGTAGGCGTGAACATGTTGCCGCGCCCTGCTCCGGTTGTCACCGATGACAACGAGGGATTTTGGATCGCCGCGTCGCAGCGCCGGTTCGTTGCTCAGCGCTGTAACGGCTGCAGTCAGCTACACCATCCTCCACGACCGATGTGCCCCCATTGTCGATCGCTGGACCACGAATGGGTCGAGTTATCGGGGCGGGGGACGCTCTACAGTTACGCCCTCCTTCATTACCCCCAGCACCCGGCGTTCACCTACCCGCTCGCGGCTGCTGTCGTCGAACTCGAGGAGGGTCTGAGGTTCGTGACCAATGTCGTCAACATCGATCCGAACGACCTCGCTATCGGAATGGCGCTTGCGGTGACATTCGTCGAGATTGACGACGAGATGGCCTTGCCTGTGTTCGAACCCCGGCGGGAGTCGTGAGCGCGGAGTTCGCCGATGGGACGGCGATTGTGGGGATCGGCCAGACGGAGTACTCCAAGGCGGCCGGTCGAAGCGAGACCCAGTTGGCCTGCGAGTCGATCACGTCCGCCTTGGCCGACTGCGGACTCCTTCCTGGCGACGTCGACGGACTGGTCAGCTACACCGTTGATCCGGTGGAGGAGACGGAACTGGCCCGTGCCATCGGCTTCCGGGAGATCAAATGGTCGAGCCGCGTTCCGTACGGTGGGGGAGGATCGCAGGGCGTAGTGCAACACGCGGCGGCCGCGGTGGCCTCGGGTGCCGCCGACGTCGTCGTCGCCTACCGCGCGATCAAGGCGCGGTCGGGCGGAAGATTCGGTCGAGCCGACGCGAGGCCGCAAGCGGGCTTCAATCACGCCGGTACGACGGCCGCCCAGTGGTGCATGCCCTACGGCATCTTCACACCGGCGTCGTGGATGGCCCTCAACGTCACGAGGTATATGCACGATTCAGGGGCGACCAGCAAGGATTTCGGCAGGGCAGTGGTCCAGTTCCGTGACTATGCGGCGGCCAATCCGAACTCCCACTTTTACGGCCGTCCGATCACATTGGAAGACCATCAGGCGTCGCGCTGGGTGGCCGAGCCGGGTATCCGGCTCTTCGACTGTTGCCAGGAGACCGACGGCTCCGCGGCGTTGGTCATCACCCGCGCCGATCGAGCCGCCGATACCTTGGCGCACGTGCGAATTGCCGCAGTCGCCAGCGCGGGACTGTTTGAGGAGGAGATCGCCACCGATCACTACACCCCGAACCTGGCGATCATGGATAGCTCGGTCGCCGTTGCCCGTTCGTTGTTCGAAGGCTGCGGTGTGACGCGTGACGATATCGATGTTGCGTTGATCTACGATGCGTTTTCGCCGATGCTGCTGATGCAGCTTGAGGGCCTGGGATTTTGCGGCTTCGGTGAGGCCAAGGACTTCGTCGCCGATGGGCAACTCGGACCAGACGGTCAACTGCCGTGCAACACCAACGGCGGGCTGATTGGCGAAGGCTACATTCACGGACTGAATCTGACTCTGGAAGCGGTTCGTCAGCTGCGCGGCACCGCGATCAATCAAATCGCAGGTGCCCGCACAGCATTGGTCAGCGCCAGCCGCACCGCAACGATACTGCAGGTCGACTGAGTTCGGCACCCCGGCGATGGACGCAACGGGGTAAGCAAGCGCCGATCAACATGGCGCAGGCGTTCCAACGCAGCGCGTTCATCGGTATCGAGCACCGGGCCAGTACGCGGGCCGCCTACCGAGTAGCCGTACGCCGCTGGTGGCCGGAGCCCAAAATCGCGCGCGCGGCCGCGGTGAGCAGCTCGCGCAACCTGTCCGCCGCCAGGCCCGTGTTGTGGAATAGCGGTGATTGGATCGCACCGACCGCAGCATGCACGATGGTGCGTGCGTCAGCGTCGGACAGGTCCCCGCGCAACTCGCTGATCAGGTGCACCCACTCTTCGAGGTACAACCGCTGTTTTCGGCGCAGCCGGCGACGGTCGTCGTCGGGCAGATTGTTGATTTCGCTGTAGTAGACCTGGGCGAGCTCACGATCACCGACGACGAATTCGACTTGGCCGGCGATAAGCTGGTCCAACGCGGCGCTCAGATCGGTTCCGGACGCCAGGATTTCCGCCTCGTCGCGCAGTAGGTCGTCGATGATCCGGTCGAACAACGCGACAAGTACCGCCGACTTGCCTTCGAAGTGCCGATACACGCCAGAGCCGGTGATGCCCGCGGCGGCGCCGATCTCGGCCACCGTTACGGCGTGAAAGCCTCTGTGGGCGACCAGATCCGCAGCCGCAACCAAGATCCGGTTCCTGCGTTCGGGATCTCGAGTGCGGACATGGTCGGGTGGAGCTGGCCTCCGCGCGGCGATGGGTCACCTCCCAATGCGGTTGACCACTCATTATGCACACGCATTCACTAGGCGGTCTTTGCCTCGTGGTCGAGGTGGTGGTGCCGATTGCACCGCCTTGTACAGCTCGGGCGTGGCTGATCTCGGCTAGCGACATCCCAGGGGTGTAACTCGTCAAGTCGCGGCTGAGGTGCGGTGAGCCCGGGCGGTGTTCAGCACCTCAACGCCTTGTTCATGCGGCCGGAACAACGACGACGTGAATTCTGTTGATGCCGGCCGGCGTTCGCTGTAGTCGGTCCGCCGACCGACGACGAAGGTGGCTCCTACCCGCAGTCAGGCGGTGTACCCGCCGTTGGAATCGATCACGGCGCCGGTGATGTACGACGCGGCTGGGCTGGCCAGAAACGCGATGACCGGCGCTGTCTCGGCCGGGTCACTGACCCGCTGGATGGCCAGGGCCGACACCATGACCTTGAGGGCCTCCGGGCTCGGCGGCTCCATAGAGGTCTGCATGAGTCCGGCTTGCACGATGTTGACGGTGATGCCTCGCTGCGCCAAGTCGCGTGCCGCGCCCTTGGTGTAACCGATCAGACCTGCCTTCGTGGCGGCGTAGTCGGTGAAGCCGGGGCTCCCGGCGCGGGAACCGATGCCCGAGCCGATGTTGACGATCCGGCCGTTGTCCCGCAGTACCTTCGCGGCCGCGCGGATGGTCGCGATTACGCCGGTGTAGTTGGTGGCATGCATCCGGTCGAGCTCGGCGGTGTCGATGCTGGGATCGTCGATGGTCTTGCCCGACTCCACCCCGATGGCGGCGTTGTTGACCAGGATGTCCAGCCCGCCGAACCGGGCGACCACGTCCTCGATCAACTGCGGGGCTCGTGCCGTGTCCGCCTGGTCAGCCTGGAAAGCCGCGGCCCGCACACCCGTGTCCTCCAGCTGCTTGACCACCGCGGCGGCCTTGTCGGCAGAGGCGGTGTAGGTGATCGCGACGTCCGCGCCTGCGTCGGCCAGGGACCGTGCGGTGGCGGCGCCCAGTCCTCGGGAACCACCTGTGACAAGGGCGACCTTGCCTTGCAGAGCTTTTGACATGTTATTCCTTCCTTGCGACAGTTCTTGACTTATTCGTCCAGAACACTAGTTGTTCTGGACTGTTGCGTCAAGAATTGTGTAGACTGATCTGCATGGCAAGACCGCGCGGCTTCGACGAGACGACGGTGCTACGGCGCGCTCGAGACCGGTTCTGGCCCACCGGGTTCGCCGGCACGAGCATCGACGACATCGCGGCGGCGACAGGGCTGGGCAAGGGCAGCCTCTATGGAGCCTTCGGCGATAAGCGTCAGCTCTACCTGCGCGTGTTCGATCGGTACTGCGCGGAGGTAACCGAGGCGACGGTACGGTCGCTGACTGGGCCGGACGAGGGCGCATACGCCCGATTACGTGCACATGTCCTGGCTGTCGCCAGAGCTACCGCGCGCGACACCGACCACCTCGGCTGCCTGCTCGCGAATGGCACCGCCGAGCTGGCCGGCCAGGACCCCGCCGTCGCCCTTCGGGCCCGCCGGACCTTCAAAGCCCTTGAAGACGCTCTGGTCGAATGCATCCAACAGGCTCAGCGACATGGCGACATCGACCCCGCCGCCGACGCGCGTCGACACGCCCGGCTGCTACTGGCCGTCCTACGCGGCATCGAAGCCCTGGGCAAGGGCAGCGTGGGCAGGCAGTCGCTGCGCTCGATCGCCGAAGCCGCGGTCGACACACTTCCGCGCCCTTGAACATCAAGGACGCAAACGTGGGGGCGCGTGGTCGCCGGGCACGGGCGCGGGCCACATCGGTTGCATCCCGGCGGTCCTCTGCTCGCGCATCTCGAACCAGCCCGCGTCTGGGTCAGGGCCGACGTCAGACGTCACGACACCCGCTGATCTCGGCTAGGCCGACATCCAGGCGATCGCCTTGGTTTCGAGGTGCTGCTCGAAACCCTCACGGCCGCACTGGCGTCCGATGCCGCTCTGTTTGTAACCGCCATACGGCGAATCGGCTCCGTACCACATGCCACCGTTGACTCCGATCGACCCGGTGCGGATCCGGCGCGCGACGCCGGTCGCACGCTCCTCGTCGGCGGAGAACACCCCACCCGACAGGCCGTAAGCGGAGTCGTTGGCGATCCGGATCGCGTCCTCGTCGTCGTCGAAGGGGATGACGACCTGCACCGGACCGAAGATCTCCTCCTGGGCGATGGTCATCTTGTTGTCGACGTTGACGAACAACGTGGGCTCGACGAAAAACCCCTTGGGCAGATGGGCGGGACGCCCGCCACCAACCACGACCTCGGCGCCTTCGGCCCTGCCTTTCTCGATGTAACCCAGGACCCGCTCCTGCTGCTTGCGACTGACCTGCGGGCCGCTGATGTTCGCCGGGTCGGTGGGGTCGCCGTAGGGCACCGTCTGGAAGCCGGCCATGAGGATCTGGACGACCTCGTCGTAGTGCCGGCGCGGCACCAGCACGCGGGTCTGGATTGCGCAGCCCTGCCCGGCGTGGGTGCACGCCATCATCGGCGCTGCGGCCAGCACCGCGCCCAGATCGGCATCGTCGAGCACGATCATCGCCGACTTACCGCCAAGCTCGAGGAACACCCGCTTGAGCGTCTTGGCGCCCTTCTCCGAGATGCGCTTGCCGGTGGCGGTCGAGCCGGTGAACGAGATCATGTCGACGCGCGGGTCGAGGGTGAGCACCTCGCCGACGAGATGGTCTGAGGACGGTATGACGTTGAGCACCCCGGCGGGAATGTCGGTGTGCTCAGCCACCAGGCGCCCGAGACGCGTTGCGTTGAAAGGAGTGTCGGGCGCCGGTTTCAGCACGCAGGTGTTGCCCGTGGCCAGGATCGGGCCCAGCTTGTTCAGCGTCACCTCGACGGGGAAATTCCACGGAACGATGGCGCCGATGACCCCGATCGCCTCCTTGTACACCCCGCGTCGGCTCGGCAGTCCGACCTGATTGCTGACCGGCAGGTCGCGCTCCCACTCGAACTCATCGATGTACTCCATCGGCCAGCTCAGCGCATCGGCCAGCGGCCAATCCAGTTGGGCGCCGTAGGTCATCATGACCGGAGTGCCGGTCTCTTCGACGAGTTCCTGGCGCAGCTGCTCCTGTTCGGACACCAAGGCGTCCTGCAACTGCTGCAGGCAGCGTTTGCGCAACGCCCTGTTGGTCGACCAGTCGGTGTCGTCGAACGCGCGTCGCGCCGCACCGATGGCGCGGGTCATGTCGTCGGCGTCGGCGTCGGTGACCTCGCCGAGGACCTCCTCGGTGGCCGGGTTGACGTTGGCGAACCGCTTGCCTGACCCTGCCTCGGCGAGTTCACCGTCGATGAGCATGCGGACTTCACCCATGGTTAGGCCTTCCCGACGTTGGCGCGCACCTCACGCGTCGTGTCCGCCGCGGTGCCGGCGGCAGCCGGCGCGCCGTCGCCCCCAACCCGGGGCCCGGGGGTGAACCGGATGGGCAAGCGGCGCACGGCATATACCGAGCCGGCGTCAGCGAACCGTTCGACCTCGCCGCTGATCGTGTAGTCCGGCATACGGGTCAAGATCTCCGACATCATCACCTGGAACATCATCCGGGCGTGGTTGGAGCCCATGCAGCGATGCGGACCGGCACCAAAAGCCAAGTGCCGGTTGCCTATCCGGTCGAAATCGATCCGGTCAGGATCCTCGAACATTTTGGGGTCGCGATTGGCGGCGGCGAACATCAACAGCACCCTGTCACCCTCGGCGAAGCGCTGCCCGTTGAACTCACAGTCCTTGGTGACGATGCGCGGCAGACCCTGCGTGGGAGTGTCGTGGCGGAGGAACTCCTCGGTGGCCTTGGGCAGCAGCTCGGGCTCGTTGATCAGCCGCTGCCGAAGCTCGGGTTGTTCCTCCAGGCGCACCAGCGCGTTGCCGGTCAGGCCGCTCGTGGTGTCCATGCCACCCAGCAGCATCAAGAACGCGTAGCCGAGGACCTGCATGTCGTCGAGTCCCTCACCGTTGACCTTGGCCTGCATCACCGTGCTCAGCAGGTCGTCGCCGCAGCGCTCGGTGCGCCGCTTTTGAATCTCGGTGCTGATGTTGGCATAGATCTGGGCTGCGGCCGCCCCGCTCTTCTCCGGGTCGAGGGCCAGGTCGTGCACCGTGGAGTGAATCAGTTCCACCCATTCCGGCCAGTTGCTTTCATCGAACCCCAGCATCTGCAGAATCCAGCGCGCCGGGAGTGGAGTAGTCAGCTGCCCGATGATGTCGGCCTCGCCGGACTCGATGAACTCATCGATCAGCTCGGTGGCCAACCGCCGAAAGGTCGGCTCCAGCGCCTTGGCGGCACCGGGTGAGAAGAACGGCAGCGCGATTTTGCGGTAGTCCTGGACCAGCGGCGGGTCGTAGTCGATTGGAATGAACGGGAGACTTCCTTCGACCCCCGGCACCTCCTTGCCCGCCCCGGAGCTGAAGATTTCGGCGACCTGCTCGGCATCATAGACGTCCTGGTAATCCAGGAAAGCCCAGAAACCACCCCACTTTTCGGAGTGCACCATCGGGCACTGTGTACGCAGCTGCTTATAGATGTCGTACACGTTCTCCCGGAAATAGTCTGAGTGCTGGTCGAGCTGTGTCGCCAGATCCTCCTTCGACGACTCCACTCCGGTCACGACTTGGCCCCTTCCCGTTCCACGGTGATCGCCCGCTCCGGGCATTCCTGTTCGGCTTCGAGCAGCACCGCGGCGTCGACGCGGTTCACCGCGTCAGGGTCGGCCTCGGCGCGGTCCTCAAGGTCGAGGAAATGAAACGCCTCAGGGGCCAGCGCGATGCACCGGGCATGGCCGCGGCAGCGCTGCGGATCCACGTGGACTTTCATGATCTGGCTCCTTCTGTTCGAAACCTCGGGGGTCACCGTCGTAGGGGCTGTGGCAGCTCTGTCCCCTAACGCGCTAAACCCACCGGCACCGACACGATCCGCACGCCCTGGTCGTGGGCCTGCGTCAGCGCCTACCCACGTCAGGCAATGCATACTTTATATGACATAGTACGCACTATATAGTGATCGTTGCTGCGACGGGACGAGGGGGCGGAGTCAACGAACGTGACAGCCGTTAGACCGAAAGATTCTGTGGCGCTTGATGATGCTGAGATCCGTAACCTGATCGCGCGGATTGCGCACCTGGCCGACACCGGCGACGCCAGGCAATACGGACGGTGTTTCACCAGCGACGCCCGCTGGAACATGCCCGGAGCGCCGCGGCGCGGCCGCGCCGACATCATCGCCGGTAGCCATGAGCGGCGGGCGGCCGGGGAAATCGGCCCAGGTAGTGCCACCCGCCACATGGTGGGCACCGTCGCCGTAGACCTGCACGGCGACAACGCGCGTGCCAGGTCCTATTTTCAGTTTTTCGCGCAGACGACGACGGCCCCGCAGCTGCGCTCGGTCGGGCAATACGACGACGAGTTCGTCCGCGCGCCCGAGGGCTGGCTGCTCGATCATCGCCGGATCACGCTGGGATGAGCGGCGCGCTTTCGTCGAAGCTGGTGGCGCACGCGGTGGTAGCCGGTGTCGGTCGTGTACACCTCAACGACCCGCGGCACCGCAACGCACTGTCCAAGCAGCTCAGCGACCAACTGGCCGCTGCGGTCAGCGACGTGATCGCGGACGGGGCCGCGGCGATCGTTCTGACCGCCGAGCCGCCGGTGTTCTGCGCCGGTGGGTCGCTGGAAGGGTTGCTCAAACGAGACGTGCCGTTGGCCGAAACCTATGCCGGGTACCGGGCGCTCACCGAGGCGTCGGTACCGACGATCGCGGCGGTGGCCGGTGCGGCGGTGGGCGCAGGCGTCAACCTTCCGCTGGCCTGTGATGTCGTCATCGCCGCGGAGTCGGCACGGTTCGACCCACGGTTCCTGGACGTCGGCATCCATCCCGGCGGGGCGCACCTGTGGCGGCTGGTGCAGCGTGTCGGCGTCCAGGGCGCCGCGGCGCTGAGCCTGCTCGGAGACACGCTGACCGGCGCCGAGGCGCAAGCCCGCGGGTTGGCCTGGCGATGTGTGCCCGACGCCGACCTCGAATCGGTCGCCCTGGCCCTGGCGACACGGGCCACCCTGCGCTCGGCGCCGTTGGTGCGGCGCACCAAGCAGACGCTGCGCGCGACCGTGGCTGCAACGTCATTCGACGAGGCCTTCGCCATGGAACTGGATGCGCAGGAGTGGTCGGTCAATCAACCCGAGTTCGCCGAAACCGTCCGCAGGGTCCAAGCCGACATCGCCGCGCGAAAGTCCACGCCCACAACGACATCGCCGCGTGTAACCACATGACTACGATCGGTAGCGAGGGCCGCAGCCATGGCCGCAGACCTGCGTGAACTCGTGAGACCGGCCACGACGGTGCTGCTGACCCAGGAATGCCAGCGCGGCGTGGTCGGGCCCGACAGCATGATCCCGGCGCTCGCCGAGGCGGCTCGGACCTCGGGCGCGCTCGCCAACGTCACCCGGTTGGTGCATGCTGCCCGCGCGGCGAACGTCGGCGTGCTGCACGCGCTGGCCGCGCGCCGGCGCGACGGGCGCGGCGCCAACACCAATGCCCGGCTGTTCGTCAGCGTGGCGCGCGAGGCGAACCAGCAGTGGCTGGACAGCGATGCCGCGCTGCCGTTGGAGGAGTTCGGCCCCGATGACTCCGATCTGACCTCCACACGACTGCACGGGCTCTCGCCGATCTTCGGCCAAGACGTCGATGGGCTGCTGCGCAACCTTGGCTGCCGCACACTCATCATCGTGGGAGTGTCGACGAATGTGGCGATCCCCAATGCCGTGTTCGACGCTGTCAATCTGGGCTACCAGGTGGTGCTTCCCGTCGACGCGGTCGCCGGTGTGCCGGTGGGGTACAGCGACATAATCATCCGCAACAGCCTGAGTCTGGTCGCCACCACCACAAGCACCGACGAGGTGCTGGCCTGCTGGTGCTGACCGGGCCGAGAATCGCACCGGCCGCGGGCACGAAAGTGAACTCACCTCGATCACTTCACTCCGCCTTTCACCAGTTGCGTTGGGGCGCATGGGCTCACCAGCCGCGGAAGACCGGTGCGCGGCGCTCGACGAACGCCCGCACGCCCTCCTGGGAGTCGGCCGTGGCCATGATGGCCTCCTGCGTCCAGGCCTCTTCGGCCAGCGCGGTGTCGCGGTCGACCTCCAGTGCGTGGTTGATCAGCCGCTTGGTGGCACCCAGTGTTCGGGTGGGCCCGGCGGCCAGGCGCCGCGCCAGCGCCAGCGCGGTGGGGACCGTGTCGGCGTGCGGCACGACCTGCAACACCAGGCCTAGTCGCTGCGCGTCGGCCGCCGACACGTCGTCGCCGAACAGGTACAGGTGCTTGGCCACGTGCGGGCCGACCAGGCGGGTCAGCAGGTAGGCGCCGCCGCCGTCGGGCACGATGCCGCGCCGGATGAACACCGGCACCAAGCGCGCGGTGTCGGCCATCACCACCACGTCGGCGGCCAACGCCAGGTGCATGCCCGCGCCGGCGGCGGTGCCGTTGACCGCAGCAATGACCGGTTTTTCGCAGTCCAGCACCGCGGTGAGCACCCGCTGCCACCCCGCGGCGATGTGGCGCGCGACGTCGCCGTGCACGCGATCGGGGGCGCCTTGCGGTTTGGTCGGCGTCGGGGGCGGCATCCGCAGGTCGGCGCCGGTGCAAAAGGCTTTCTCGCCGGCGCCGGTGACGACGACGGCCCGCACGAACGCGTCGCCGCTGGCCTGCTCGAGCTGCTCAGCCAGCGCGTCGCGGATGGGCCAAGTCAACGCGTTGTGGACCTCGGCCCGGTCAAGGGTCAAGACAAGCACCCCGTCGTCACCGAGCTCGCGCCTCAATCCCTCGGTGATGGCGACCTCCTTAGCCGGCGATAATCATTAAATATATAATGTACATTGTGTACGGCATCCAGGGCTGGGGCACCTATGTCCCCTATCGGCGCCTCGACCGAAGTCAAATCGTCTCTGTCACAGGCACACACGGCGGGTCCGGCACCCGTGCGGTAGCTGGCTACGATGAGGACGCCACCACGATGGGCGTCGAGGCCGCGCGGCGGGCACTGGCGAACCGTGCGACGACACCGGCTGCGGTCTGGTTCGCCACCGCCGCGCCCACCTATCTGGACCGAACAAACGCCACCGCGCTGCACGCCGCGCTGCGACTCGACCGCGACGTGGCCGCCTACGATGCGCTGGGCAGTGTCCGCTCGGCGTTCGGCGCCCTTTCAGCCGCGCTGTCGGTCAGCCCACCCACGCTGGTGGTCACCGCCGACCTGCGCTACGGACTGCCCGGCAGCGCCGACGAATCCACCGCAGGTGATGGGGCCGCTGCGGTCCTGGTGGGCGACGACGCCAGCGCACCGGTGCTGGCCGAGGTCATCGCCCGCACGTCGCTGACCGAGGAGTTCGTCGACCGGTGGCGCCAGCCGAACCGACCCACCTCACAGCTGTGGGAGGAGCGGTTCGGCGAGACCCGCTATGTGCCGTTGGCGCGCCAGGCGCTCAAGGGCGTGCTCGAGCGGGCCGGCCTCGACACTGATGACGTCACGAAGCTCATCGTCGCGGGGCTGCACGAGCGGGCGTGCGCGGCGGCGGCCAAACAGTCCGGGGTGGCCCCGGAGCGCGTCGCCGACCGGCTCGGCTCGGTCATCGGCAATGTCGGTGTGGCCCAACCGCTGCTGCTGCTGGCCTCGGCACTGGAGAGCGCACGCCCCGGCGACGTGATCGTCGTTCTGGGCCTGGCCGACGGCGCAGAGGGGCTCGCTCTGCGGGTCACCGACGCGATCACCGCGTACCGGCCCCGGCCCACGCTGAGCGCTCAGATCGCCGGCGGTGCCCCGATCAGCTACGGACGATTCCTGACCTGGCGGGGCTTGCTGACGGTGGAACCGCCGCGACGCCCGGAACCCGCGCGCCCGTCAGCCAGTGCCGCCGTGCGCAACGCCGAATGGAAGTTCGGGCTCGTCGGGCCGGCCGGGGTGCTGGCCGAGCAGCGCGGCACCGTCACCACTTTCACCGTCGACAAGTTGGCCTACTCCCTCAGCCCGCCGGTGGTCTTCGCCGTTGTCGACTTCGACGACGGCACCCGCCTACCCGTCGAACTCACCGACGTGGACGTCGAGGAGCTCGCCATCGGCACCCGCGTCGAAATGACCTTCCGCAGGCTGTTCGTGGCCGACGGCATCGCCAACTACTTCTGGAAGGCCCGCCCGATCCGCGACGTCGCGCCGCGCGCAGCGCAGGAGGGATCCGCATGAGCAGCAACGGAATTCGCGACCGGGTGGCCATCATCGGGGTCGGCTGCACGCATTTCGGTGAACGCTTCGACCTCGGCCTCGACGACTTGATCCGCCAAGCCGCCGGCGAGGCGTTCGCCACCGCCGGGGTGACCAAGGATGACGTCGACGCTTACTGGTTCGGCACCGCCCAGTCGGGCATGAGCGGCATCACCGTGGCCCGGCCGCTGGGTCTGGTCGACAAGCCGGTCACCCGGGTCGAGAACTTCTGCGCCACCGGCTCAGAAGCGCTGCGCCAGGCCGCCTACGCCGTAGCCAGTGGCGCCTATGACGTCGCCATGGCGATCGGCGCGGAAAAGGTCAAAGACTCCGGTTACCAAGGACTTAACGCCTTCCCGATACCCAACGACGGCACGGCGCGCACCTTGACCGCGGCGGCGATGTTCTCCATGGTGGTTCCCGCCTACGCCAAGCGCTACGGCGTCGATGAGGACGAGCTGCGCGGTGTGCTCGCCCGCATCGCGGCCAAGAACCACGCCAACGGCGCACGCAACCCCCGAGCGCAGTTCCGCAAGCAGGTCAGCGCCGACGCGATCTGCAACATGCCCGCCGTCGCCGGGCGGCTGTCGGTGTTCGACTGCGCGGGCGTGGCCGACGGTGCGGCCGCGGCGATCGTCGTGCGCGCCGAAGACGCCCACCGCTACACCGACAAGCCGCTGCTGATCAAGGCGCTGTCGTTGGTCGCGGGTAACGGCAGCGGATTGGCCGACCCCACCTACGATTACACCTACTTCCCCGAAGTCGCCGCATCGGCCGCCGACGCCTACCGGCAGGCGGGCATCACCGATCCGCGTGCCGAGCTGGCGATGGCCGAAGTGCACGACTGCTTCACCCCGACCGAGCTGGTGCTGGCCGAAGACCTCGGGTTGTGCGCGCGCGGCACCGCCTGGAAGGAAGTCCTGGCCGGGACGTTCGACCTCGACGGTGCGATGCCGGTCAACCCCGACGGCGGGCTCAAGTCGTTCGGCCATCCGACCGGGGCGTCGGGGTTGCGGATGATCTTCGAGGCGTGGCTGCAGCTGCGTGGGGAGGCTCCGGCGGATCGGCGCATCGCCACCTACGGCAAGCGGTCCAAAGCGCTGACGCACAACCTTGGCGGCTATCCGGGCGAGATGGTGTCGTTCGTCGGCATTTTCGGCACCGATTAGGCCTGACCCAACACATCCCGAGGAGGACAGAATGCCGGTGCGTGCCCCGCTGGACGGGTTGCGAGTTGTCGAGGTGTCGATGCTGGGGCCGGCAGCTATCACCACCGCCCTGGTCGATCTCGGCGCGGACGTCGTCAAGGTGGAGCCACCAGCGGGCGACTATGTGCGCCAGATGACATGGCCTATCGTGCAAGGAATTTCGCTGATGCATTTGCATGTCAATCGTGGCAAGCGCAGCGTCGCCCTCGACCTGCGCAACGGCGAGGCCAAGCAAGTGTTCCGGGATCTGGCCGCGAGTGCCGATGTCGTGGTGGAGGCGATGCGCCCGGGTGCGTTGCAACGATTGGGACTGGGGCCGACGGTGTTGCGCGAAGTCAACGAGAAGCTGGTCTTCGCCACCATTTCGGGCTACGGCGCCACCGGCCCCTACCGTGACTACCCCAGCCACGGGATCGCCTACGACGCCTGGGCGGGGATCGTCACTCCGGCGGTTGACGACGAGGGCTTCACCTATGTGCCGGAGCATGTTTCGGTCGGCATCAACGCGGCGCCGCTGTATGGGGCGCTGGCCATTCTGGCGGCGGTGATCCGCGCGCGCGAGACCGGGGTTGGCGCCGAGCTGGAGCTGGCCCAGTCCGACTGCGCGGCGGCGTTCGACTGGTACCGATCTGAAACTTACCGCGCCTACCAGCGCCCCGAGGACGAGGTGACAGGCAACGCATCGGACAACTATGAGCGGCGACCACCGGCGACGGCCGGCATGCGTGAGGGCGTGCGTTATCAGATCTATGCGTGTAAGGACGGCCATGTCCTGTTCATGGCCAGCGAACAGGAGTTCTGGCGCAACTTCTGCGACGGTGTCGGGCGGATGGACTTGTTCGAGCGCTGGCCGGGATCGCGTTACGCCGACCACGCCCGGGGTAACCGCGAACTGCAGTCGCATCTGCGCGAGATCTTCGCGACTCGCACGGCCGCCGAATGGGTCGACTTCGGTGGCCGCTACAACACCCCGATCGCGCCGGTGAACACCCCCGCAACACTGCCGGCCGATCCGCAGTTCGAGGACCGGTTCGACTGGATCCCCGCCGACCGGCTCGGCGCCGATGAGCTGCCGTTTCCGGTCAACTTCCGCGATGAGCAGCTGCCGGTGCCGCAAATGGCGCCGCGGGCCGGCGAACACACCGACGACGTGCTGCGCAAGGTCTGCTCGTATGACGACGCGCGGCTGACGGCGTTGCGCGCGGCGGGGGCGTTCGGCCAACAGCCGTCGACCGATGCAGTGCATTCGGCAGGCTGAGCGGCGTGATGCTGGTAGCCGAAATACGCGCGACAGCACAGCGTTTCGGCGAAGTAACCATGATGGTCGCCGAAGACGGCGCACTGACGTACCACTCGCTGGATTCTCGTTCGCAGCGCATCGCTGCGGGGCTGTGGCGCAGCGGGGTCCGCGCGGGTGACCGTATCGCGCTACGGCTGCCCAGTGGGACCTCATACCTGCTTGCCTACGCGGCTGCGGCGAAACTGGGTGCGGCCGTTGCCGGCATCAACTCGGGCCTGGCGAGCGCCGAGCAGAACAAGCTTGTCGAGCTGGCCGATCCCGCGCTGGTGTTGGACTCGGTGGACGCGGTGCTCGCACTCGAAGACCACGCCGGGTCCGCGCAGGTGCCCACTCTGCCTGCCGATCCGGCCCGGTTGGCCGCGCTGGTGTTCACCAGCGGAACCAGCGGGCTGCCACGAGCGGCGATGTTCACCGAGGCACAACTAGCAGCGGTGATGGCGCTGGAAACCGGTGGGGTGTGGGCTGATCGGCCGGGCACACCCATGGTGATCTCGACCCACCTGGCTCATGTCGGGCCGATGCTCAAGCTGCCGTGGTATCTGCGCCGCGGCCTGCGCATGCAGGTGATGCCGCGGTGGCGCGCGGCCGAGTACCTAAAGTTGGTGGCCGACCTGCGGCTGTCGGAAATCGGCGCTATCCCACCGCAATTGGCGTTGATGCTGGCCACGCCGGGCATCGACGAGCTCGACCTGACCTGTGTGCAGCGCGTCATCGCCGGCGGCGCCGCCTCATCACCGGACCTGGTGGAGGCGGTGCGACAGCGATTCGACGCCCAATACCTGGTGCGTTATTCCTCCACTGAGTCCGGTGGCGTCGGTCTCGGCACGTCCGGGGAGCGCCCCGCCGAGGCGTTGCGCGGCATCGGCAGGCCCCGGACCGGGGTGCAGGCGTGCATCCTCGACCCCGACGGGAAGCCGCTGCCTGACGGACGGGTCGGCGAGCTGTGCCTGACCACCCCGACGGCGATGGTCGGCTACTGGCGCGACGAACAGGCCACCGCCGCAGCGTTTCACGGTCGATGGCTTCGCACCGGTGACCTGGCAGCCCGCAACAACGACGGCACCTTCACCCTCAAAGGTCGCCTCAAGGAGATGTATATCCGCGGCGGCTACAACGTTTACCCGGCGGAGGTGGAGGCCGAACTGGGCTGCCATCCCGGGGTTTCGGCGTGCGCGGTGGTGGCGCGCCCGGACCCGACGATGGGTGAGATCGGGGTCGCCGTTATCGCGGTCAACGAACCTGCGCACGCGCCGAGCCTGGCCGATCTGCGCGCGTTTCTCGACCGACGGGTGGCGCGGTGGAAGCTGCCCGAAGATTTACTCGTGGTCGATAAGCTGCCGCTCAACAGTACCCACAAGCCGGATCGGCGCCTGCTCACCGAGATGGTTCGTGGCGCGGCGGGTTAGGCAGCGCAGCAGCGTCAGAAACGCATGCCGGGGTGGCGGGTTTCGAAGATCTCGGTCGACATAATCGTCCCGAGACTCTTTGCGTCCCACTTCTTTCCGCCCGCACTAACGGCTCTGCGCTCCTTCCAGCCCTGCATCCATATGATGCGGTCCTCGATCGAGCGGATCACTTGACCGGTCACGTGCGCCGCCTCATCACTGGCGAGCCACGCGACCAGCGGCGAGGAGTTCGCCGGGTCCATGGGGTGGTACTGATCTTCGGGCACCTCGTCGGGCTCGAAGGATTCGCCCATCCCGGGCATCGTCGCGGTGATCCGGGTCAGGCCCGACGGCCCGACGGCGTTGGCGGTCACGCCGACGCGATGCAACTCCAGCGCCAACGTCAGCGTCATCCCGACGATGGCGCCTTTGGCCGCCGCGTAGTTGGTCTGCCCGAAGTTGCCGCCGAGCCCGGCGCCCGAGGTGGTGTTGATGATGCGGCCGTTGACATTGGCCTCGCCGGCCTTGTTGCGCGCCCGCCAGTGCAGCGCTGCATGGTGGCAGATGGTCCAGGTGCCCTTTACGTGCACCCGCATGACGGCGTCGAAGTCCTGCTCGGACATGTTCCAGATTGCGGCGTCGCGCACTATGCCGGCGTTGTTGACCACGATGTCGAGGTGACCGTAGGTGTCGACGGCCTGACGCACCATCTCGCCGGCCGCGGCGAAGTCGGACACGTCGCCGTAATTGGCCACCGCGACGCCGCCGGCCTTTTCGATCAGGCGCACGGTTTCCTCGGCCGCGGTGCTGACGCCCTCCCCGCGGACCGAGGTCCCCAGGTCGTTGACGACGACGCTGGCGCCGTGCTTGGCCAGCTCCATCGCGTGCCCGCGACCGATGCCGTGACCGCCTCCGGTCACCAGCGCGACTTTCCCGTCGAGCAGACCCACGCCCGCCTCTCCTCCTGTGTTTTGCCTGCGGTATGTGCGGTACGTGCCGTTCTCAGAGCGGCATGTCGGGCAGCTCGAGACCGAGCAGCTTGATCGCGTTGCCGCGGGCGATCTTGTCGATCTGGTCCTGTGGAAGGTGCCCGAACTGCAGCGCGGCGGCCTCGCGTGACTGCGGCCAGGTGCCATCCTGGTGCGGGTAATCGGTTTCGAACAGCACGTTGTCTACCCCGACGCGATCCAGCACGCTGACCCCGACCGGGTCCTTGAAAAAGCAGCTGTACACCTGCCGGTAGTAGTAGGTCGACGGCAGCTCGGGACAGTTGTCCTGGCCGTGGGCCCAGCCGCGGTGGGTGTGCCAGACGTCGTCGGTGCGCTCCAAAACATATGGGATCCAGCCGATCTGAGCCTCTGCGTAGAGCAGCTTGAGGTTCGGGAATCGGTGCAGCACGCCGGAGAACAGGAAGTCGACCAGGCTGCCGACGGAGTTGCCGAAGATGATGGTGCCCTGCACGGCCTCCGGTGCGTCGTCGGAGGTCTTCGGGGTCTTGGTGCCCGAACCGATGTGCATCGACAACACCGTGCCGGTCTCTTGGCACGCCGCAAAGAACGGATCCCAGTACCCGGAGTGGATGCTGGGCAGGTCCAGATACGACGGCAGCTCGCTGAAGGCCACCGCCGGAACTCCGCGGGCCGCGTTTCGGCGGACCTCTGCGGCAGCCAGCTGCACATCCCACAACGGCACGATGCACAGCGGGATCAGTCGCCCGTCGCTGCCCCCGCACCATTCCTCGACCATCCAGTCGTTGTAGGCCTCCACGCAGAGCCGGGCAAGCTCTTTGTCCTTGCCCCACAGAAACAATTGACCGCAGAAGCGCGGGTAGTTGGGGAAGCACATCTGCGCTTGCACGCCGTTGATGGTCATGTCGGCGATCCGCTCGGGCGCCCGGAAGCAGCCCGGCCGCATATCTTCATAAGTCACTCCAGTTAGCGTGACCTCGTCAGCCGGCACACCGGCAGCGGCAATGTAACGCTTCAGGCTGGTTTGGCGGTCCTCGTAGAACCACCACGCGACGTCGGAGCCCTCGGTGCCGGGCGCCTCGATATAGGAGGAGCCGACCAGCTTGATGTCTCCGGCCGGCGCGTACACCACCCGCGGCCCTACCTCGCGGTACTTCGCGGGCAAGCGGGAGGTCCAAACATCAGGCGGCTCAACGACATGCGCATCGACGTCGACGATCGCCGGAATCCGCGCCAGCCGCTCGTCGAGGAGATCGGCTTCCTGAACATTCTGCGACATGAAGGTGCCTCACTATGGGAAATTAATATTGATATTATATACACAATCCGAAATCGAGAAATTGAGTGATGCTCGGTATGCCCGATTCGCGAATCGTCAGTCCTCCCAGTCGGTGCGGTCCGAGCGGGCCGGTTGCCGTCCGGTACGCAGCGGCGAGAGCGGGGCGTCCACGAGCAGCACGCGGTGACGCGACCGCACATGCTTCTCGGCACTGCCCACCAGCAGCTCGGGCGTACTGAGCAATGCCTGCTCGGCCAGGCTCCACGCCTCCCACGACGGAATGGCCCACAGCAGGATGCATTCGTCGTCGGCCACCATCGCGGTGCGCCAGGCGCCCAGAAGCCGCCAACCGAACCGGTCGTGCGCCGCCGGGGCAGCCTCGATCGCGGCGTCAAGAAACGCCTCGGGCCGCCCACGTTCCAGCCGAATCAGTTCGTGGGCATAGGTCGCCGCGCCGATGCCTTCGGCGCACAGCTGCGCGATGGTCTTGGTCTGCGGGTGCGGGACCAGGACGCGGTCGAATCCGCCTGAGCGCAAATCGGCTGCCGACGCCCACCACTTGGCCAGTGCAGGATCTTGCATCCCGACGCCGCCCGTCTCATGGCCCAAGCTGCGCGCCAGTCCATCGAATCCGTCCTCCTCCCAGATGTTGACGACCTCCGGCCACGTACCGGTCGAGCCGATGGTCCCCCAGACGCCGTAACACAGCTGGTTGCGTTGCTCCTGCGCGATCGGGCTCCAGTTCGCCGTCATGTGGTGCATGTAGCGGGCCCGGTTTTGCTTGGTGATGGAGATGAACTCGTGGATGTAAACCTTGGAATTGCCGGTCGCAACGCCTGACTCAGCCACGGGGCACCTCTCTCCACGGCCGGCCCTCCCACGGATCCGGCTCCTTCGGCATCCCCAGCACGCGCTCAGCGAGGATGTTCTTGTTCACCTCGGTCGTGCCGCCCTCGATCGTGTTGGCGCGGCTTCGCAGCATCCCGCGCACTTCGGCGGGCATCGACTCGCTATAGGTGCCGGGCTCGCCGTACCACGCGGTGCCCGAAGAGCCGAGCATCTCAGCGGCCAGCTTCTGGATCCGCTGGTTCAGATCGGAGCCGTGCACCTTGCCAATGGAGCTCTCCGGCCCCGGGGGCAGGCCCGCCCGCAGTCCAGCGCGGATCCGGTCGTTGGTCCAGCCGCGGATCTGTTCCTCTGCCCACAGCCGGACCAACTGGCCGCGGATCTGGGCGTCGTCCCACCCGCCGGCCAACCCCGCCTTCTCCCGCTCACGGGCCAGGCGCACCAGCCGTCGGGTCCCTGACCCGCCGATGCGGTCGACACCACCGGAACCCGATCCCGAGACCATCTGACGCTCGCCGGATAGCGTTGAGCGCGCGACCTTCCAGCCCGCGTTGACTTCGCCGACGCGCTGGTCGTCGGGAACGAACGCGCCGTCCAAGAACACCTCGTTGAAGTCGACCTCACCGCCGATGTGCCGCAGCGGCTTGACCTCTACGCCGGGCTGATGCAGGTCAATAAGGAAGTAGGTGATGCCATTGCGTTTGGCCACCTCCGGATCGGTACGTGCGAGCAGGACAGCCATGTCGGCCAGATGGGCCCATGTGGTCCATACCTTTTGGCCGGTGATGCGCCAGCCGTCGCCATCGCGCACGGCGCGGGTAGCCAGCGATGCCAGATCAGAACCGGCACCGGGCTCAGAAAACAGCTGGCACCACACCTGCTCGTTGCGCACGATCGGCGGCAGGAAACGCAGTCGCTGGTCCTCGGTGCCATCGGAGAACAGCGCCGGGGCAGCAAGGTTGAGTCCCAACGGGTTCAGTCGCGGCAGGTGATAGCGCGTGAGGATCTGTTCGGCTGCCCGCGCCAGTGGCCGGTCCCAGCCCAGGCCCCCGTACTCCGGGTTCCACTGCGGCACAACCAGCCCCGCGGCGGCCAGGGTCGGATACCACGCCCGGTATTCGTCGGGCGTGCGGACACTGCGCACGGCGCTGGGGCCGTCGGCCTCGGCCGCTTCCCGCCACGCCGCCGGAATCGCCTCGCTCACCCACGACCGCACAGCCGTTTGCACCTCGACCGGCGTGCTGGCGGCCAACAGGTCCTCTCGCGTGATCACGGCACCTCCTCGGTCAATGGTTCTGCGGCCTGCCCCCGAGCCACCCGTGCCCGGGTGGTCTCCAGCGACGCCCACAGCTGTTTCTTGAGCGCGGCCAACGTCACCGCATCGGCGCTGTCGGCGATGCGCTGCGCGATGTCGGCGGCCACTTCGGTCAGACGCTCGGGCGGGTCGACGACTTCGCTGACCCAGCCCAGTTGGTAGGCCCGCCGCGCGTCGACGCGTTCGTGTGCACCAATCAGCGCCATGCGCGCGACGGGCCCGAACGCCGCACGCCGAGCCAGCCCGATGGTCTCGAATGCCGACGCCTGCCCGACGCTGACGTGTGGGTCGAGGAAGGTGGCGTCCGACGACGCGATCACGACGTCGGAATCGACCACGAAATGCAGTCCGCCCCCGGCGCATACCCCGTTGATCGCGGTGACGACCGGCTTGGTGACACCACAATGCCAGCCGGTCAGCTGAAGGTCGGCGCGCTTGGTGCGTCGCGACATCTCCCGCAGCGCCGCCGGGTCACGAGCGAGCTGCACCATGTCCAGGCCCGTTTGAAACGCTCGACCAACCCCGGTGACCACGATGACGCGAATCGAGTTGTCCGCGTTTAGTTCTCGCCATGCTTCCGGCAGCGCCGTCATCATCGCGGCGTCCATCGCGTTCCCCGCCTGCGGCCGGTTGAAGATCAGCCAGCCCAGCATGCCGTCGCGCCGGATCAGCAGCGATTCCTCGGCCACGGCCACGGCACCCCCTCGGATCGGGTCTTGAGCTAAAGATATATATTTTATCCGTTATCCAGACGGCGTTCGCTTGGGGGTCGTCGCCGACCTGGCGAGAGGTGGAAGATGGCAGGCGCCGAGGGTCAGATCACCGACGAGGGCGTGGCGGCGTTGTGCGCCCGAATCGGCAAGCCGCAGGTGTATCCGGCGCCGCCGCACTACCGCCGGCCCGGAGTCGACGCCTTCCGCCACGTCGCATGGTCGTACGGTGACGACAACCCGCTGTGGAGCAACGTCGACTACGCCGCTCAATCGGTGTGGAAAGAGCCCATCGCCCCGCCCGCGATCGTCGGCGGCGACAGCCTGATCGGTGAAGACGAGCTCAGCGCAGAGGAGCTCGCCGCCCAGCAGGAGTTACGCGGCGACCCGCTGCGCGGTGTGCACGCCTTTTATGCCGCCAGCGAGCGGGAATGGTGGGCCCCGTTGCGGCCGGATCACCGCGTATCGCGGCGCACCGCGCTCGTAGGAGTCATCGACAAGCCTAGTGAGTTCGGCGGCCGCGGCGTTCAGGAGTGGACCGCGCAGGCATTTCGGACCGACGACGGCACCCTGCTGGGCGCCCAGTACCGGATGATGTACCGCACCGAGCGACAGAAGGCGCGCGAACGCAAAAAGTACGACAGCGTCGAGATCGCGCCGTGGACCGACGACGGCATCGCCGAGATCGACGCCCACTATGCGGCCGAGCGCGCGCGTGGCGCCGAGCCGCGGTGGTGGGAAGACGTCGCCGAAGGCGACACGATCGGCCCGCTGGCGAAGGGACCGCTGACGGTGACCGACATGATCTGCTGGCACGTCGGCATGGGTATGGGAATGTACAACGTGGCGCCGCTGCGCCTGGCGTACCGCAACCGCCAGCGGGTCCCGCGCTTCTACCATCGTGATGAGCTGGGCGTCCCCGACGCGATGCAGCGCGTGCACTGGGATCCGGCGTTCGCCCGGAAATCCGGCAACCCCACCACGTTTGACTACGGCCGCATGCGTGAGGCATGGATGATCCACGCCTGCACCGACTGGATGGGTGACGACGCCTGGCTGTGGCGGCTGCGCGTCGAATTCCGCCAGTTCAACTACGTCGGAGACGTCCAGTGGGTGGAAGGCACCGTCAGCCGGCGCTACCTTGCCGACGGTGATCGCCCCGCCGTCGATGTCGAATTGCGCACCCGCAACCAGCGCGATGCGGTGACCTCACCCGGTAGCGCCACCATCCTGTTACCCAGCCGCGAACACGGCCCGGTCCGGCTACCGGAACCCCCGGGCGGCGCGACCACCCTGGCGGAGGCATTCGCCGCAACCATCGACGGATTTGACCGTCGATGAGCCACGACGGCGGCCTCGCCGACGCACAGCTGCTCCAACGCACCGCGCGCGAGGTTTTCACGGAGCTGTTCCCCAGTACGCGGGTGCGCGAATTGATGGCCACGCAGTCGGGCTTTGACCGCCAGGACTGGCATCGGCTCACCGGCGAGCTCGGCGTTACCGGACTGATGGTCGGCGAGCAGTTCGGCGGCAGCGGCATGAGCGCGCGCGAACTCGGCGTGGTGTTCGAGGAGGCCGGCCGCAGCCTCGGTGGGGCACCGCTGTTCGCCGTCGCCGGCCTGGCCATACCGCTGCTGCTGGAGGTCGACAACGCCGACGCATGCGCGCGGTGGCTGCCCGGATTGTGCGACGGCAGCCTGCTGGCCACCGTGATCTATGCCGACGCCGACGGTCGTTGGGGCCCAGCACAAGTGGACATCCACGCCGACGGAGACCGACTGTTCGGGCGAGGCGGCTACGTCATCGACGCCGCCGAATCCGATCTGATCTTCACCCCGGCGCGCACACCGGAGGGGCCGGTGGTGTTCGCCGTCGAACGTCACGGCACCGGCGTCGAGGTGACACGGCTGATCACCCTCGACCAGACGCGCAAACAGGCCCACGTTGAGTTCTCCGGTGCCCCCGGGGTACGCCTCTGCGGCGCTGACCACCCGCTCGACCGCGCCTACGCTACCTCCTGCGCCTTGTTGGCCTGCGAATCGGCCGGTGTGGCGGCTCGCTGCCTGGACATGACCGCCGAATACGCCCGCGAGCGCGTGCAATTCGGCCGGCCGATCGGCAGCTTTCAGGCGATCAAGCAGAAGTTGGCCGACCTTCTCATTCAGGTGGAGTCGGCGCGCTCGGCGGCTACCGCCGCCGTCGAAGCCGTGGCCACCGACAGCCCCGACCTGTGGTGGACCGCATCGTTGGCCAAGGCGTACTGCTCGGAGGCGGCCATGCATGCCAGCGAGGAGACCATCCAGATCCACGGCGGGATCGGCTTCACCTGGGAGCACGACGCCCATCTGTATTTCAAGCGCGCCCGCACCGGCCAAGAGCTGCTCGGCGCCGCCCGAAGGCATTACGACATTGTGGCCGAACACCTTTCACGTATCTGAGCCAAACGTTAGGAGAAGCAATGGAATACGAAACGCTCAAGGTCGAGCGGCGCGGCCACGTCGGCTGGCTGCTGTTCAACCGCCCGGAGCGGCGGAACGCGATGAACAACGCCATGCGCGACGAGCTGCGGCAGGCCTGGCAGCAGCTCGCCGATGACCCCGCGGTGCGCGTCATCGTCAACAGCGGCCTGGGCCCCCATTTTCAGACCGGCGCCGACGTCGTCGAAATCGCCACCGACGGCCAGGGTTTCGGCCGCTACCGGCAATCGGTCGAGGACTGGGACCTCGGTTTCACGTCGTGGTTTTTACAGCTGGACAAACCGGTCATCGCCGCGGTCAACGGGATCTGTGCCGGCGGTGGTCTGCACTTCGTCGCGGACGCCGATATCGTCATCGCCGCCTCGGACGCCCAGTTCACCGATCCGCATGTCTCGGTCGGCCAGGTCACCGCGATCGAGGCGATCGGTCTGATGCGCAAGATTCCGGCCGAGGCAGTGCTGCGCATGGCGCTGGTCGGCCGCTACGAACGGATGTCAGCCCAGCGTGCCTTTGAAATCGGTTTGATCAGCGAGATCGTCGACCCGCCGGAGCGCCTGCACGAGGCCGCGCAAGATCTGGCCGAAAAGGTGGCGCGCAACTCACCTGCGGCGTTGCGCGCCACCAAACGTGCGCTATGGCAGGCCATGGAGGTCGGTTTGACCGACGCCTGCCGCGCCGGCGCCAAGGAGCTGGTTGGCCTGTGGGGACATCCCGATCAAACCGAAGGCCCCGCTGCATTCGCCGAGAAGCGCGAGGCCCGCTGGCAAGACTAGATCGGTTGTGGTCCAACTGCATTCGTCCACAAATTGCCGGTGGCGTTTGCACTATGGCGCTGCTCTGACGATGCTGTCGTTAGCGGCCTTCAAACTTCGGGTCACGGCGCTCGGTGAACGCCACCAGCCCCTCGCGGAAATCCGGGCTGCGTGAGCTCAACTCCATCGCGAAGGCCTCGCCGACGAGCTGCTGTTCCAGCGACTGCGAATAGCCGGCGTTGAGCAGCGACTTCGTCAAACCGATGGCGACGGTGGGCCCGTTAGCCAGCTTGTCGGCAAGCTCGTCTACGGCCGCATCCAACTCAGCGTCATCGACAGCTGCGTGAGCCAACCCCCAGTCCGCCGCCTCGGTCCCCGACAGTTGCCTGCCCAGGATGAGCAGTTCGCGTGCCCGAGCACGGCCCACGATGCGCGGCAACAACCACGTGCTGCCCGAATCCGGGGTGAAACCACGCGACAGAAACGGATACCACCACCGTGCATCATGCGATGTAACCGTGAAGTCCGCGGCGAGCGCGAGCTGCGCGCCGATTCCGACCGCCCATCCCCGCACCGAACACACAATCGGCAGCTGAGTTTCCAGCAAAAGTGGGATCAATCGATTGGCCTGGGTGGGCAGACGGCGCTGAATGCTGGCTGTGCGCGGTTTGGCCTCGCGCGCAGCGTTTCGGCCGACGATGTCGAAACCACTGCAGAAGTTCTGATTTGCGCCGCGCACCACGATCACCCGTAGCTCGTCGTGGGTGGCTGCGGCCTCCAGATTATCGATGAACGCCGCCATCGTCGTGTCGTCGAGCGCGTTGCGGTGCCGGGGCCGATCGATCGTGAGGGTCAGCCGGGTGCCGTCCAGGTCGGCGTGTAGACCCGTTGTGGTAACGAATTCCGCACTCATCAGCTGCCTTTCAGTTCTGCGGGCGAGCCGCCGACGGCACGCGAACGCAGATGGTTTTTCAGTACCTTTCCGCTGGCATTGACCGGCAGTTCATCGACGATGTAGACGTGGCGGGGCGCCTTGTAGTTGGCCATGTTGGTGCGGCTGAACGCAATGACGTCGTCAGACGTGATAGTGCGGCCCGCCCGCGCGATGACGAACGCGGCGCCCACCTCGCCCAATCGCTCGTCGGGGACGCCGATCACCGCAACCTGGGCGATGTTGGGATGTCGGCTCAGAATCTGTTCGATCTCGGCCGGGTAGGCGTTGAAACCGCCGACGATGAACATGTCCTTGAGCCGGTCGGTGATGTGTAATCGCCCGCCCTCGTCGAGTACGCCGATGTCACCGGTGTGCAGCCAGCCGTGCGCGTCGATCGTCGAGGCGGTCTGCGCCGGCTCGTCGAGGTATCCCCGCATCAATACGTAGCCGCGCACCACGATCTCACCTTCGGTGCCTGCCGGCTCCACCGCGCCATCGGGTGCGACGATGCGCACCTCTATCCCGGGCAGCGGGCGTCCAGCGCTTGAGGCAACGACGTCGAGCGGGTCGGTGTAACGGCTCATCGACACGATCCCGCACGTCTCGGTCAATCCGTAACCGGTGACGATGTGCTCGAATCCCACCTCGTCGCGGATGCGGTGCAGCAGTTCAGCGGGAACGGTGGACGCTCCGGTGACCACCAGCCTCAGCGTGTCAACGCCGTCACGACTATAGGCGGGGTGTTCGAGCATGGTCTGGAAGAGCGTGGGCGTTCCCGGTAGCACGGTGATGCACTCGGCCCGGACCACCTCGAGAACTGTTGGCACATCAAGTGTTTGCAGCGGCAAAATCGTTGCGCCGGCCAGAATCGCTGCCAGCCAGCCTGCCTTGTATCCGAAGCCGTGGAAGAACGGGTTCACGATCAGATACCGGTCACCTTCGCGCAGACCAACGACATTGTTCCACACTGCGTACGCGCGCAACGTCTGCCCGTGGGTGCACATGGCGCCCTTCGGTCGCCCGGTGGTGCCGGAGGTGAACAGGATGTCGGACAGATCGTCGGGGGTCACAGAGACTGCACGGTCCTCGACATCGGCGGCGGCGACAACGCGGCCCAGCGCGAGAAAGTCGTACCAGGACTGCGTGCCGCGGCTCGGTGCCCCAGTCAGTGTCACGATGTGTTCAAGAGCAGTCAGGTCCGCCACGGGCCACTGCGCGCCGTAACCGCCAGCCGCCTCCGCCAGCGACGCTGGATAGTCCTTGCCGAGGAAATCGGTGGTGGTGAACAAAAGCTTCGCCTGGCTCTTTTGCAGGATGAACGCCGCCTCCTCGCCCAGGAATCGGGTATTGATCGGTATAAGGACCGCGCCTGCACGTTGCAGGCCCAGCGCCGCCACCACCCACAGCGGTGAGTTGGGCGCCCAGATGGCGACACGGTCACCCTTGAGAATGCCTGCACCGATGATTGCGGCGGCCGCAATGCTGACGGCCTCATCGAGCTGCGCGTACGTAAGGCGCAAGTCGGCGCCGACGATCGCCTCCGCGCTGCCCAGGCGCCGGGCTGCGTCGGCCAAAAGTCGTGACGTCGTTCCGTAGCGCAAGTCCGCCCGCGGGTCATCCTCAGTTTGCATATTCTATACTCTATTCATCATATTTCTTGCTGGTTTACTCCGGGGCGCAAAACCGTTGGTGCCCACTTACGGCAGTGCGCTGTCCTCGACTTGTCGTATAGCGACGGCCGACTGGCCCCTGGTGCACGCCTCCGCACTTCAACCCTGAGTGCTCGACTTCGGGTCCTCGACGACCATCTCCCGGGAAGGAAGGAAACGTCTTGAACAACGACGACATGATTCTGATCAGCGTGGATGACCACATCATCGAGCCGCCGGACATGTTCGCGAATCACCTGCCTGACAAGTACAAGCTCGACGCCCCACGGCTGGTGCACAACCCCGACGGCTCCGACGTCTGGTCATTTCGCGACGTCGTTATCCCTAACGTGGCGCTGAACGCTGTCGCCGGCCGGCCCAAGGAGGAGTATGGCCTGGAGCCGCAGGGCCTCGATGAGATCCGGCCCGGTTGCTACAACGTCGACGAGCGGATCAAGGACATGAACGCCGGCGGCGTGCTGGCGTCGATGAACTTCCCCTCGTTCCCGGGCTTCGCCGCACGGCTGTTTGCCACCGAGGATTCGTACTTTTCGCTGGCATTGGTGCAGGCGTACAACGACTGGCACATCGACGAGTGGTGCGGCGCTTATCCCGGACGCTTCATCCCGATGGCGCTCCCGGTCATCTGGGATGCCGAACTGTGCGCGGCCGAGGTGCGGCGCTGCTCGAAGAAGGGCGTGCACTCGTTGACCTTCTCGGAAAACCCTGCGGCCCTGGGATATCCGAGTTTCCATGATCCGTACTGGAATCCCGTCTGGGAGGCCCTCGTCGACACGAACTCAGTGCTCAGCGTGCACATCGGGTCCTCGGGCAAACTGTCGATCCCGGCAGTCGACTCACCGCCGGATGTGATGATCACCTTGCAGCCCATGAACATCGTGCAAGCGGCCGCCGATCTGCTGTGGTCACGGCCGGTGAAGGACTACCCCGACCTGAAGATCGCGCTCTCCGAGGGCGGCACGGGATGGATCCCCTACTTCCTCGACCGGGCGGACCGAACGTTTGACATGCACTCGACCTGGACGATGCAGGACTTCAGCGGCAAGCTGCCCTCGGAGGTGTTCCGCGAACACTTCCTGACCTGTTTCATCAGCGACCCGGTCGGCGTCAGACTGCGCCATGACATCGGCATCGACAACATCGCCTGGGAGATGGACTACCCGCACAGCGACTCGATGTGGCCGGGTGCGCCCGAAGAGCTCGGCGCCGTGCTGGCTGATGACCATGTGCCCGATGACGAGATCAATAAGATGACCTACGAAAACGCTTGTCGCTGGTACTCATTCAACCCGTTCAAACACATTCCTCGGGAGAACGCCACGGTGGGTGCGCTGCGCCGAGCGGCCGAAGGCCACGACGTCAGCATCCAGGCCCGCAGTCATCACGCCCGTGACGCGGCAGACAAACTCAGCAGCTTCCAGGACCAGATCGCCGCTGCAAGCGCGCAGCTCACCTAGTCGAAGCGGGGCGCGGGTCACGAAGTGCGGCAGGGGCTCTCGGGGCTCTACACCCGCCCAACGAATGACGCCTTAAATCGTGTGCTTCCGGTCATCGCGACTCGGCATGCAACTTTTCCTCGACATGATGGGTTGGGTTGCCAACATGTGGCCGCTGCTGCCGATACCTGTATTCAGGCCCATGGCTGGTGGTTTCGGCCTGACTCACGTGCGTCCGCGCGTCGCTGATCGTGACTTTCCAAGGCGCGGTTCAGGAGTTCGGTCGTGGCGATCATATAGTCGGTGACATACGAACCATCAAAACCCTTGCTCGGCGACGTCGGACGTGCTTTGCGGTTGAATAGTATGCCGCTACGGCCATTGAGCTCCGGGGTAAACAGCAAGGGGACAACGCGTCTGGCGTATTGGTCCGGCGATTGCAGGAACACGCCGACGGCGCCCTCGAATAGGCGGTAGCCCAGGCTTCTACTGCGGCCCATCCAGTTTTCGCGGATGCCGGTCTTGATGAGCCCGGGTCCAAGGCCAAAGTATGCCGGTCCGGGGAACATCCCGTTGGCGCCCAACGCGAGGACCTCGTTGCCGGCGACGGTGTTGGCGTGGGCTGCCATGGCTTTATACCGCAACTCTGAGTTGAGGTCGCCGGTATTTCCGAGCTGACCGCTGCCTGGTGAGCCCATGACGAACACGCGGGGTTGGGGCGCGTCGGCGGGACGTGCGATTCCGAGCCGGCCACTGATCCCTTTGAGGATGGCTACCCGGTTGAGGAAGCTGACTGCCATGTCGCGCTCGATGCCCTCGGCGGTTTGCTCGCGCGTTGGAGCGGCGATGATGCCGGCGGTGAACAGCGCCACGTCGACATCCTCGACGGCGAGGTCCTCACCGAGCCGCAATGCGTCAGTCATCAACGAGAGATCAGCCCGCACGAATTTCGGTTGTCCTTGAGGAAATTCACGCAGAGTGCGGCCGACGACGGTGACGTCGGCACCGCGGGCCATCGCTAGGCCAGCGATCGCCCGCCCCAGGCCGTTGGTACCCCCGATGACGAGGAGTCTCTTGGACGACAGGTCCAGCTCGTCGATCGACTGCGGACGGATGCTGACTTTGCCAGCGCTCAATCGTCGGTTCATCATTGCCTGCCTTTCGGATGGCCGCAGCTCGGCACGGTGCCACCAAAGATGCTGCGGGGCGGTCCAGACGCTGGATCACACAAACGGACTATACCCCGCTTACGTCGATCCAGTAAAGTTCCCTGCATGGACCAGCTGGCGGTGACACCACCAACGCCTAGTGGGGAACGTGCTGACGCGGCACGCAACCGCCGCCAACTGCTGAGCACAGCACGAGAACTAATGGCCGAAGTGGGCGCCGCACGGGTCACTATGGACGGCCTCGCTGCCCGCGCCGATCTGGGTAAAGGCACCGTATTTCGGCGCTTCGGTAGCCGCGCGGGCATCTTTCAGGCGCTGCTCGACGACGAAGAACGCGCACTGCAACTAGCGGTCATGTCCGGAAAGCCGCCATTGGGACCCGGGGCACCGCCGCGAGATCGGTTGATCGCCTACGGGCATGCGCGCGTACGGTTTCTGTTCGACAACCACGAGATCGCGCGCGCCTCGCTTGACGGCGGTCAGCCCGTGCCCACCGGACGTGAAACCCCCCTCTCGCGCATCCACATTCGAATGCTTCTCGGTCAAATCCGTCCGGAAGTAACAGACCTCGATGTCCTGGCCATTCAACTCACCGCCGCATTAGACGGACCCTTGCTGCTACAACTCACAGCCACCGAACTCTCCAAGCCGGCGATCGCCCGCAACCGCCGACGACTCAAAACCGGGTGGACAGAGCTCATCGACCGAATCTGCCCCGCGTGACACAAGGAACCACACAACGCCGCGGGCCGCGGCGGCATGTGATCGGACTGCGGTAAGGATGTCTGGCGAGTTTTCCGGCCTCCTACCTCACTCGGAGAATTATCGTCACTGCGTGAGGCGTCGAACGGTGCTAACGCTCCCAGTGCTGCTGGCGGCAGGCCCTGCATTGACAAAGACACCCCGCGCCGCTGCAGAGCAAAGCCGATGGTCGCCTGATCGGGCCAACCACTGGTATCAGGCGCAAGGGTGGCGCGTCGGCGCAAACTACATCACCTCGAACGCCATCAACCAGCTCGAGATGTTTCAGGCCGACACCTTCGACCCCCGGCGTATCGATACCGAGCTCGGCTGGGCCCAGTCACACGGACTCAACACGGTGCGGGTCTTCCTCCACGATCAGCTTTGGGCCCAAAACCATCGAGGCTTCCAGAGCCGTCTCGAGCAGTTCGTCGCCATTGCGGCGCGCCACCGCATCAAACCGCTCTTTGTCTTCTTCGACTCATGTTGGGATCCGTTCCCCAAACCGGGACGCCAGCGCGCCCCGAAGCCTGGGGTCCACAACTCCGGCTGGGTGCAAAGCCCGGGCGCTGAACACCTCGATGACCTCGACTACCGTCGCACTCTGCTTGAATATGTCACGGGAGTGTTGACCCAATTCCGCACGGATGACCGTGTTTTGGGTTGGGACCTGTGGAATGAGCCCGACAATCCCGCCCGCGTGTATCGCAAGGTCGAAAGGAAAGACAAGCTGGAGCGTGTCGCCGACCTGCTCTCGCTGGCGTTCGGGTGGGCACGTTCGGTTGATCCGAGTCAACCGTTAACGAGTGGCGTGTGGGACGGCGAGTGGGGAGATCCCCAGCGGCGCAGCGAAATCGCTAACATCCAACTGGACAACTCCGATGTGGTCACCTTCCACTGCTATGACGAACCAGCAGGCTTCGAGGCCCGGATCGCGGAACTGTCCCCATTGGGACGGCCGATGCTCTGCACGGAGTACCTGGCTCGGACCCTGGGCAGTACCGTCGACGGGGTCCTGCCAGTTGCGAAGCGGCACAACGTTGGTGCGATCAATTGGGGTTTGGTCGCCGGTAAGACCCAGACCTACTTTCCATGGGACTCCTGGGATCACCCGTACACGACAGCTCCGAAGCTCTGGTTTCAAGACCTGGCCCAACCCGATGGACGGCCCTACCGGGACACCGGAATTCAAACTATCAGCAAGTTGACCAGGCTCTAGTGGTCATTCGCGCTCGAACACGTCGGGATTGCTGTCGGGAACGGGCATGAGTACTTTGTCCAGCGTCATCACAGGCTGCCTGTTCCAGCCCCGGCCGTCGATCGCGGCTGCCCCAGGGTCTCAAGGTGACACGCGTCTGGCCCCATCAAAGTTCCCGACGTCCTTCCGCTCCCGGCGCGCTTACCTGGCGCAGTCGTTCGGCGTTGGATATCAGTACGCTCTTGCCCTCCAACGTGATCCAGCCGCGGTGGGCGAAGTCGCCCAACGCCTTGTTCACCGTTTCGCGTGACGCCCCGACCAACTGAGCGATCTCCGCCTGCGTCAGGTCATGAGTAACCCGCAGCGCGCCGTCCTCCTGCGTGCCGAATCGCTGTGCGAGCTGCAGCAACTGCTTGGCGACCCGGCCCGGGACGTCGGTGAAGATCAGATCGGCCACATTGTCATTGGTGCGCCGCAGCCGGCGGGCCACCACTCGCAGTAATCGCTCAATGATTTCGGGTGTCGATGCCCGGCGTCCGCGTGTCGTAGGCCGTGAATCCGTGGTAGGTCTCGGTGCCCGTGATTTCGCGCTCGAACACGTCGGGATTCCTGTCGGGAACGGGCATGAGTACTTTGTCCAGCGTCATCACAGGCTGCCTGTTCCAGCCCCG
>NZ_DASXHW010000032.1:0-2880 GCF_036488105.1 Mycobacterium sp. | reverse complement strand
GAGGGCTGGCTGGACGACCGCTGCGCCGGTAGGCAGCCCCTGCCCGTCGAGCGTCAGGTGTCGCATCGCCGGGGTCTCGATGATCCACTCATCGCGCGGCACGTCCGGCAACTGAAGATACGGATGGAAACCGAAACACAGGGGCACGGCCTGCTCGCCGGTCGGGGTCACCGAGGCACGCATCCGCAGGGTCCGATGCGACAGCGAGACGGTCAGCGCGAGCCGATGTGGAAACGGAAAGCTGGCCAGCAGATCCTCGTCGCTGAAGTCCACTTCGCCGGTGAGTTCGTGGCCCGACTCATGCGTCACGCGCCAGTGCGGATAGGCGGCCAGCACACCGTGGATCGGCAACCCGTTGGGGTCGGTCCGCACCCCGTGTTCGCCGGCGGTCAGCGTGACCGTCGTATCCTCCACCGTATAGCTGTTGGCGCCCAACCGATTTGCCCACGGGTACAACAGCGGGATGCCCATTGTTTTACCGTTGGCCACATAGGCGTCCAGCCCACGGCGCTGGCCGAGCAGTTCGGTACCTGAATCGCTCAGCGAAATACCGATCATCCCGGCTTCCGGCACGAACTGGGCCTCTATCGACGATGACGGGTCGCTCAGCGTGACGATATGCACCCGATGAGACTAGCTGCACAGCGGGTCGTGCTGAATGCGCTCCGGCGGCGCGCCTTTGGCGATCAGCGCGTCTTTGGTGGCGCGGATCATCTCCGGCCCGCCGCAGATCAGGATCTGACGGTCTCCCCAGTTGCCATATTTGGTGACGATGTCCATCAGCTTGCCGGTCTGGCGCAGATGCAGCCCGCGCGGCGGCGTGACGTCGGGATAGTCGGCGGCCCAGGCGGGGTCGCCGCCGCGCTCGGCGACCGGAGTCACCGACAGCCAGGGATTGTGTGAGGCGATCTGCCACAAGGTCGGCAGGTCGTAGAGCTCGCACGGGTAGCGGGCGCCGAAGAACATGTGCACGCGCGGGTTCACCCCCCAGCGGGTGAGGTCCATGACGATCGAGCGCAGCGGTGCGAGCCCGGTGCTGCCGGCCACCATCAGCACGTCGCCGCCGTCGCGGTCGACCTGCAGGGCGCCGTGCGGGCTGGACAGCCGCCACCGGTCACCGGCCTGGGTCTCGTTGACGATGGCATTGCTGACCAGACCGCCCGATACCGCGCGGACATGAAACTCGATGGCTCCGGTGCCATCTGGCGGGATGGCCGGTGTCAGGTATCGCCACCGCCGCGGGCACTGCGGAACGGCGACGTTGACGTACTGGCCCGCGTGGTAGGGCATCGGGCTGTCCAGTTGCAGCCGGACGACGGCCAGGTCGCGGGACACCCGAAGGTGTTCGACCACCACGCCGTCCCACCACGCCGGCCCTGGTTCGGCGTCGGCGGCGCCGCTCATCACCCCGGTGATCAGGTTCACCGACTGCAGAGCCGCGGCGTCGACGGCGTCGGTCCACGCCTCGGCCAGCTCGTCGCGCAGCGTCGCATACAGCGCCTGCCCCAGCGTCCCGTAGTGCTCGGGCAGCACTCCGTACTTACGGTGGTCGCGTCCCAGCTGCGCCAGAAACGCCACCGGATCTTCGGCCCGCTGAGCGACCAGTTCGCCGTAAATCCACTTCAACGCTTGCGCGAAGGCGACCCGCTGCACGCCCATGTCGGGCGGAAACAGGTCGCGCGGTGACACATCGGAGGCAAACCAGCGGGTGTAGAAGCGGCCGATGAGCCCGTTGTTGTCGTCCGCGTCAAGGGCGGCGTGCAGCACCGCCAGCGCATCCCGGTCGTTAAGGCTCACGGGCGCCGATTTTATGCCTGCTTCAGCGGTCCTCAGAGCAGCGCGTTAACGCCGTGGTAGAGCACCAGCCCGCCGATCAGGACCAGCACCCCGGCGAGCATCGCAGCGTTGTTGCGCTCCATCCACTCCTTGAGCCGCGCCATCGGATCGTCCATCCGGTGACCGGCGGCCACGTAAGCGAGGACGGGGATCGCGACCGTGGATGCGGCGACGGCGATGTAGATGGCACCGGTGACCAACTCGCCGGCGGTGCCGAGGTCGCCGCTGCCGATGGCCAAGCCGGCCAATGCGCACATGGTCAGCACCTCGACCCTCACCACCACCAAAACCAACCCGGTGGCCAGAGCCCGCGCGGGCCTGAGGGTTTCGAAAGACCGCATCCACTTCGGTGACTCGGTGTGTCCTTCGCGGGTCAGCCACCGATAGATGCCGAACGCGATCAGCGCCAACCCGAGCACCACGCGTGTCCAGGATGCCCAGACCGGCGCCTTGTTGTGCAGGCCACTGAGCGATTCGGAGGACGCGACGAACACGGCGGTCAGCGCCACCAGGCCCAGCAACCAGCCGCCGAGAAACGCGAGACCGGTCGGTCGCGGCCGCGGCGTCTGCAACACCAGGACCGCCGGAATGACGGACAGCGGCGAGATCGACACGACCAGCGCCAGCGGAATCAGGGTGGTCAGCACAGAGACCCAACTTCCCGTCACGCGCTGAATCTTCGCATTGCTTGCCGATCAGCGCTGCGCCGGACCCGCCTTGCGTCGCAGCGTCCACGCCGGCACCCAGTGCGTGACGTTCTTGCGCTTTGACCCGTAGGCGACCGGGTAGGTCACCAACCCCCACCAGTCGCCCTGCTCGCAAATGCCCCAGCACGTCAGCCAGCCTTCGACGACCTTGTGCAACTGCAGGCCGTTGGGCTGAAAGCGGCCGGACCGGTGTGGCTCGCGGGGAAAGAGCACGGTCAGATCAATCAGCACGCTGATCGGCGGGCGCACGACGCGGAACGGGTTGCGGGCCGGCTGGCCGTTGTATCCGATCGACGCGAGGTCTCCCACTGATCGATCATACGTTCGAATAACCGCT
>NZ_DASXHW010000534.1:0-21708 GCF_036488105.1 Mycobacterium sp. | reverse complement strand
GGGGTAAAAGAAAAGCGCGCTTCGCGCGCTGGCCGGTATTGCTTCGCAATTTTCGCTTGCTTCGCAAGTATATACCCGATCGAATTGCTTCGCAAATCGGATTGCCGTTCTTTGCCTTTCGGTGCGAATGGCCCGGGGCCCTGGCCGAAAGCGCTTCGCGATTTCAGCCACCCCGGGCCATTCTCCCGCGCTATTCCTGCTCGGTGAGCGCGAGCGCGATCACTGCCCGCGCGTACCAGTCCGGCGGGACGAGCACGGCCGTCGGGACCCCGCGACGTGACAGCGGGATGTTCTCGCCCCGGTACAGTACCCGGCTGAGCAGCTCGGGCAGGTGGGCGCGTGCGTAGTCCGCGCCGACGGGCTCGGTCACTGGCCGGCCTCGTCGAAGAGGGTGAACAGGTCGTCCGCGGGCGCGGCCTGGACGTGCTTCTTAGCGCGCTTGGCGGTCGCGGGAACGTCGAAGAGGGTGAGGGGAAGCGCTGCGTCGAAGTCCATCGGGCGCATCGTGCGCCAGTCCTGGCCGGCCTGCGTGCTCTCGTTGCTGTTCATGAGAACACTCTACCACGCGAACCGTACGGTTCGTACGGTTCGCGTGGCAGGATGTCCAGGTTTTTTCCCCTACTTCGCGGGCTCGGTCTCGGCCGCCTCGGCGGGCTCGGCCGCGGCGGGCTCGGTCTCGGCGGGCTCCTGCGGGGTGAGGCTGGCCTGCTGCAGGATGTGCTCCTTGGCCAGGCCCACGATTCCCTCGGTCTCGTCGAGAATCTCCTTCGCGACCTTCTGTTCGGCCTCGCTGAACTGCTTGCCCTCGGTCAGGCGCGCGATGATGTGAAAGATGTTCTGCATTTCTGGTCCCTCCCCTTTTACTGCCCGGCCTGGCGGATTGCCTAGACCAGGGTCATGCGGTAAAGCGACCCATCCGTAGTGCGCACGATGGGGTTGCCCTGCCTGTCTGATCCTACGTGGATAACCTCGCCGACCCCAAAGGAAATCGTCGGCTCGGGGCCGTGCTCGTGGCCCTGTTCTCCGGCCGCGCTCATTTCGGTACTCTCTTCGTCCTGAGCGGTCGCGTTAATTTCTGTTTCTCCATTCCGGTCGGTGTCGGGGTCGGGATTCGTTACAGGCGGGCTTATGTATATCCAGTGCCCGGGTCGCGTGCGGCTGATCCGGTTATCCGGGTTACTGGCCGCCTGGTTCGCGCACATGTAGATCTGCTTTTTGGTCAGACCGGTTGCCTGCGCGATCTTTTCTGTTTCCAACTCTACTTCAGGATTCCTTTGCACGTAGGCAATGAACCTGCTGAGCTGCGATAGCACTGCTATTTCTCTCCTGCCTGTCATCGGGTCAGGAGAGAAAGCATAGCGCGCGGGCCCGCGGTAAGTCAGGCACCGTGACGGGCGCCTACTCCGCCCCGGTGATAAAGCCAGTCGTCCAGTACTGAATAGTCGACGACGGTCGACATGAAATCCACGTTGGCCTGATCCTGTTTGCCGTGGATTGTCTGCCCGGGAGGTATCACCGCCTTGTCGTCCCACTCCGCGACCAGCACGTCCGATGCTGCGTTGGTGAGCACCGTCGACATGGACCCGTAGACAACGGGCATGAACCCGTGTTCCAGGACGAGCCGGGCGGCCTCGACGTACCAGGCCGCATTCGCCTGGTCCTCCAGGTCGAAAATGATCGCGCGCTGCTCGGCGCCAGACATCTCATCCGACCAGCCGAGCAGCTTGACCGCCTGGACCGCCTCCAGGGCCTGGGGGCCGGGGGCCCGGGTGATGTCCGGGACGACTACCGGGAACTGCCGGAGGTGCGCGAACGGCCGCCACTGGCCCGGGGTCCATACGTGGCTGGCACGGCTGCCGCCGACGTAGCCGAGCACGGCCGACACCCCCTCGGGGGCCGCCGAGGGGGGCCAGGCCGCGTCCATGCTCCGGTGCAGCAAACTAGGCTGAGTCATGCTGGTTTCTCCTGTCATGCTGAGGCGGTTACCGCGCGGGCGCCGAACAGGTACTCGCGCGGTGTCCTGGTGGTCTGGCGTCTTTCGGCCGGCCTCAGGGGAACGTCCATCCACGTGATGTAGCTCGCCCGGGTCCGGGTATGGCGCAGCAGGAACTCATGGCTATCGGGGTCCATGCTGTCGAATACGGGCATCCAGTCTTGTTTCCTGCCGAACAGCTCCGCGAACCGTTCTTTATCGGCCTGGTCGGCGGGCACGAAAGCGGCCGTCCACCACGTCTCGGACGACATGTGGCGGTTGGCGCCTTGCGGTCGCTGCTTCATTCCCACCGTGCAGATGCCCTGCGACCGGCTCTCCCGCCAGTACATCTCTATGATGCCCTTGAGGCGGGCCGACAACTGCTCGGTGTACCCGATGTCATCGAAAGCGACAATGGTATTGCTGTTGGGTACCCACAGCCTTTCGAGCAGGTCGGTTATCTTCCGGTCGTGGTACTGCTTTCTCTGGTCGCCGAGCATCTTGGTACGCGGCCAGAAAATGCACTGCCGGTATTTCCGCACGTCTGCCCAGTCGGACGTGACCGGCCAACCGAGCTTGATGAGAGTCGAGTCGGCGGGCTTGGTCGCGATCAGCACCGCGGGCGTGTTGCGGACCCGCTCCCGGTCCTGCAGCATCACGGCCAGCGCGTGGGTCTTCCCGCTGCCGTTCGGCCCGATCACCTCCATGTGCTCAGGCTGCGGGTCGGCCGGGTCCGCGCGGCCCCAGACCGACGCGAACTCGGGGCCGAGCTTGGACCAGGGCACGCGGGGGGGCATGGGCATGCCCGGGACGTGCTGGCCGGGACGGTAGACCCTCGTCGGGGCTATCGCGTCGTCGACCGCGGGGCGCAGCTCGGCCTGCGCGTGCTCGCGCAAGCCGGTGTCAGGCGGCTGTGTAGGCACTCCAGTCCGCTTTCTGTGCTTCCTGCGTGCCGTCGGGTGACCGTTCGAGCTGTACCGATTTGGTGACATGGTGCGCGATGACCGCGACGAACACCGGTTTGCACGCCATCAGCAGCTCGGTCCACTGCATGAACCCCGATGCCTTGGTGAACCACCGCACGATGTCAGGCGATCCGCACAGGATCGGCGCGGCCTTCTTCGCGATGCCGGGCACCGCGTCGGCCGCGGCCATGCCGCAGTAAGGATCGGCCAGGGCCCAGAACTCCGACAGGGACAGCAGCCAGAACGCCGTCTTGCCCGCCACGTCCCGCTGCAGCGCGAGGGTGACGCGCGGGACATCGACCGGGCCGGCCGACGGCATCCGGGCCGGGTCCGGGTCATCGGGCACCGTGCCGGCCGCATCGTCGTAAGTGAGCGCGAGCGGGTTTTCGGTTTCCCACCACCGCTCCTGCTCCGGTTCCCCTTCCTGGATCTCAACAGGATCATCCGGCGGCCGTGCCGGGCCGGCCATGACGCGCATGTTGTGACCGCGGACCCACTGCCTTCCCGTGCCCACCCGGGTACCGCAACCGCAACGGCAGGTATCCACCGCGCCCCCTTCCTGATTTTGTAACTCAGAGTCATCATAAGCTCACGAACAGTGATGATGACTTAGAGTGATCTTAAGCTCACGGAGAGTGGGGACTCTAGGGATGGCCAGACGCAAGCCGGAACAGCCGGCCTACCGCGCGGTGCGGACGGCCGACGGCCGCGCGCTCCGCGTGGCGATCGTGACCAAGCGGCGGGGCCGTGCCCGCGGCCACGCCCACGGGCGCGGCTGCGGCTGCAAGGGAAAGGGGAACTGATGGCGCTGACGGAGGACGAGCAGAAGCTGCTCGACGAGCTGACGACCAAGAGCAAGGAACCGGACCCCGCGAACGATCGCGAGATAGAGATTTTCGACGGGGAGAAAGGCGCCCGCATCCCGTTCAGCCACGGGGCCAAGTGGCTGCGCGACAACTTCGGGATCGGCGACGAGCCCGACCCCCCCGCGGGCGCGGGCGCGGGTGACGGCGGCGGCCAGGGCGACGGCGGCCAGAAGAACCGCGGCGGCGGCGGCCAGGGACGGGCCAAGCAGCAGCCGGCCGCGCCCCCCGCGGGCGGGTACTTCGGCCGGCGCGCCGGCGCCGGGGGAGGGACCCACTAGCTGTGGCGACCCCGCGGCAAACCCTCAGCGTGACCCAGCTCTACGCGCTGGCACGCCGGGCCGGGCTGCCCCCCGACAAGGCGGTCAAGGCCGCGGCCGTGGCCATGGCCGAGAGCGGCGGGCGCACGTGGGTCACCTCCCCCAACCCCGACGGCGGAACCAACGTGGGGCCGTGGCAGCTCGACACCCCGGGCGGGGGCGGCTCGGGGTACACCGTCGCGCAACTGCAGAACCCCTACACCAACGCCGAGGCGATGGCCAAGGCCAGCGGCAACGGGACCGACTGGTCAAGCTGGCAGACCGCGGCCGAGGGCAGCGACCAGCAGTACATACCGGCCGCGCTCACGGCCAGCACCAAGGAATCAGGCGGCGGCGGGTCGTGGATCGACGGCGTTCTGCACAGCATCGAAGCACCGTTCAAGGCCGCGGGTGACGCGGCCGGAAAGGCGGCCTCCACCGGGGGCGGCCTGTTCAACATGCCATCGCAGATCACCGACTTTTTCGATACCGCCGACCAGTTCGTCCAGGCGATGGCGTGGGTGCTCAACCCGGCGAACTGGGTTCGGCTGCTGTCGGGCGCGGCGGGCGGGGTGCTGCTGATAGCGGGCCTGGTCTACCTCGCCAAGGCGGCCTGATGGACATCTACGAGTGGATGACGGCGGTAACCGCCAAGTCCGGTTTCAGCGAGCCGGCCGAGCGCGACGCGCTGGCGCTCATCGACGAGCTTCGGGCGCTTAACGCGCTCGGCACCATGGCCACCCTCACCCACGTGAGCGGCCACGAACCGCAGTACGCCGGGTGGATGTCCCGCGTCTGCACCATCTGCCAGAAGGAGCACTAACAGTGTCGAGTGTCCGCATGTGCGACCGGGACGGAACGATTTTCAGCGAGAACGACGAGGACTGGTCAACGACCACGGGCACGATCCAGAAGCGCCGGGAGAACGGCACCCGCTACGCCGAGCAGGTGACCATCGACCTGTGCCCGTCCTGCACCAACGGCGGCCCCAAGGCGACCACGCCCCGCCTGCCCGCCCAGCTATCGGCGCCGAGCGTCGCCGAGCAGGCCGCGGGCGCCGAGCGCGAAGACGACCACGTCATGCTCCGCACCCTGGAGCAGCGCCTGGCCGACCTCGAGCACGCATCGAAGCCCGTCGATGCCCCGGTCACGGTGCCCGGCACGGTCGACCATGGCTAGGGTCAAGCTGGAGCTCGGCGCCGAGCTCGACATGCTGACCAAGCCCGAGCTCGACGAGTCGCTGACCGAGGCGGCCAAGCTGGTCCGCGAGCAGGTACGCGGGGTCAAGTACCGGCGCCTCCCCCAGCTCGCGGGCATCGCGTCGGGCGGGGTGCTCGACATCGGCGGGGATGCCAACGCGGGCGGTACCTCGTGGAACGGCCAGCCGGTGGGCCCCGACCAGGGATGGGCATGGGAAATCCGGTTGCTCGGCGTCGCCGGCCTGACCACGGGGGCCACCCCCGACATCGTGAACATCTACATCCGCGGGGCCGGGTCCGCGCTGCCGTGGTGGCAGCTCAACGGCAATAACTTCAGCTACACGTTCGGCAAAGGCGCGCTCGTGCTGCTGCCGGGCGAGACCCTCCGCATGGCCAGCACGGGCACGTTCGCGGCCACCGGCACCGTCACCCTGTTCGGGAGCGCAACCCAGCTCCCGGCCGAGCAGCTCGGAAAGCTGCTGATGTGAGCGGCGTCATCAGCCCCTACGGCAGCTCCGGCCTCCAGCCGTGGCAGTTCACCCCCGAGACCTACGGGGCCAAGGGGAACGTCAAGGTCATCACCGACGCGGTGATGGCCACCGGGACGGCCGTCCTGACCAGCGCGTCCCAGGCGCAGTTCACCCAGGCGGACGTGCTCAAGTACATCAACGTGGGCACCGCGCTGGGAAACTACGCACCGCTGTTCGCCCAGATCATCTCCGTCCAGTCGCCCACCCAATGCACCCTGTCGGCGAGCGCCACGCAGAACACGACCGGCACCCCCGGGGCGATCGCGTTCTACGGGACCGATGACACGGCCGCGGTGCAGTCGGCGATCAACGCCGCGTACGCGTACGCGGCGGCCAACAGCGGTTACGGCCAGGTGTTCGGGTCCAAGCCGTACATGATCGCCGGCGCTTTCCAGGTGGGAACGGCCGGGCAGGGCAATTACCAGCTCAACTACGGGCCCATCACCGCCACCACCGCGCGGCAGGTGACGCTCGATTTCGCCGGGCCGGCCGACACGAACTCCGTCATGGATTTCCCCCAGCTCGTCCCCCAGGCGGCCGGGTTCGTGCTGTGCTCCCCGCGCACCGACGGCACCAACAACGGCACGTACGGGCCCGCGTGGATACTCGGCGGCCCGGTCAACGGGTACGGCGGGGAGCCGGGCACGTTCAGCAACACGATGGTGCGGATTGAGGGCCTGGCCACCTTCACCCCCTATAACGCCACCATGGGCGGCGTGTCGTGTTTCGGCCTGGTCGGCTTGGACGTGATCTCGTTCAGCGACCAGTGCGCGGCCGTGCCCCCCACGGGCGGGCCGCTCCCCTCGATGTCCAGCGCCAACAACATCTCCAACCAGTACACCGGCGGCCTGCAGATGCCGTGCGCCGGCAACCAGACCCTTTGCTCGGTGGACCGGTTCTCATGCGAGGGCAAGTGCTACGGGTTCATGCCGTCGGAGTGGACCCACGCCAACTACGTCCACGCCCAGTACTGCATCGGCGGGATCGGGCTCTACTCCGGCAACGGCGTGTCGATGGTCCACCATGCGCAGATTGAGATGGCCCAGGTTGAGAACTGCTCCAACGTCCTGATCGCGGTCGACAACGGGGTCAAGCGGCTGGACATGAACGTGGGGTCCGAGTCCATCAGCGCGCAGTTCTTTGACCCGTCGTCGCTGATACAGGGCCGCATCGTGCTGCGCGCCCAGAACTCGGCCGGCACCTACAAGACCGGCGGTTTCATGTCGGGCGGGTCGGGCGGGCTCGGCCTGGAGATCATCAACGGGATGACGGCGCCGGGCCCGATCGCCTCCCCCCAGGCGCCCGCCGGGCTCGGCAGCCCGTGGCCGAACTACTACTACGTCAAGGCGTGGGTGACGGTTTCCGCGACCACGATAACGGGCCTGACCATCACCGGGGCCAACGGCGTTGCCGTCGCCCAGGCGGTCCCCTCGGGCGCGGCCACCTACGCGTTCATGCTCGGCGCCGGCGCGTCCTACACCGCGACCGGGACCGGCACCCTCACCCACACCGTTACCCCCGTCTAAGGCGGCTGATCTTGACCGATGACACTACGGCCGGCGTGCTCGCGGACCTGGCCGCCATCCTCGAAGCCGACCCCGAGCCGGGCGGCGGGCCGCGGCAGCTCCTCAAGGGCACGTTCACCGTGTACGCCACCCCGGACAAGGGGCTGCACATCGCCTACCGCACCGAGGGAGCCGACGAGGACGGGCACCTGCCGATCCCGGCCGGCATCATGCGGCTGGCGATGGCAGCCGCCACGGGCCGGGGTCCGCTGGCGATGCTAGGCAAGATGATGCCGTGAGCTACCTCCCGCTCACCCAGCTCGTCACCACCGCGGCGGCCGACGAGACCGGCAAGAACACGGGCAACCTGACCAACGCGTTCACCACCGGGTCAATGCCGCGGTGCGCCTGGTTTGAGGTGTACCACATGGTGATTACCGGGGTGCCTCCCGGTGCGAGCGCGTCCATCTGGATCGGGAACAAGCAGTGGGGGTTCACCAACCCGCTCGGCGGGTCCGAGTGGGACCCCAGTCAGCCGCTCCTGCTCCAGGACGGGCAAGAGGTTTACTTCCTGTGGTCAGTGGCGTCCACCGTGACCCCCCTGCCCATGGTGACGATGTGGCTTCGGTACGATCCGGCGCTGCCGGGCAACCCCCAGCCGAGCATCCCGGTGGTGCGCTGATGGTCTGGGATGACCGCCTGCTGACCCAGGCCGAGGCGTACCAGATCGCGGCCTGCGCCTCGATCGCGTGGCATCACGAGGGGTCCGGGCGCCTCGTGCTCCGGCACACCTCGTGCGAGCAGTCGTGCGGGGTGTGGACATCAGGCCAGCCGACCGAGCTGGACGACATCACGGCCGCGATCATCCGGCACATGGTCACCGTTCACGACCTGCCGATGAACCGGCCAGCGAGAGAAAGGCTGCAGCGTGAGCGAGATGACAGCGGAAGCGGAACCCAGTGGTATGGCGCGGAAGCGGGCAGCGCTGCCGCTGCTGCCCGTCCTTATCGCGCTGGTCCTGGCGGTGCTGGTGCTGCACCTGCTGCGCCAGGCGATGACGCTGACGGCACGGATACGCGAGCTTGAAAGGATGCTCAGTGAGCGAGACGGAACTGACGGACGCGCAGCGGGCCGAGGCGTGGGTGAAGCTGGCCACGGCCCTGATGTACGCGGGGGCGATGGTGTGGCTGGTGATACCGGAGCACCGCCGGCAGCTCCTGATCATGCGGGTGATCCTGGCAGCGCGAAGCCTGGCCCACCGGGTCGCGCTCCGAGCCGGCGAAGCCTCAATGGCGATGGAGCTGCGCACGGGCCGGGAGCGTTACGAAATGCCCTATCTCCTGTCGGTCGCCCGTGACCGCCTGGCCGCGGCGTACGACCGGGCGCGGGGCATGTGATGCGGGTACTCAAGCAGCTCCCCATCCCCGACGGTGACGCCGACAATGACAGGATCTGGTGCAACTGGGACGACTGCGAGAACCCGTCGTCGTTCCTGCACCGGGTGAAGATCTGCCACGCGGCCCCCCGCTACCGGCACCCGTCCGGCCAGACGTGCCGGCACTGCGAGGTGAAGACGTTCTGCTCGGCGCGCTGCCTGGACTGGTGGGAGCACTCGCACATCCCGGGCCGCTACGGCAAGACCAGCCCGCACCTTAACCCCCGGTTCGTCTAGATGGGCTGGTCTAACCAGGTCGTCCAGGCATCCGAAGTCATCATCGCCGGTTACCCCGATGCCCTGTTCGTGTATTTCGGCACCCCGGGGCCCAACAAGCTGATCGCCTCGATCGCGGCCGTGGGCGGAACCGACCCCTACGGCAACGCCTACCAGCCCGGGATCACCAGCTACAACGGCACGCCCAACTTCATCAGCATCGCGAACTCGATAATCTCGCTCAGCAACGGGGTGCTGATCGAAGAGAACGGCCCGTTCCTCAGCATCGGCGGGACCGGCGGGCAGGCCATCAATATCGACCTGCCGTTCGGCGAGGCGGTTACCGCCGTTCAGCCGGGCACGTCCGTCACGCCGGAAGCCTGGCACGCGATGACGATGCTCAACGGGTGGATCGATACGGCCGGCTTTGCGCCCGCGCAGTACCGGTGGGTGGCGTCACCGCCTAACAGCGTGGAGATCATCGGCACGATCTCGGCGACGGCCGCGACCGCGATCACGTTCGCGACGCTGCCGGCCGGGTACCGCCCGGCGAGCGTCCAGGGGTTCGCGATCGGCACGACGAACGGGCAGACAGGCCAGGTATGCCAGGTGCGGTGCGATGCCAGCGGGAACCTTACGGTCAACAGCGCGCCCGCGGTCCCGGTGAATCAGGCGTATTTCTTCCACGGCTTCATCAGCCTCGATGCCTGAGCGCGAACGGCCGTGCTCGCCCCGAATCCCCATAAGCGGCAAGCACGGCCCCCCGCGCGCACGGTCCCGGCTGGCGTCGAAGCCTGGACAGTGCGGCCCCCCTGCCGCGCAACGATAGCGGCCCGCACTGTCACAGTTACACGATTGCATCCGCGCGTGTCCTGATCGTTACGGGGCGCTAGCTGGCTTTCGCGTAGGCGGTGCGCTGCTCCCGGTTCTCGCGGGCCCGCCGCGCGTCCCACTCGCGGCGGGTCATCCGCGGGTGCGCGTCGAAGTACTCGGCCAGCTCGGGTGACGCGTACTTGCGGACCCGCGATTCGGGCCCGGTGAACAAGGACCGGTCGGAGATGCCCGCGGCCTTGCCCGCCTTGTTGAGCATGTAGCCGTTGGTGGCGTTCTCGGCGCTGAGCCACTGCCGGTAAACCTCGTCGGTGTACTCCTGGTTTTCCCGTGCCCGCTTCTCCCGGGCGCTCTCCCGGGCGGCCCGGCCGCGCTGCTCGCGCGCCTCGGCGCGCTCTTTGGCGGCCTGCTCCTGGTCCTCGCGGCGCTGCAGCTCGGCGATCACCTGAATGTAGCCTTCGGTGCGCTCGTCGCTGTAGTTCTGGTAAGCGCTGAGTTCCCGCTCGACCTCTTCGTCGGATAGCGATTTGAGGTAGGCGCGGCTGAGCCTGACCGGGAGCGCGTCGGGATGCACCCGCTTGCCCTGGCAGCAGGAGTGCGGGCACGGGTGGCCGCGCATCCCGGGCGGGGCCACCCAGTGGCCTATCTGGTCGCGTGCCTGGCCGCGGACGGTGACGCGGACCCGCTTGCCGCCGGGCCCGCGTCCCTCCGCGGTCGCCAGTACGCGGCCCCTAGCCGCCACCGGCCGGCGGGGGCAGCTCGTTCTGCGCCAGCCGGGCCAGCCGGGCGCGCAGGTCCGCGTTCTCGGTCTCCAGCGCGGTGTACCTGGAGTTGACCAGCTCGTGCGTCTTGTCGGCCGTGGCGCCTACCTCCGCAACCGACTTCGCGGTGGCCCCGGTCTGCCCGTTGATCCAGGCGATGACCGCGGCGGCCAGCCCCGGCACCGCGGCGGCCAGCGCCACCCACAGCACGTCCATCACTGCTGGTTGATCGGGGTCGCGGTGCCGGACTGCTGCGCGCTGCGTATGGCCCGCTCGTACTCATACAGCAAGACGCCGAGCACGAGCAATGTCAGCAGCAGGGGATAGGGTGACTGGCCGATCAGCGAGGCGCCCACGCCCACGGTGACAGCCAGCGCCGACCCCACGACCTCAGACCGGCGCAGCCTGCCCCGGTCTACCGGGTCGGCCGCGAACCGGCCGATGGTCATGGTGGAGGGCAGCAGCCCGGCCAGGAAGTTAGGCACCTCGGCCGCGGCCATGATAGCCACCCCCGCTAGTGCCAGCGTTTCGGCGCTTGCCATTACCCCGGTCCCCCTTCGGCCCTGGTCTTGAGCGGCCCCGGCACGTGGAGCACCGTTCCCGTCTTGAGTCCCGCACCCGTGCCCAGCCCGTTTGCGTGCGCCAGGTCCACGCGGCTGATGCCGAATTTCTCGGCGAGCTTGTCCAGGGTGTCCCCCGGCTTGACCGTGTAGCTTCCCGACATCAGCGGGGGCTGCTTCCCGCCCGGCTCCTTGCCGGCCGGCGGCTTCTTCGCGGGAGGCTTCTTCGCGGGAGGCTTCTTCGCGGGAGGCTTCGCCGGCGGCTTCTTGCCCGAGGGGGCCGGCATGTCGGCGTCGTCGTCATCGGGGGACGGCGGCTGAGCCAGGTTGATCGTGGTCTGCGACACGTAGTCGGGCACCGACGAAGCGGGGGTGACTGACCCGGTGCCGGTGACGGCCGTGCCGCTGCTGCTGCCGCTCTTGTTCTTCTCCAGCAGGTAGTAGCCGAGCCCGAGCACGGTCACGATGGCCAGCCACCCCCATACCGGGAGCGGCCCGAGCTTACGGCGCAGCACGCCGCCGGCGTTCCCGCCGGCGGCCGGCTCCGGCGCGGTCTCACTCATCGATCAGCCTCTGCTCTCCGGGCGGGTCAGCGATCCAGCTCCACCCGTAGGCGGCCAGGCCGGCGCGGTTGGCGCCCGGCACCCACTGCCGGTAGATGGGGTGCGGGTGCGGGAGCGCATCGGCCATCCACCCGATATCGCACCCGTGCTTGGCGGGCTTGCCCCAGTCGATCCGGGCGCCCGCCCAGGCCGGGGCCTGCGGGGTCGACGAGTCGGCCCGCTTCCACGCGGCGAACAGCAGCGCAACCACCAGGGCCGCGGCTACCGAGATGCCGAGATCGCGCATCAGCGACTTGTCCACCGTCTACCGCCTTCCCGTGAAACGGCCGGTGATGCCCGGCGTGCGCCCGCGGAGCCCGGGTGCTATCCGCGGGATGGCACCGCTCGCGGCGGAACCCTCGTTCGGGTAGGTCTGGGACATCGACTGGCCGGCGATCTTGCTGTTGTTCGGCCGGTCATCACGGGGCGGCCTCTGCACCGGGATGGACCCGAGCCGCGCCATGGTCAGCGCCGAGCCGTGCGCGCTGGCCGAGTGGCGGCCGTGCGGGACGCCGCCGCGGATCTTCTGCGGCCCGTCCTGCGGGTCACCCTGCCCCAGCATGGTCCCGATCCGCGCCCCGGACCCGTCACCGGGCAGCGCGAACTGATTCGGCGCCGGCCCGCTCACCCCGGCGGCGCCGCGGGCACCGTAGGCGCGGGTCAGGTGCGGGGTCCCGCCCCACACCGTGGTCCACGGGTCGCCCTGGTTGCCCAGAGGGTAAGTGCGGCCCGCGTTGTAAGACAGGACGCCCGCGGGTGACTTGTTCTGGGGCACCCCCGGCCCCTCGGGGTCGACCGCGGTCGTCGTCGTGGTCGCGAACGGGCCCGCGTTGTCCTCATAGGTGGTCTTGTCGGTCCCGATCTGCCAGCTCAGCGTGCGGTTGTCCTGGAGGTACTGCGGGACCGGCGGCCCGTCGTACTGCGGGTTGGGGGTACCGCTGTAGCTGTCGCGGGCCGACAGCCGCGACGTTCCGCGCATGAGCATCACGGCGCGCTCGCGGATCGTCAGCAACCCGTCGGACCAGCCGCCGCCGTAGGCGGTGCGGGCCTGGTCCGGGCCGCGCAGATCCGGTGTCGTCGGGGTGATAAGCCCGCCGTCGCTGCGCGCGTTCATGGTGCTGCTCTGGGACTGCCCGCCGGAGTCGGCGCCGGGCCACGCGGCCGGGGCCGCGCCGCCGCGCATGTCCGAGCGGACCACGTCGTTTCCGGCCGCGCGTGCCGTGACCGGGCCGCCGAGGGACCGCCGCTGGCGGCCCATCAGGTCCGGGGACGCGTCCGGGGCGAACTTGACCATGGTGCCTCTCTCCTACGCGCTGGCCCAGGTGCCGCCGCCGGTGCCGGCCGTGATCACGTTCTTGAGCGCGTTACCGCCCGCGTTGACCAGGCTCGGTCCCTGCGAACCGGGCCGGACCATGAGAAAAAAGATGATGGCATAGGCAAAAATCACTATGGCCGCGCCGACTTTCCCGCCCATTCACGTACTCCCTTGGATGCTGCTGACTGCCGCCGCGCCGGTTGCCGTGGCGATCACCGCGGCGAGCGCGTCAGCCATGACGATCACGGCCTGCCCCGCCTTGCTGCTCGGCCGCACGAGCATGTAGATAATCCCGATGACCGCGGCCCAGAAGATGACATCGAGAACGCTCCGGGGCCGCTTCATACCGTCTCGGCCCCGCCCGTGCCGGCCGACTTGTCGGCCACCTCGGTCCCGATGCCCTGGTCCGCGCCGGCCGTCAGGTGCGCGGCCCCGGTGAACATCTGGCCCAGGGCCGCCCATGTGTCGGTGGCGTTGAGCAGAGCGCCGAGGGTGACCAGGCCGCCGAGGGCCGCCGCGGTGCGGCCCGACCGGGCCCCGTTGGCCATGAGCGCCAGGAGGAAGAACACCACGCATGCGGCCGTCAGCCGCACGAGGGGACGCGACAGCTTCAGCGATGCGACCGCCGCCGCGGCCTCTTTCTCCGGGGCCGCGGAGTTGGCTTCCCGCGGGACCAGGAACGGGGCCGCGGAGATGATGACCACGGTGGCGAGGAACTCGGCTATGACGATCCGGTGGTAAGACCCGCCCGGCAGAGAGAGCCCTGAGCGGTCGCGGGACTGCTCCTGGTCCTGGCCGCCGCCGCCGCCGCCGCCGTCCTGTTTGGGGGCAACCGGCGGTTGCCCCCCCGTCTGAGCTGGGTTTCCGCGGGGGGCAACCCGCGGTTGCCCCCTCGCGGGCTGGCGGGCAGACGGGCGGTAAGCGGCACGCTGCGGGGCCGGGCGGGGCCTGGAGTGCCCCTGCCCCGGCCTGCGGGCGCCCGGCCTGAATACCCGGGTCGGCCGTATCGCGTCGTCGGTGGCGGGCACGCTGCCCGCCCCGCCCGTCTCGCCGATCGCCTCCGGGATCTCGGCCGCCATGCCCTACCCTCCCTCCGCTAGAACCTGCTGCTGCTGCTGCTGCTCGACTCCTGTCCGCTGCAGTTCCTGCGCCTGGCCGGTGACCGCCTGGACCACGCCGAGCGCGTAGCTCGGCTTCCCGTCGGGGCCGACGGGAAGCTTCACCGGCAAGACCGCGGTTCCCTCGAACGCCACCCACAGCAGCACCCCGGCCAGCCAGATCAGCAGGATGGAGATAGCGAGCAGCACGCCCTTACCGCCGCCGTCCTCGTCCACGGGCTAAGGCTTCTTCTTGCCGCGGCCCATGAGCGAGGTGAGCTGGATAGCCGGTACGAAGCTGACCACGATCCAGGTCAGCAGAACCGCGATCACGATTGCCCTGCGCATGCCGTTACCTCCCCTCAGCCGAGCAGACGGCGTGACAGCCACGCCACGATGACGATCTCGGCCAGGACGAGCGCCAGCATGTAGAGAACGGTCGGGTGCCAGCCGCCCGGGCCCGCGCCGAGCGCCCCCTGCTGCGGGGCCTGGATAGATGTCATGTCCGGGCCGCTCTTCCACGTGGAGAACATGAGCCCCCCTAAAGGTCGATCAAGGTCGGGTCGACCGGGCCGACGGCGTAGACCTCTTCCTGGACCAGCTCGGTAGTTCCGACCGAGCTGACGTTCTGGCTGACGGACTCCAGGTTGAGGGCAGTCGAGTTGGCGGTGTAAAGCCAGCCCTGGCCTTTCATGTCGCCGGGGTCGTAAAAACGCGGGAGCATGTAAACCCCGGTGTCACGGGCCGACTGGCCGTAAGAGTTGTACATGTCCTGCATCCAGCGGAACACCTGGTCCGGGCTCAGGTTGCCCAGGTTGCGGCTGTCCTGCGTCCACGTCAGCGGCTCGGTGAGCGCGTCCTGGCGGGTGCCGGTGCCGTCCCTGCAGATCCAGAGCTGCCCGCGCAGCGCGTTACCGGTCAGCGTCGACAGAAAGTTGTTGTCGTTGCCGGTGGTCCCGAGCACGAAGATCTGGTGACGCGTCTTGGTCTGCAGGTTGACGCCCGGGGGTATCCGCTGGTTCGGCACGTTCTCCAGGTCGGACGCGTCGGGCTGAGCCCACATGTCGGTGTACCCGAGCACGCTGATCGTGGCCTGCGTGGTCGCGTAGCTGCCGAACTGGCCGTTAGCCGTGCCCGTGGCCGCGATCGTGGTCGAATAGGTGTACTGCGACCGCGTGTCGGTGTTCTCCAGGCAGCCCATCTGCTGGCGTACCTCGGGGTTCAGGAACAGGGTGTAGCTCGGCCCGATCGCGGTGGCGGGCGCCACGAAATCGTAGGCGGCCAGCGGGTCCTGCAGCCAGGGCCGGAAGTACTTGTGACGGGCCCAGTACGCGTAGCCGTTGATCACATCGAACAAGATTTCGGCGCCGTCCGTGTTCTGGATTCCCATTGCCGAGAACAACTGGAACCCGTGATCGTTACCGCCCGTCGGGGCGGTGAACGCGCCGACCGGCGCGGTGCTCGTGCGGACCTGCACCCGCATGCCGCGGATGTAGTTACCGCTGTTGATCGTCCCCGCGAACGCCGTGTTCGTGCTACCCGCCATCAGGTAGTTCGTCACGTTGCCGATCTTGTTTTTCTGGGAGAAAAGGTTGGTGACCTCCCAGAACGGGTTCATTCCCCCGCCGCCGGCCGGGGTGCCCGTCCCCGTGCCGCCGGCCACTACGCCCGGTGCTGCCATGCCCGCGCCTTTCCCTAGTACTGCTGAGCCATTGCCTGGCCCAGGTGCGATAGGTGCGCGCGGGGTGAAGCGACCAGGTGAAGGCTCGCGAGTCTCCACAGCGTCCCCAGGACCAGGACGCACAGGAAAACGTGCAGCGCGATCTTGATGTCTTCCACTGACTCCCCTTAACGCAGAGTAACCATACGGTCACTCTACGTCACCAAATGTAAATGGTCGACTACCCCCCGCGCTATACTGACCGCACGGCCGCGCGTGATCATCGGGCACGCTCCGGCCCCACCGCCCCGGCCCGGTCCCCCCGGCCGTGCGGGCACGCAGAAAGGGCCGGCCCCCATGCGGGGGGGCCGGCCCTTTCTGTCCCAGAGCGGTCTAGAGCATGATCATGGGGATGGTCTCCATGTAGACGCGCACCGTTTCCAGGTCGTCCCGCATCATCTCTGCGGAGTACTCATCCGGGTTTAGCTTCCCGGTCGATGCCAGCCAGGCACGGAATACCGGCAGCGTCTCCGGCAGCAAAACGAAATTGATCATGTCCCGCGCGTAGACCACCACGGCGGTAAAGCCGTCGACGGGGACCGGCTGATTCTGCGGGTCGTAAGGACTATCCGGCACGGGAACGCAGCTCCCTTACCGAGCCGGTTCGGTCATCGACCCCCGCCGCGCCGAGCAGCTCGGCGCGCTGCGCGCGCACGTCGCCGAGGCGCACAACCGCGCCCGCCCCGCGCGCCTGCTGCAGCAGCGCATACACGACCGTCCCGAGCTTGATCCGCTTGCTGATCGCCTGGCGGGACACGCCCAGCATCGCGCCTATCTCCGGCTGGCTGTAGCGGCTCCCCTTGTTCGCCTCGAAGATGCCCCGGTTCACCTGGTCATCCAGGAGCGTTTCCAGGTGCCGGAGATGAACCAGGGCCGCGGGATCGTCGGCGATCCTGTTGCCGTACCCGATGATGATCCGTTCCATCATCGCGACGTACTCGGATGTTTCCGTTTCGCGCCTAGCGTGCTTTCCCATCAGGTCCCTCTTCTCTCAGGACTACCTGCGTCCACCCGTATATCCCGTTCACCGGCCCGTACCGGAATGAGATCAGGCCATCCCAGAGCCACCCGGTCGCGTTGGCGTGCTTGGCGACTTCCTTTTCAACCTGATTCACGGCGCTGCCCAGCTCGTCACTGCCGTCTTTCACCGGCTCGGCCCCGGCCCCTGCTGCCCACACCTCCCATTTAACGGGAATCGGGCCGATCACGATACGGCCGCCGGCCGTCTCGTTCCGCGCTCGATCGTCTCGCGCTCGATCTTCTCTTCAACGGCAAGCTCGACGTACCTGTTCAGTGACATCTTCCCGCGGTAGGCGCGTATCCGCGCCAGGCGGTGAGTCGGCTTTTTCAGCCGCACCGTGAACGACACCTTTGCGGGTGGCGGGTCGGTCCTGGTCTTTGCTGTGGTCATGCTGGCGATGATACCAGTTTCCGGCCCGAAAGTGATACCATGACACCATGATTACACCCAACGGGAAGAACCACCCCATGGACAGCGACGCGCGCAATGCCCTGGTCAACGACCTGACTCACGCCGCCGAGCGGTTCCGCGTGGCCGCCGACCTGATCATCGCCGACGGCTACGCCCACGACACCCTCCAGGACGCCTCGCACACCGTCTGCTCGGCCGTCGGTGCCGTGGCCGAGAACAAGCACGACGAAGACGCGCTGCTGTGCCGGCTGGCCGGGACGCTGCTCCTGACCGGCGAGCAGGTGAGCACGCGCCCCATGTCTGGCGACGTGGCCAACATCGTCTCTTCGTGGGAGGGCACCCTAACCCCCCCGGCGCAGGATGACGCCGTGCAACTGCTAGTGACCACGGCCGCATTCCTCGAAGAGCACGCCGAAACGCTGACGGTGACAGCCAGGCCGATCAGGTTCTGATCCAGGAAAGAGGAACCGTCTCCCGGGTGTAGCCGGGAGACGGTTCCCCTTTTTGGGGTGCTCGGCCGCGAGCGCGCCATGGTGTATCCGAAGCCACAACGCACAGAGGGATGACCAAGCAATGACCAAGCTACCGCCGCGGGTGATCGTGCTGGACGGGGACCGCGTAATTACCGGCCGCGGCCGGGACGTTAAGGCCCCGCCCGGGGGAGATGCCCCCAGCGTCTTGTCCCGTTTGCTCGGCGCGCTGGGCGACAACGGGCAGGTGCTCATCACGGATGCGCCGGGATGGGATCACCTCGCCGATCCGGATCTGTCCGGGGAGTGGACCGTTTCCGGGACGGAAGCGTGGCACACCGCGCGTCGCGGGAACGACAGGCTTCGCATCGGGAAAATCCCGTTGATCCAGACTGACAATGACCCGCTCATGGCCGGGTGTCCCGATCTTCTGTCGGTCGCCATCCGGCATCAGGATTACGCGAACCTGACCGGGGTCCCGTTCTACGCCGACGGCGGGACGACATCGCTGCTGCTGCTCGACGAGACGGTAAGCGTGCGCGGCCGTGACGTGCTGCGGAAGTGGATCGACGACCAGGCCCCGCCTTGCCGAGAGGACGGGTGGCCCGGAGGCTCGGCATGGCCCGCGGGCGGGATCGGGGGTGAGGCCCACGCGCGGGCCGGCCTGGTCGTCGACCGGAACGCACAATACCTCGCCGGGGTGCCCGGGGTCTATCTTCCGATGGATGCGCCCTGCAAGACCGGCCCCATCCCCTATGATCCGCGGCGGGCCGGCCTGTGGCGCATCGTCACCCCGGACAACCCCGAGCCGCGCCTACCGCACCCGTGCGGGGTCTACGCCCAGCCCGGGGAGGAACGGTGGGCAGCGCACCCCACGCTCGATCTGCTGTGCGAACTCGGCGTGACACCGCGGGTGCTCGACTCGCTGACGCTTCCCCGCGAGCGCTGCCGGCGGATCATGGACAAGTGGTATGCAGCGCTGCGCGATGCCCGCGCCGAGCTGCTCGGCGCGACCGACGCTGACAGCGCAGCGCTATCGCAGGCCATCAAAGACACGTACTCCCGGGGGATATCCCACCTTGACATGTCCCCTAAGCGTCGCTGGTACCGTCACGACTGGCGTTTGATCCTCAACAGCTCGGCGCGCACCCGCATGTGGCGCGACCTGTGGCAAGCGGGCATTACCTACAAAGTGTGGCCGCTACGGGTCAGCACGGACACGGCCGCCTACGCGTCCGCGTCCGCGGGGGCAGCACTGAAAATCGGCAGCAGAATAGGCGAATGGAAGGTAAGAGGATGACTTCACTCAACGCGCTCCGGCTGGCAGAAATCAAGAGGCTAGCCGAAGGCGAAACCGCCCACTCCATCCCGTTCGTCAATCTGACGATAGGCCCCTACAGCGCATTCATCATCGCGACGACGCTCATAACCGCGGCCCGGAACCCGATCCTGATGGCCAACCCCAAACCGCTCGCAACGCTCAACATCATCATTGACCAGTTCGTGTCCCTGTTCACCGAAGGGACGGTCATGCGGATGTTCCTCGACGAGAGCCGAACGGCTGATCCGCTCCTGCTGCCCGAGGCATTCGAGATGCCGTGCCCCGAATGCAAGGCCCAGTCATGGCAGGCGTTCACGCCCGAAAACATCGACGTGCCCGGTTACCGGTGCCGGAACTGCTCGGCATCATTCAGCGGGTCCCGCATGACGCGCATGATATCCCGGCGGCTGAGAGACGAAACGGCGCAGCAGTCATGAGGAAAATCAACCACGAAGAGTTGACAGCGGACGCCGACCTGATGGCCCGCATCGGGGCAAGCGGGCTGGAGATCGGGTATACCGGGGGAGATCTTTCCGAAGAAAAATGGTTCGCGTTCGTGCGGTACTCGGGCGCGCGGATCATGGTCGATAACCAAGCCGGTCCCATGGAAGCAATGGAAGCGCTAGCGATCCGGGTACTGACGGGCGCACGATGCTCGTGCGGGAAACTGGTCACGCTCGACGGTATCGGCGCGGTGGCATTCACGCAGCCGCGCATGGCCGACGGGACGGTGTTCCCGATCGCCGAAGCGATAGCGGGCGGGCAATGCCACTGGAAGCGCACCGGCCGGCGCTGGTCATCGGAATGCGGTCGATGAGGTTCTATGACGCGCTGCGCGCGCAGCTCGGCCACGTCGACGAGGGCAACTGGCGGGCCGCGCTCGACGCGCTCCACGGCAGCAACGGCACGTGGCAGCGGACGGCCGATGCGCTCGGCGTCCACAAGCGGACGCTTGAGCGGTGGCGGGATGGCTACCAGCCGCGGACCCGGGCAAACGGGGTCCGGCCGCCACGCCAGCAGGTCAACCCGGCCACGTTCACCGGCAAGATCCGGGCCGCGATAGCGCGCGATCCAAAAGCGCAGGTCGCTATGGTCGACTGGAAACGGCTGACGATCCGCGGAACGATCGCGTTCGGCAAGGGAGAGGGTGGTTACGGTGGTGGTGGCGCTGGTGGTGGTGGCGGTGGCGCTGGTGGCGGTGGCAGCAGTGGCAGCGCTGGCGGGGGTGGCGGTGGCGGCAGCGGTGGCGCGTCTGGCGGAGGCGATTACGATTACGAGGACTACGATCCCGGGGACGACGATTACACCCGGCACGAAGCTATGTCCGTCGGAGCCCACCTCAGCTCCGGCGCCATCGCAGGACTAGCAGCCGCCTACGCCAGCGGAAGCCCCGGGCGGACACAGCGCGCGATCGAACACGCCATGAGCAATGACTACCTCGGGTTCGACGTGCATCTGGTCGATGTCGACGACAACAACGGAGTGACCTTCTAAACGATCACCCGGCCGGCTAAGGTGCTGGCCAGACAACTAAAGAGGGGGCCCGCACTCGGGTGCGGGCCCCCCACTAAGCAGGTAACCAGCCTGCTTCCTAGCATGATCCCCGCCGAAGGAATCAGACTTGAGAATAGCGCATCAAACCGCATCCCGCATCCCGCCGGGAAAGTGGCGCGCGCTTCTGGCCGCATCCAAGATCAGCAAACCGGCCCGCGTGTTCGCGGTGGAGGTACTCGCCCCGCTCCTGGCCCACTCCGGCCGCGCCCGCCCGACGAGGGCCGCCGAGCTGGCCGCGCGGTACGCGCGCCACCGCGACCGGACCTCGGTCACGACACGACGGGTCCGCCAGCTCCTGGCCGAGCTGGTCCAGGCGGGCGTGCTCGATCGCGACGGCCGCCCCGCACCCGGCCGGCCCGCCCGCTACATCGCCTTGATGCCCGGCACGCAGTACCCGCGCCCGATGGTGATCCGGCCCCGCGGGGTCGCTCCCAGGCGCCTACACGCTGCGTTCGCCCGGGAGACATCCGGGGCCGACCCGCCGGAGTAATCCCAGCTCAGCACCCGGTAACTTGCATCCCCCGTTAGGCCAACGGGGCTACAGCCATGCCCGCATGTACGATAGTGGCCCGGTAGAGGCCATGGTGACGGGGGAGACCCCCGGACGGCACTCATCCAGGGCCCATGAAACAGCCTCTACCGGGCACGCTGGCCGTCAACGGACCCCGGAACGCGGGCCGACGCCTCGGCTAGGCCCGCTGCACCCCGCTTGGTCCGTCGGGGTGGCGTACCCAACGATCGCCCGACACGCTGTCTGAGCAGCCAAAACACACGTTCGCGCGCTGGATTTCCTCCGTTGCTGCGCATACTGGCCCCGCGGCCCCCCACGCTTCGCGAGGGGAGGCCGGCGGGCAGCTCGGGTGGGAGCTCCAACGGGAGGATGATCCGGGGTGGCCGAAAGAGCGAAGCGCTTTTGGCCAGGGCCCCGGTTCATCCGCGGCTGAATGGCCGGATAAGGGAAATGAATTGCGCAGCAATTCAATCGGGGGTATGCTTGCTATGCAAGCTGAAATTGCGAAGCAATTCCCAGGAGCGCGCGAAGCGCGCTTTTCTTTTACCCC
>NZ_DASXHW010000530.1:0-7591 GCF_036488105.1 Mycobacterium sp. | reverse complement strand
GGTTTTCAAGTTCCAAGGTTTGGACCAGGAAGACGAGCAGCGCGAAGCGGCTCTCTTGACTGGTTACGTCGACAACGCGTTGATGACGGTCAACGAGGGCAGGGACGCGCTGAACCTGCCCCGCTACCCGCACCAGAACGCTAACGAACCGTTCCTGTCAACACCAACCGGGCCCGCGTTCCTAAACCCGGACGCGGAACCGATCGGGCTGCCGGGGAACTTGCCCTCAGCACCGCAAAATCACGACGGGTTCCAGCAGAAGACAGAGGTTCCAGCCAAGCCGGAGCCGGTCGAGGGTGACGACCAAACTCAGCGTGCTGAGCAGAAGGCGTTCCTGACGTTCGCCGCTAAGCGCGCAGGTAGTGACCGGTGGCGCGATTTCCAGTTCAAGGCGCTCTCCGTGAACGTTGGGGAGGCTGCGAATCGGCTGGCCGCTGCTGGCGACCTGGATGCGTGCAAGGCGTTGTTCGCCCTTAGCGATGGCTAACGTGCAGGTCAGGGCCCTCATGGCCCTGGCCCGCGCTCACGTCGTCAAAGCTGATGCGACGTCGTCGCTGGCGGCCTGGTTCGGATCGCCAGCCGCGATCTCCGCCGACCAGTTACCGACCTATCTGATCGCGGAAATGGTCGGCACCGGAATTTCGTATCGCGCCGCACGTGAGGCTGGCGCACTCGGACTGTCGGTTCGGCTCACCGGCCGGTCACGGTACGGCTCCCCCGCCCCACGGGACGGGATGTCGCTGATGCGACGTACGGCCGGCGAAGAACCGGAAATGCGGGCCAGATACGTCATGGCCGCTGCACGCAGACTCACCGCGGACGACTCCGACGCCGCGATGAAGCGGGAACAGAACTACCTCGCCATGCACGTTGCGGCCGGACGGAAACGTCGCGCCGCGGCAGCCCTGGTCGACGTGGTCGCATCACATTCCGCCACCGGATTTTTAAGATGGAACACCATGCATGACGACCGCGTAGACGGCCGCTGCGCAGCCCTAGACGGGCGCCTGTTCACCATTGGCAACCTGCCCGACGGCGGGGCCATACCGGGGGCGCTTCACCCCCGCTGCCGTTGCTACGCCACCGCGTGGGGCGGCGCACCACTACGCACATAACCGTCTGGAGGCCATGCGTGTCTGATGTTCCCGCGCATGATCAGCAGACCACCCACCACTACCTCATGCACTACCCGGAACACCCCGAACGCACCGGTGATCCACACTACAAGGATTTCGACACATTCCGGCGTCACACAAAGGCCACCGCGCGCTGCCAGTTCGCCACAGACACCGGCGACAACGGCGAATGCCACGGCGGCCTCGAGCTCCACCACTCACACATCGAGTTCAGTCTCCAAAACGGCGTCGACCTGGCCCGGCTCGAACACGCCTACCCGGGGGTTTCCAACCCGGACGAAATCGGAGCGTGGATCGAAACAGCTGAGAATCTGGTCTGGATGTGCGCAGGCCATCACCGCGGACCCGGTGGCGTCCACACGGCCGCCGCGGCCGACTTCGAAGCCTCGAAATTCGTCCGCAGGTTAATCACCTAGCTGTCGTCAACGCCGAACAATCAGGCCGTTTCCGCAGGTCAAAGCACCCATGCGGCCGTCTTATGAGTGGGGACAACCCACCCGCATCTAAGGAGCACGGACCCACATGGATATGACTTCGGTGTTCGCGGAGATCATCAAGTCCACCCCCCAGGAAGACGGTTCGCTGCTGGTCTACGGCAAGGCGACTGACAGTTCCCTGGACCTGGACCAGCAGAGTTGCGATGCCGCTTGGCTGTCCCGCGCAATGCCGGAGTGGTTCAAGATCGGTAATGTTCGTGAGCAGCACCGGTCCGATAGTGCTGTCGGCAAGGCCACTGAGTATGAGGCCAAGGATGATGGCCACTACATCACGGCCCGCATTGTCGACCCGGTAGCGAAGGCGAAGACCGAGGCGGGGATCTTCACCGGCTTCAGCATCGGCATCAAGTCGCCGCGGATCGTGAAGGACAAGGCTGCCGCGAACGGCCGCATCACCGACGGCCAAATCGTCGAGATCAGCCTCGTTGATCGGCCCTGCAACCCGAACGCCACCCTCACCATGTGCAAGGCCGCTTCGGCCGGCTGGGAAGGCGCCCCCGCTGACCTGGACGAGGACCGCGGCCTGGTCAAGTGCGAGGAACTGACCATTGACGAGAGCGTCGAGAAGACCACCGACGTTGACCACCTCGAAGCGCCGGCCCCCGGGCAGGTGTGCGCGGACTGCAACGAGGACGGCCACCTGAACTGCGGCCCGACCGACAAGGCCGCCGACGCGATTGACAGCGTCGAGGAAGCCCAGAAGGTTGCCGATGACCTCCTCAAGAACTCCGAAGGCGCCGCCGACACGGTCGAAATCGTCGTCGCCGACAAGGCCGAGGCGCCGGCCGACGTCGAGAAGGCTGCCGACGTCGTTGAACCGGAGTTCGACCGCGAAGCCGCAATCGCGCTAGTCAAGTCCGCCGCAGACGGTCTCGGCCAGGACGAGTCTGGCGACATCTCCGGCGCCAACCAGGCTATCGCGTTGATCGCCCAACTGGTCATCTCCGAAGCGCAGGATCTCGCCAAGATGCCCGCCCAGGGCTGCGACATCCACCTGTTGATGTCCGCCGTGGACGCGCTGCGCTGTTTCTCCAAGCGCGAGCAGGCCGAACAGGGCGGACTCGACCCCGACGGCATGATCCTCCTCGCCGCCGAAGCGGATGTCGAGAAGGCCGAAACCGTCGAGAAGGCCAAGTACACGGCCGACGAGAAGCGCCAGCTGCTCGCCGACGGTAAGGCGATGAAGGGCCCGAACGGCGAACCGGACTACCCCATTGCCGACGTCGAGGACCTTGAGGCCGCCATCCGCGCGGTAGGCCGCGGCAAAGAAGACCACGGCGACATCCGCGCCTTCATCAAGAAGCGAGCCGCCGCCCTCGGCAAGTCGGACCTCATCCCAGACGGCTGGGACAGTGGCAGCAGCAAAGCCGCAGAGCTCGACGCTGTCGAGGCCGACACCACCAAGACTGTCGAACCCGACGCGGCCAAGGCCGTAGGCGCGTTCGACGAAGACGTTCTCCTCAAAGCCCTCACGGGCCTCCTTGAGAAGAACACTGATTCACCGCTGCAAGAGCTGTTCAAGTCCATCGCGGTTAAGGCGACCACGGAACTCGTTGAGGAATCGGCAAAGTCCGCCGCAGAGGCGACCAGTGATCTGGCCGCGCGGTTGGAGAAGGTCGAGAGCATGGCGACGCCCGGCGGACCCGCACTGCGACGGACTGAGGTTGAGCGAGTCAACGCCCGCAGGAACGACCTGGTCATGGAGGCGGCCCGCTACAAGTCGATGGCCGGCAACTCTGAGGACCCGGATCTGCGGAAGGGCTACGCCACGAAGGCGGCCCAGCTTGAAACGGAAATTAAGGCCCTCGCGGCCTAACCGTTAAAACCACATTCTCGGAACCCCAGGTAGGCGCTCGGGGTTTTCCCTTCGTTGATAAGGAAGCACCATGCCAATTCCTCGCACCGCCGATATGTTCGGCGACGCCGCGAGCTCGGTGGAGATCGCCGAGCGCTTCGAGGCGTACAAGGCTGAACTGAACAAGTCGGCGGAGAACCCGATGCCGGCCCCGGGCGCCCCGACCATGGACCTGCCGGTTAACCAACTGGCCCAGCTACAGAAGTCCCTCGGTTCCGACCAGGTCTCCAAGGCCCTGTCTCCGGAGCTGCTGGCGTCGGTCCGCGAGTCTCTGGCCCACGCTGACATCCAGAAGGACATCCTGGCTGGCAGCGGCGGCCAGCTTGGCGGCACTGGCGGTTTGCAGGCGTACGACCTCGAGGCGCCGGCCAAACTGCTCACGCCCCGCCCGACTCCGCTGCGCAACCGCATCGCGCGGCGCCGCGGTGTTGGCACGGCCCACCAGTTCAAGCGGATCACCGGGTTCACCGGTACCGGAACTGGCGGGGTTGGCCTGATCCGTCCGGGCATCACCGAGTCGACCACCAATCAGTTCGGCGGCTCCAACGGCCCGAACTACCTGCGTGGACCGAAGATCCAGTACGCCGGCGACCAGGCGTCCGTGCCCTACATGCAGTACTCCGTGTCTGACCAGGTCAGCTGGGCCGCGCAGTTCTCCGGCCAGGGCTACCAGGACATTCGCCAGCTGTCCCAGACCAGTGTTCTGTACGCCTCGATGCTTCTCGAAGAGCGCATGCTCCTCGGTGGCCGTGGCACCGCTGGTAGCTTCGTCGGCGCACTCGCGTCGCCGGGCGCAACTGTTGCGGCGCGCGCCAAGGCTGGCGCCGAGGTTGGTCAGACCGCGTTCATTCCGACCCTGTACGTGTGGGTCACCTCGGTGGGAGTCTGGGGCGAGTCGGTTCCCACGGTACTCACCAGCACGGCGCTGTCGGCGACCACGACCAACGTCCTGGATGTCACCATCCCCTCGGTGTCGGGCGCTCTTGGTTACAGGGTCTATGCGGGTACCACCAACACTGCGGCCGGCGTCTTCCTGGCCAACGTCTCCAGCTCGGGTGTGGCCGCTCCTGGCGCCCCCGGCACCGTGCCCGGTTCTGGCGTTGTCACCATCAACTTCAACGGTGGCGGCACTGGCGGCGCCCCGAACTCGGGCACTGCGGCGCTCGTTTCGTTCCCGAGCGGTTCCGTGGACAGCTCGGCGTCGGCGACTGACTACGACGGCATTCTGTCCTACTGCCTCGGCCCGCAGTCCGGCTATGTCAAGAACATTGCCGGCGTGGCGAACGGCAGCGGTGCGGTTGGCTCGCTGAACTCGGCCAACCCGGGTTCTGAGTTTTTCAACGCCTTCGCCGCCATGTACGACGCCAACAAGGCGGACCCGGATGAGGTGCTGGCGAACGGCAACGACCGCAAGCAGCTGTCCGACCTGCTGAAGACCTCTTCCAGCTCGAACTATCAGATCAGCCTCATCAATGCGCCCGGCACCGAAGGCGCGCACAACGCGCAGGTCGGAAGTTTGATCACCGGACTGCAAAATGAGGTCACCGGCAAGATGGTGAACCTCACGGTCCACCCGTGGCTGCCGCAGGGCACCATGCCGATTCTGTCTTGGACGCTGCCGCTGCCGGACTCCAATGTCTCGGACACATTCGCGGTATACAACGTGCAAGACTATTCCGCCATTGAGTGGCCGGTCACGCAGTTCGCATACGAGACCAGCTCTTACTGGTACGGTACTTTTGTCTGTTACGCTCCGGCGTGGCAGGGTGCCATCACTGGTATCACGAAGGTTTAGCGTTGCTTTGGCGCTGCCCCGGCACTTTACCGGGGCAGCGCCAAAGACGTTGTTCGTGTTTCTGTTGGAGCGGCCAGGTAGTATAGGCAGTAAGGACCCCGGCGCCTGCTGAAACAGGCCCGGGGCGTGGCCGACTGGTTGGAGTCGACATGTCAGATACTACCCGCACGCCGGCGGAGCGCCAATGCCGTCACGCCTGAACGCGGAAGTCGCCCAAGCTGTCATGCGGGTTGCCAAGTTCGAGCCACTGGTTCCCTACCCGGGGAATCGACGGCCCTGGTTGTGTCGATGCTTGACGTGCGGGTCTGAAGTGGCGCCGTATTACATGAACGTTCAGCAGGGGCGCCGCGGATGCGCGACCTGCAAGTCGGCCACCCTACGTTCCCTGCGAACGACCCCCGATGATCTCGCAGTACACGATATGAAAGCTGCGAGCCTGGAGCCCTTGGAGGCGTTCCCGGGGGCCAATAACCCCTGGCATTGCCAGTGCGCAAGGTGTGGCAAGCGGTCGACGCCGACGCTGACGAAGATCAGGACGCGCGGGGGTGCGTGCAAGTGGTGCGCCCGCAACAGTCCAGTTGATCCCGATGCCGCCGAATCCGTTATGCGGGCAGTCCGGCTGGAACCCCAAGTCCCGTTCCCCGGGGCAAACACCCGCTGGCACTGCCGCTGCCTAGACTGTGGCGTTCAAGTTTTTCCGACGTACACCACGGTCCGGATCGGTGGCGGATGTCGCGCATGTGGCACTCGCGGAGGCTTCAAGCCTGGCAAGCCGGCAATCGTGTACCTCATATCCCATGAAACTCTTAATGTGGTCAAGGTCGGCATAGGAAACGTCGACGCCGACCGCCTGGACCGACACCGCAGGAACGGCTGGCAGGTCGTCGCCGTCGTCCGCGTATCCGGCGAACTGGCCCCGGTCATCGAGAGGAACATCCTTGACTGGTGGCGCACTGACCTGGGCCTTCCGCCCTTCCTCAGTGCGTCGGAGATGCCTCGGCGGGGTTGGACTGAGACAGTGGATGCAGATGGGATAAATATCCCGGCCACGGTCGAGCGGATGCGGGCCCTCGCCAGGGCGACTCCGCCAAAGGTCGCCTAGCGGCCACGCACTCCCCCAAGGGGCATCACGGACTGGTTCCGGGTGCCCCTTCTCTATGCCCACCGGAAGGTTCATCGCATGCCCGAGGAGACGCAGCCGCCGAAGCGTGGCCCCGGTCGTCCCCGTAAGACTCCTGCGGCGAAGCCCTTGGTGGCCGATAGCGGGCCACCGGCAACGGACGAGTGGAAGACCACGTCGTCCGCGCCGCCAGCGGATGAGCGGATTGGCCAGAAGGTAGCCGATGACCGTTGGACCTCTATCGGCTTCCCCGATGGCCGGGAGTATCGCTGCGAGAACGGCGTGATCGTGGAGAGGGTCAACTGATGTCGCGTCTCCTCTCCCCCGATGACGCCTGCGTGCGGGTTAACGTGCCCTTTGGTCGCGGCCAGCAGTACACCGGCAGGACCATCGACGTGTCCGACCCCAATCACATCCGCGCGTTGAAGTCCGCTGGCTACACGATGGCCGGCGTGGCTGGCACCCCGGCCCGTACTGCTGGCTTCAAGTGTGAGTGCGGGTTTGCTTCGTTTTTCCGCACCTGTTCACGCTGTGGCGCCGAATGTGACCGTCCTGATCTAGTCGCCTAGGAGGCGCCCCGTGGCAACATCGGATTACCTCGATAAGCAAGTTAAGATTTACAAGTTTTCTCAGTATACGCAGACTACGGTTTCGGCGTTTTCGACTCAGTTTAATACTGACTGGGCTTCGGTTCTGGGTGGGACTGTGCAGTTGTTGGCTACGTCTGCGCAGCCGTTGCAGGCTATTTTTATTGTGCCGAATTCGGGTGGTCAGGTTTTTTATCTGAACAACGCGGTTCCGCGGACGCCTACTGATGGTGTGACGACGAACTTGTCGACGACGGTGACGTCTGCTACGGCGTTTTTCAATCAGTCTGATGTTGGTGCGTCGATCACGGGTACTGGGATTCAGGGTTCGACGACTATTGTGTCGGTGACGAACGCTACTACTGCGGTGTTGTCCTCGCCGGCTACGGCTAGTGCTGGTTCGATTTCGTTGACGATTACCCGGGTTGGTGGGGATTACATCGGCTACAACCAGTGGGTGGGTTGGCAGGTTATTCCGGCGTGGCAGATGTCGAGCATTTATACCGCTACCGCGAACTAGGCGGTTGACGAGGGAGTCTCACCTCTGACCTGGCTGGATCCTGTAAGGAGGTGAGGTCACATATGCCTGCTGTGAGTTTGA
>NZ_DASXHW010000514.1:0-9137 GCF_036488105.1 Mycobacterium sp. | reverse complement strand
GCGAAAATTCTCGAGATATTCGAGGGCGCAAACGAAGTGCTTCAGTGGGTGATAGCCCGCCAGCTCATCGGGCGAGACGTGACAGGGTAGGGGGTGATGTCCACCACCGTCGGATTCCTCGGCGCCGGACAACTCGGGGAGCCGATGGTCGAGCGGTTGCTCGGTGCCGGCCACGATGTCGTGGTGTATGCCCGCCGCGAGGAGATTCGGCGCCGGTTAGAGCCGAAGGGCGCGGTGATAGCCGATTCAGTCGCCGACCTGGCGCGCGTCAGCGACGTCCTCATCTCGTGCCTGTTCTCCGATGCGCAGTTGCGCGAAACCGGTCTCGGCCCCGATGGTTTCATCGCCAACGCGAGGCAGGGCGCCGTGTTCGTCTCTCACACGACGGGCACACGGTCCACCCTCGAGGCGTTGCGGGATAGTTCTGCTTCGCCGGTCATTCTCGATGCGCCGGTCAGTGGCACCGTCGAGAACATTGATGCGGGCACGCTGACCGTGCTGATCGGTGGGCAAAGCGATGCCGTCGCCTCGGTGACGCTGATCCTGGCAACTTATGCCGACCCGGTGGTGGCGACCGGCACACTGGGCAGCGCTTTGGCGCTGAAGCTGATCAACAACCTGTTGTTCGCTGCCAATGCTCAACTTCTAGGTGCAGCAACGCAACTGGGCGCCCAGGTGGGTGTCGACTGTGTTGCTGTCCACACTGCAGGTGTGCAGCGCGCGGAGCCATGCGGCGGACCAGGCGCTCCGCATCGGTGGGATGGACCGGTTCGCCGAGTTGGCCGGCCCGTTCCTGCGTAAAGACATCGCGGCGTGCCGCGATGCCGCAGCGGAGGCGGGCGTGGAACTCGGATTGTTGGGCACCGCTGTGCGGGAGGGACCGCTGGACCTCGACGCCGCCGAGTCGCGACCGGAGTAACTCCCTGATGACGGGTCGACTACGCGGAACAGTTGTGTCTGATCTGGTCGAGAAACCGTGGACCAGCGTGACTGACGTCGGCGGGTAGCTGCGTGCCGTGTCGCGTCGGATCGCGGTCGTGGTGGTGGTGTTCGGGATCGCCGCGATCAAGGTGAGGCTGATCGGGTTGGACTTCAAGGAACTCCGCAGCGCGCCAATGCCATTGCGGATCGCATTCGAAAGTTATTGCCTCGTGCTGTGGGCGGTGCCGTCGGGGCTGTACCGGTCCGGTTGACCGTCAGTGGGAGCGGACCCCGAAGTCGATGTCGTGAATACCGGAGAACGGCGTGAAGCCGGCCTTATCGAGCCATGAAGGGGCTGCGTTGTGTCCCGGTTCCGGGCGCGCCCAGTCCACCCATGGCCCCCAGTCCTCGCGGCGCAGTTGCAGTTCCAACGTCTGCGGATGCGCGTCGGCGGCCGCGGCGTAGCGCTTCGCGAACTGCTTCATCTCGGGCAGTAGCCAGACGTCTTCCTCGGAACGCCACTTACCGTCGCCGGCGTACTCGATGAATTGATACGAGGGGAAATCGATGGGCTGGGCACCCGGTTCCGGATTGTCGGCTCGATTGAGCACCTTGTATGCCACCCGCGTGCCATCGACGACGTACCAGACGAGCGGGCTGTAGACCTGCGGTGCGGCACCCATCGTCCCCTCGAGGAACTTGGTGATTTCCGCCGGACCGGTGAACGTCCCGTAGAAGTGGTCGAAGTAGGTCGCGTCGTCGGTGAAGAGGCCGGCCCAGGCCTGCCAGTCTTCGAGCACCGGGCCGGTCATGAAGTAGCGCCGAAACGCCCGCTCGACTTCCGCAGTACTTGGCATCACGGCTACCCGCCCAATCGGAGGCCGGTGTTCCGGGTGCCGAATACGTCGGTGGCTATAATGGCACCGAGTTTCTCTGCATCCCAGCGCTTCTGGCCGTTGGAGACCGACGCCGCCGGATGCCAGCCCTTGAGTAGCTGAAGATGTTCGCCCATCGCGCGGATCACCTGACCGCTGACGTGGCCTGCCTCTGGGCTGGCCAGCCAGGCAACGACCGGCGAACCCAGTGACGGGTCTTTGGGGTCGAACTCGTCCTCGGCGCGTTCGTCGGGCTCGATCGGAGCCTGCGCGCCGGGCATGGACGCCGACATCCGGGTGCGCCCACCCGGGCTGATCGCATTCACGGTGGCTCCGATCGACGCCAACTCCAGGCTCAGGGTCTGGGTCAGGCCGACAATCGCGGCCTTCGCGGCGCTGTAATTGGTCTGCCCAAAGTGGCCGTGCAGTCCGGCGCCGGAGGTGGTGTTGATGATGCGGCCGTAGACCTTTCCGCCGGATTCCTTCGATTCCGCGCGCCACTTGCGGGCGACCGCGCGGCTAGTGAGCCAGCTACCGCGGACGTGCACCCGCATCACCAGGTCGAAATCGTCGGCGGACATGTTCCAGATGGCCTTATCGCGAACGATTCCCGCGTTGTTGACGACGATGTCCAGCCGGCCCAACTGCGAGTAGGCACGCTCCACGGCAAGGTCGACCTGCTCCTCGTCGCCGACATCGCTGAAGTCGGAAACTGCGGTGCCGCCGCGGCTTTCGATAATCGCCACTACTTCGTCGGCTACCTTGCCGGTGCCCTCGCCGGACAGGCTGGTGCCGAGGTCGTTGATGATCACGGTGGCGCCGTGCTTGGCCAGTTCGAGCGCGTGGCCGCGGCCAATGCCGTGCCCGGCCCCGGTCACCAGGGCGATTTTGCCGTCGAGTAGTCCGGTCATGGGCTCTCCTCGGTTGGTGTGAAAACCGTCAGAAACGGGCTGTCGGGATCGGCGTCATCGACTGGGCGAAACACTGCGGTGACCGGCATGCCGACCCGAAGATCGTCAGGGTCCGCACCTTCGATCGTCGTCATCAGCCGCGGGCCTTCGGCCAGTTCGACGATCGCGGCCACATACGGCAGTCGCTCCTTGAACGGTGCCAGATCATTCACGTAGACAGTCGAATACGTGTACAGCGTTCCAGTTCCGCTCGCCTTCACCGGCCGCACGTCCTCGCTCCAGCAGAACGGGCAGAACGGGCGCGGATAGTGATGGACCTTGCCGCACGCCGCGCATTCGGCGATCAGCAATTGACCCCGCCGGGCGGCCTCCCAGTAGGGGGCGCTTGCCGTGTCGATGGTCGGAATGTCAGCGCGAGCCACCCTTACCACCCGGTGAACTCGGTCGGTCGTTTCTCCACGAACGCCTGCACACCCTCCGTGGAGTCGTGCGAATACGACTGGATCTCCTGCGCCATCGCCTCCGCGACGAATGCACCGGAACGGTCGGTATCGAGGGAGTCGTTGAGCAGCCGCTTGGTGAACGCGATCGCGGAGGTCGGCGCTCCGGCCAACCGCCCGGCGAAGTCGGCGACTGTCGCGTCGAAGTCGGCGGCGCTGACCACCCGGTTCACCAGTCCCAGCGTGAATGCTTCAGCAGCTGAAAGCTTTTCGCCAAAGAACGACATCTCCTTGGCCTTCTGCATGCCGATCCGGCGAGGCAACAGGTAGCAGCCGCCACCGTCGACGACCAGCCCGCGCTTGACGAACGACTCCGCGAAGTAGGCGTTTTCGGTGGCGATCACCAGGTCGGAGGCGTACACGACGTGGGCCCCCAGGCCCGTCGCCGCGCCGTGCACCGCGGCGATCACCGGTTTGTTGCAGTCCAGCACGCTGGCCACCAACTTCTGGGCGCCGTTCATGATGCGCCGGGTCGGCTCCAACACCCGCTTCTCGCCCTTGGCGCGCCGTTCGGCCAGCGATCCCACGTCGGCGCCGGAGCAGAAGTGCTTACCGTTGGCGCGCAACACCACCACGCGCACCTTCTCCTCGGCATCGGCGGTGGCCAATAACGCGATGAGCGCATCACGGTCTTCGGGGCGTACCGCATTGGCCGCTTCGGGCCGGTTCAACGTGATCGTCATGACGCCGTCTGCGACGTCAGACAGAATCGGTGCCTGCGTGTTCATGGAGTGTAGGTGGCTTTCAGGTGCTTGATGCCGTTGACGAAATTCGACCTCAGCATGACCGGTTCACCCGCGGCGGTGACGTCCGGGTAGCGCGCGTAGAGCATCTTGAATGCCACGTTCAGCTCCAGGCGGGCCAAGTGGGCGCCCAGGCAGAAATGTGGTCCCGGACCGCCGAAAGCAATGTGGTTGTTGGGTTTTCGCGCGATATCGAAGTGCTCCGGCTGATCAAAGACCGCGGGGTCGCGGTTTGCGGCGGGATACCAGACCACGACCTTGTCGCCTGCGTTGAAGGTGTGAGTTACCTCGCCCTGCGAGTCGGTCAGCGTCACGCCGTCGCGAGTCACCGTGCGGCGAAAGTGGATCACCGGGCTGGCGAACCGCAGGATCTCCTCGACCGCGGCGGGCGCCATGTCGTCGTAGTTCGCCAACAGGCGGTCGCGCTGGTCGGGGTGGGCGCTGAGAATGAGCAGCCCGTGTGTCAGCGCATTGCGGGTGGTCTCATTGCCCGCACCGATCAGCAGGATGAAGAACTTCGCCAGTTCTTGGGGTGTCAAATTTTCTTCGTCGGACGTGACCAGCTTGCTGATCACGTCATCACGCGGATGGGCGATGCGATCCTCGGCGATTCGCTTGAGCAGGTCGATCAACTGCTCACTGATCTCGGTGACGGCGGCCCCAATCCCCGCGACTGTCTGGTCGGGTACGTACTCGGGGTCCGACGCGCCGAGCACGATGTTGGTTGCCCGCAGGATGAACTGTTCGTGTTCGCGTGAAACGCCCAGCATGTTGTCGATGATGCGCAGCGGCAGCAGCGTGGCGAACGACGAGACGAAGTCGCATTCACCTGTGCGCGGCATCTCCTCGAGGATCTCGGCGGTGGTCTCTTCAGCCAGGCCACGGAGCTCGGAGAGTATGCGGGGGGTGAAGCCGCGCGAGACGATCTTGCGCAGCCGCATGTGTTCGGGATCGTCCATGTCGATGATGGAGCCGCGGTACTCGCGCATCTCGGCGGTCTGGTCGAAGATCTGCGTGCCCTGCCCGGAACTGAAGTCGGCGGGGCGGCGGCTGATGTCGACGACGTCGCGATGGGCGCCTACCGCCCAGAATCCGCGGGGCCGCGGCGAGTCGGGTCGGTTGGTGCGGACGAACACCGGGCCGCCGGCCTCGCGAAGGCGCCGGTAGAGCTCGCTCCGGTCAGCTGGACGCTCCTGCCACCACCGCAGATCGATCAGCGGTGCGAACTGCTGCTCATCGGTGTCGATTGCGCTCACAGCACCCGATTCTGGCACCCATGTCACTTATAGGCAATGCCGGGGTGCTCGATCAGATAGGGCAACAGCCCAATATTTCCACCTCGGACGCACGAGTTATCTAACATCAGTGTCACTGCCGCTGAATGGACAGAGGAGAGCGCATGACCTTACGGGTAGGCATCATCGGCGTCGGTTGGGGCGCGCATGTGCAGGTGCCCGGTTTCCGGGCGGCGAAGGGCTTCGAGCCCGTCGCGCTCTGTGCGCGTACACCCGATCGGCTAAAACGTGTGGCGACCAAACTGGGCATCGAACAGACCTCCACCGATTGGCAGTCGTTCGTTACCCGCGACGACCTCGACGTCATCTCGGTCGCGACTCCCACCGTGCTGCACCACGAGATGACGATCGCCGCATTGGCGGCGGGTAAGCCCGTGTTGTGCGAGAAGCCGCTGGCGGGTGACCTCGAGGCCGCCCGCCACATGGTGCGTGCCGCGACCGACGCCAAACTGCCCACTGCCTGTTGCTTCGAGAACCGGTGGAACCCCGACTGGTTGGCCGTCGCGGACCGGGTGCGCTCGGGCTTCCTCGGCTCGCAGTACCTTGCGCGGGTCAGCCGCAGCGCGTCCTACTGGCATCCGAGTCATCCGCTGCAGGCACATTGGATGTACGACCGCGCGCAGGGCGGCGGCTATCTGGCCGGCATGCTGGTGCACGACCTGGACTTCTTATGCAGCCTGTTGGGCCGCCCGATGTCGGTGTGCGCGGAGGTCCGCACCAGCGACCCCGTCCGCGAACTGCCCGACGGCGGGACTCTGCCCGTCACCGCCGACGACACCGCGGCGCTGCTGATGCGGATGGAGTCCGGGGTGACCGTCATTTTGAGCCTCTCGGTGATGGGCGCCCACGCGGATCATTACCGCCTCGAATTGTTCGGGTCAGACGGCACGATCATCGGCGACGGCGACTTGCGTTCCGCGGCATATAGTCTCGGCGCCGCCACCGATGCGGGATTGAGTCCCCTGACGGTCGATGAACGCGAGCCCGCGCACCCCGAACGGTTGCCCGGGGGACTGGCTGGTCACGCCAGCCGGGCGATGGCGCTGATGCTGCAGGACTGGCTTTCCGCGTTCGATGGCGGCCCGAGCGGCGCGGCCACCTTCGAGGACGGGTTGCTGTCGCTCGCGGTGATCGACGCGGCGCATCGTTCGTCAGAAGGGGGCGGCTGGGAGCAGGTGCAGGTTTGAGCTGCGTCGCGCCGATCGTGGGGTTAGTTGAGGAACAGGCCGGCGTCAACCGTCACGTGCCGGCCGGTTATCGCTCGCGACTCGTCCGCCGCCAAGAACGCCACCGCTGCCGATGCGTCCGTGTCAGCCCAGGTCGTAGCAGGCCATGACATGGTCGAAAGCGTTGCCGTGCCGGCGCAATCGCCTCTGTGATCCACGTCGAGCATGACGGGCCGATGCAGCCGTCCGGCCCGGCCCAGGTCGTTGCCGTTCTCCGAACCGCTGACGGTATTCACCCGGATACCCTGTGGCGCAAGCTGTTTAGCTAGCACCTGCACGTACTGGGAGACCATCGACTGAGCGAGTTCATACGCCGCCCCACCGAGTCCCTGCGGCCAATCGTGACGAGGTCCTGGCGTTGACGAGGTGGGACCAGAAGCGATGAGAGACGCACCTTCGCTCAATCGCGGCATCGCGGCGCTGAAAGTGTTTACCACGCCGATAAAGTCGACGTCGAAGGTGTCGATGAAGGCCGCGATCGGGGCTTCCGGATGGGTCGGGGCGATGGCGGCGTTGGCGACGACGACGTCGAGTGCGCCGAGCTGCCGCACCGCGGTGTCGACGGCAACCTCCATTTCGGTTCGATCGCAGACATCGCAGCGATACACCGCCGCCCTTCGGTCGAGCTTCTCGATCATGCAAGCGGTGCGGTCGAGGTCTTCGCTAGTGGCGAGGGGATAGTCACACGAAGGGATGTTGTCGCAGAGATCCACCAACATGACGTCCGCGCCTTCCCGCGCCAAAATCAGCGCGTGGCTTCGACCCCGTCCCCTGGCTGCGCCGGTGACAAGCGCCACCTTGCCTGCCAGACGTCTGCTAATCACGAGCTTCTCCGGAAACCCGTTCCTCGGCGGGCGGGTAGATCAGTACGCCACGGATATTGGCGCCGGCGTGCATGTCGGCGTAGCCGTCGTTGACTTTCTCCAGGGGGTAGGTGCGGGTCACCATGGATTCGAGGTCCACCTGACCGGCGCTGTACAGCTCGAGGATCTTCGGGATGTCGGCACGGGGATTGCCCGAGCCGTAGAGGGTTCCGATGATCTGCTTTTCGGTCAGGGTGAGGTCCATCAGGTTGGCCCGGATCTCCCGTTCCAGCATCGGGTGGATGTTGGTGACCACCAACCGGCCCCGCTTGGCGGTCATGGCCAGCGCGCGGCCGACCAGTTGGCCGTCACCGACTCCCATAGCGCAGATGAACTTGTCCACGCCGCGGTTCCAGGTAGCCTCGGCGACAACGTCTTTGGCCTCATCCCAGTCTGCCGCGGTGTGAGTGGCTCCCATTTTCACCGCTTCGGCCCGCTTGTACTCCGACGGGTCGATGACGGTGATCGTGCGGGCACCCGCCAGCCGAGCGCCCTGCACCGCCGCGGCGCCTATGCCGCCGACCCCGGCAATGGCGACCGTGTCGCCCGGCCGGACCTCGGCCGCATAGACAGATGATCCCCAACCGGTGATGAAGCCGCAGCCGAGAAGGCAGGCTAGGTCGAGACGATAGTGATCCGGGATCTTCACGCAGCTTGCCTCGTGCACCACGGTGTGGTGTGCGAACGAACCGACGCCGCAGGCCAGCGCGAGGTCGTCGCCACCGAGGTGGTGGCGGGCGGTTCCGTCGTGAATCTGCATGCCCGAGTAGATCTTTGCGCCGAGGTCGCACAGGCTTTGATGTCCCGTCGAGCATGAGGGACAGCGGCCGCACGACGGGATGAAGCTGAACACCACGTGGTCGCCCGGCGACAGCCACGACACGTGTTCACCGACGGACTTGACTACGCCGGCGCCCTCGTGCCCGCCGATGCAGGGCAGTCGGATCGGCATGTCGCCGGTGACGAGGTGGTCGTCGGAGTGGCACATGCCCGAGGCGTGCAACTCGACCAGTACCTCGGTCGTCTTCGGCGCATCGAGCTCGATCGTCTCGATGGACCAGGGTGTGTTGCGTTCGAACAGGATCGCTGCTTGGGTCTGCACTGGAATCCCTTCCGGCTCAACGAATGATGGCTTGATGTTCGACGAACCCGGCGATGCCCTCGGGGCCCCCCTCGCGGCCGATGCCGGACTGCTTGAAGCCGCCGAACGGGCTGGCGAAGTCGAGCACGGCGGTCGAGTTGACGGCCACCGAACCGACCAGCAGCCGGGCCGCCACCGCTGCGGCGTGTTCCTCGTCGGCAGACCACACCGCGCCGACGAGCCCGTAGCGGGAGTCGTTGGCGATGGCCACTGCGTCGGCGGCTGCGTCGGGGCCGGTGTCGTCGTAGGCGATGACGACCGCGACCGGACCGAAGACCTCTTCGCGGGCGATCTCCATGTCGTTGGTCGCCTCGATAAGCGTGGGAGCCACGAACCATCCTGGGCCGCTCGGTCTTTCGCCGCCGGTCAACACCGTGGCGCCGTCGTCCACGGCGCGCCGCAGGAACCTCTCGATCCTGTCGCGCGCGGCCTCGTTGATGACCGGGCCGACGTCGGTGGCGCGGTCAGCGGGGTCTCCGACGGTCAGCCCGGCGACCGCAGCGGTCAGCGCGGTTACGAATTCGGCGTAGCGACTGTGTGGCAACAGGATGCGAGTCAACGCGGCGCACAGCTGACCGTTGTTGCCCATCACGCCAGCGACGAGGCCTGCCACCGTCGCCTCGAGGGGCGCGTCGGGCAGCACGATGGCAGGCGACTTGCCT
>NZ_DASXHW010000485.1:0-16028 GCF_036488105.1 Mycobacterium sp. | reverse complement strand
CTGGCCCGCCGTGGGGCCGAGGTGCTGTGGAGCCAGCTGCACGACCTCGAGTTCGTCAACGCCCTTGGCGCACTGACCGGCAACATGGCCGTGCAACAGGTTCGGGCCGGCCTGAAGGCCATCTACCTGTCGGGTTGGCAGGTCGCCGGCGACGCCAACCTGTCCGGCCACACCTACCCCGACCAGAGCCTGTACCCGGCCAACTCGGTGCCGCAGGTGGTCCGCCGGATCAACAACGCGCTGCTGCGCGCCGACCAGATCGCCGCGGTCGAGGGCGACACCTCGGTTGAGAACTGGCTGGCCCCGATCGTTGCCGACGGTGAGGCCGGCTTCGGAGGCGCGCTCAACGTCTACGAGCTGCAGAAGGCCATGATCGCGGCCGGTGTCGCCGGTTCGCACTGGGAGGACCAGCTGGCCTCGGAGAAGAAGTGTGGCCACCTCGGTGGCAAGGTGCTGATCCCGACCCAGCAGCACATCCGCACCCTGACCTCGGCCCGTCTCGCGGCCGACGTCGCCGACGTGCCGACCGTCGTCATCGCCCGTACCGACGCCGAGGCCGCGACCCTGATCACCTCGGATGTCGACGAGCGCGACCGCCCGTTCATCACGGGTGAGCGCACCGCCGAAGGCTTCTACCGGGTCCGCAACGGCCTCGAGCCCTGCATCGCCCGCGCCAAGGCCTACGCGCCGTACTCCGACCTGATCTGGATGGAGACCGGTACTCCGGACCTCGACCTGGCCCGTCGCTTCGCCGAGGGCGTCAAGAGCGAGTTCCCCGACCAGATGCTGGCGTACAACTGCTCGCCGTCGTTCAACTGGCGCAAGCACCTGGACGACTCGACGATCGCTCGGTTCCAGAAGGAGCTCGGCGCGATGGGCTTCAAGTTCCAGTTCATCACGCTGGCCGGCTTCCACGCGCTCAACTACTCGATGTTCGACCTGGCCTACGGCTACGCCCGCAACCAGATGAGCGCCTACGTCGAGCTGCAGGAGCGCGAGTTCGCCGCCGAGGAGCGCGGTTACACCGCCACCAAGCACCAGCGCGAGGTCGGTGCCGGTTACTTCGACCGGATCGCAACCACTGTCGACCCGACGTCGTCGACCACCGCACTCGCGGGCTCGACCGAAGAAGGACAGTTCCACTGACCTGAGCCCACTAAGCCCAGGCCGTAGCCAAAAGCAGTCGGCTTGACAGCGCAGGCCCCGCCCGGAAACCCTGGGCGGGGCCTGACGGCTGTTGGGGTTGAGTGATCGGTAGTTGTCGGTGGTTTGTTGTAACAACAGATGTATGAATCTGGCGGCGTGGGCTCTGCGTAATGGTGTTGCGATGGCGGCCTTATGCGGGATATGACCGAGATCCTGACCTCGATGTGTGCCCGTCTGTTTGGTAAGCGGGCGGCCGGAACAACGCCAGGCGCGCACTCGTGGCTGCCGCAGCGCGCGGGGAGCGAGGTGTGGCCTGATGGCGAGGTTTGGCGTCCCTGAGGGCTGGTGTGTGCAGGCGTTCCGGTTCACGCTGGACCCGGCTGACGATCAAGCCAGGTCGCTGGCAAGGCATTTCGGTGCACGGCGCAAGGCCTACAACTGGGCCGTGGCCACCCTGAAAGCCGATATCGAAGCGTGGCATGCGGCCGGGATCCAGACCGCGAAGCCGTCCCTTGGGGTGCTGCGGAAACGCTGGAACACAGTAAAAGATGACGTGTGTGTCAACGCGGAGACCGGCGCGGTGTGGTGGCCCGAATGCTCGAAGGAGGCCTACGCCGACGGAATCAGGGGCGCGGTGGACGCCTATTGGAACTGGCAGACCTGGCGTGCGGGCAGGCGCACTGGCAAAAGGGTCGGGTTCCCGCGGTTCAAACGCAAAGGCCGCGACAGCGACCGGGTGTGCTTCACCACCGGAGCGATGCGCGTCGAACCCGACCGCCGTCACCTCACGCTGCCGGTGATCGGCACGGTCCGCACACACGAGAACACCCGCCGCATCGAACGCCTCATCCGGGCCGGGCGGGCGCGGGTGCTCGCGATCTCAGTGCGCCGCAACGGCACTCGCTTGGACGCGAGCGTGCGGGTGCTTGTCCAACGTCCCCAGCAACCCGGCGTCGCGTTACCCGATTCGCGGGTTGGTATCGATGTCGGGGTCCGCCGTCTTGCGACGGTCGCCGCTCACAATGGTGTCGTGATCGAACGAGTCGAGAACCCGCGACCATTGGACGCCGCGTTGGGTGAGCTGCGGCAACTATGCCGGGCACGGTCGCGCTGCATAAAAGGATCGCGGCAGTACCGCGCACGCACCACGCAGATTTCCCGGTTACACCGCCGGGTCAACGATGTTCGCACTCATCACCTGCACGTCCTGACAACACGGTTGGCTAAAACCCACGGCCGGATCGTTGTTGAAGGTTTGGACGCTGCGGGGATGGTGCGGCAAAAGGGCTTGCCGGGTGCCCGCGCAAGGCGGCGTGGTCTGTCGGATGCGGCCCTAGGCACACCTCGGCGCCACCTGTCCTATAAGACCGGCTGGTACGGGTCGCAGCTGGTCGTTGCTGACCGCTGGTTCCCGTCGTCGAAAACCTGCCATGCCTGCGGGCATGTGCAGGACATCGGATGGTCGGAGCATTGGCAATGTGACGCGTGTTCGGCAGCGTCACATCATCGCGACGACAACGCATCTATCAACCTCGCACGTTACGAGGACAGTGTTAACGTCGTCGGCCCAGTTGGGGCCGCCGTCAAGCGTGGAGCCGACCGTAAGACCCGGCCTAGCCGGGCTGGTGGCCGTGAAGCGCGGAAGGGAACCGGCCACCCGGCCGGGAAACAACCCCGAGACGGGGTGCGAGTCGCGTGATCACCAAAGATCACCCACTCGCAACGGCCTGACGCATATCGAGAGAGGATTTCGACAGTGAGCAATGCGATTGAGCGCGTCGGCGTGATCGGGGCCGGGCAGATGGGCGCGGGCATCGCCGAGGTATCGGCAAAGGCCGGCGCCGACGTGGTGGTCTTCGAGCCCACCGACGAGCTGGCCGCCGCGGGCAAGGCCCGGGTCGAGGCATCGCTGGAGCGGGCCGTCAGCAAGGGCAAGCTGCCCGCCGACGAGCGCGACGCGACGCTGGCGCGGCTGCGCTACACCAGCAAGCTGTCCGAGCTCGCCGACCGTCAACTGACCATCGAGGCGATCGTCGAGAACGAGGCCGTCAAGGCGAAGGTGTTTGCTGAGCTCGACGAGGTCATCACCGACCCGGACGCCGTGCTCGCGTCCAACACCTCGAGCATCCCGATCATGAAAATCGCTGCAGCGACCAAGAATCCGGGCCGCGTGCTGGGTCTGCACTTCTTCAATCCGGTTCCGGTACTACCGCTCGTCGAGTTGATCAGCACGCTGGTCACCTCCGAAGAGGCCGTGGCGCGCGTTGAACACTTCGCCGGCGATGTGCTCGGCAAGAAGGTGGTGCGCTGCGGCGACCGCTCCGGCTTCGTCGTCAACGCGCTGCTGGTGCCATACCTGCTGTCGGCCATCCGCATGGTCGAGTCGGGTGTCGCGTCGGTGGAGGACGTCGACACCGCCATCGTCGCCGGGCTGTCGCATCCGATGGGTCCGTTGCGGCTTTCCGACCTCATCGGTCTCGACACCATGAAGTTGATCGCCGACGCCATGTACGACGAGCTCAAGGATGCGCACTACGCCCCGCCGCCGCTGCTGCAACGCATGGTCGAGGCCGGTCAGCTTGGCAAGAAATCCGGCAAGGGTTTCTACACGTACTGAGGTCCCTTCGCCTGGGCTTATCGCCTAGCAAGCCCTGCTCTTACGCGTTTACCTGGCTTCAACCCGGTCATGCTGGCGGGGTTCGTTGTGTTCGGCGAGGCGGGCGCGATGATGACCTTCGAAACCGAGGAGCGCGCAAAAGCCCGCGGCGCCAACATCATTGGCCGACTTATGGGCGCCGGCCTAACCTCGGACGGCTACCAGGCGGTGCTGGGCGATCCCAGCGGTGAGCAGGCCGGCCGCGCGATGACGAAGGCGATCCAGCTCGCCGGTCTCACTTCGGGCGACATCGACCATTTCCGGTGACCGGGCGGAAGCGAACGCAATCCGCCGAGCGTTGGGGGCGCACGCACCGAAGGTTTACGCCCCTAAGGCGCGTTGACCTTCGGGAGATACTGAGGTCGGCATTAGACTTGCGTCAGCGGTTACTCTTGCTCCTCGGGGTGGGGCGTAACCTCAACCCCGGCGTCGAGCAGACCGGCGCAGTCCCAGCCAATAACTCATTTCGATTCAGGACAAACGGTGTCAGATACCTCTAGCGCAACGCCCAATGCCCAATCCAAGTGGCTGTCCAAGTCTGCGTCGCAAACTCGCGGCTCGGACAAGAAGGAAGTCCAGTTCCACTACGACATCTCCAATGAATTCTTCCGGCTCTGGCAGGACCCGTCCCAGACATACAGCTGTGCGTACTTCGAGAAGGACGACTACACGCTCGAGCAGGCGCAGCGGGCCAAGGTCGACCTGTCCCTCGGCAAGCTCGGCCTGAAGCCCGGCATGACGCTGCTCGACATCGGCTGCGGCTGGGGTTCGACGATCATGCGGGCGGTGGAAAAGTACGACGTCAACGTCATCGGATTGACGCTGTCGGAAAACCAGAAGCAGCACATCGAGGATCACTGGTTCGCCAACTCGACCAGCAAACGCAACATGGAAGTCCGTCTGCAGCCGTGGGAAGACTTCGACGAGCCGGTCGACCGGGTGGTGTCAATTGGCGCTTTCGAACACTTCGGCTTCAACAAATACGACGACTACTTCAAAAAGACGTTCAATTTGATGCCCGATGACGGCGTGATGATGCTGCACACGATTATCATTCCGAGCGATGCGGAGATCAAAGAACGGCAGCTGCCTTTGACGATGTCGCGAGTGCGGTTCATCAAATTCATCATGGACGAGATCTATCCCGGCGGTCGTCTGCCGCTGGCCGCGCAGGTTGAAGACAGTGCGACCAATGCGGGGTACACGGTGACCAAGAAGCAGCGGCTGCGCCCGCATTACGCCCGCACGCTGGACACCTGGGCAAGCAACCTGGAATCGAAGAAGGACGAGGCCATCGCGATCACGTCCGAGGAGGTCTACGAGCGCTTCCTGAAATACTTGACCGGTTGTGCCGACCTGTTCCGCCAGGGCTACACCGACGTCTGTCAATTCACCTGCGAAAAGGCGCCCGCGTAGCCGGAATGACCAAAGTGCGTTATACAGATCGTTCGCAGCATCGAAACCTGGCGACCCGAACCCGGGTCACTTTGAAAGGCCAATCTCAGATGACGGACAGCGGGTCGGAGGGCTCGTCGAAATTGCGGCCCGCCTACGAGGACGTCCAGGCCCACTACGACACCTCTAACGAATTCTTCGGCCTGTTCCAAGATTCGACGCGCACATACAGCTGTGCGTACTACGAACGCGATGACATGACGCTGGAAGAGGCGCAGATCGCCAAGATCGACCTTGCACTCGGCAAGCTCGGCCTGAAGCCCGGCATGACACTGCTCGACGTCGGCTGCGGTTGGGCGTCGGTGATGAAGCGCGCAGTCGAGCAGTACGACGTGAACGTGGTCGGGCTGACGCTGAGCAAGAACCAGCGCGCTTTGGGTCAGCAGATTCTCGATTCAGTCGAGACCGATCGCTCGCGGCGCGTGCTGCTGCGCGGGTGGGAGGAGTTCGACGAGCCCGCCGACCGCATCGTCAGCATCGAAGCATTCGAGGCGTTTCCCAAGTCGCGTTACAAGGCTTTCTTCGACCTGTGCTACCGCATCATGCCCAGCGACGGCCGAATGGTCTTGCAGACGATCATGGGGCACCCGCTCAGGCGGTGGCCGGAGATGGGCATCCCGATCACCATGAGCGATCTGAAGTTCATGAGGTTCATCGCGGCGGAGATCTTTCCCGGCGGCGCGGTGCCGAGCGACGACGATGTCATCGAATACTCGACCAACGCTGGTTTTTCGGTTGAGCGATGCCAGAAGATGACCGCCCACTACGTCCGCACACTCGATACCTGGTCGAAGGAGCTGGAAGCCGCCCGCGACCAGGCCATCGCGGTGACCTCTGAGGAGGTCTACCACCGATACATGCGCTACCTGATCGGATGCTCCGACTTCTTCCAGCGCAACGTCTCCGAGGTCGGCCAGTTCACCCTGGTGAAGAGCTAGCGGAGCCCGCTCGTCTGAGAGCTACCCCGACATCTGCCAGTACACGTGGGAGAAGTCGCCGAAGTAGCGGAGCAAATCGGACTGAAGCAGCGCGGCGATCGCCAGACCCAGAACCAGCAGGGCGCCTGCCAGGCGCACGTGCACCCAGGCCAACGCCGCGTACCACAGCGGCCACACCGGGAAGTTGGCCGGCGGCTCATCCGGCGGCGGACGGCGGAAGTACGGCCACACCTTGATCAGCCGCGGCAGCGCCAGCACGACGATCAGGGCCGGCCACGGTAGTGCCTTGGCCAGCACCGCGGCCACCACCAGTAGGTAGAAGCCGACCATCATCGCCAGCGTCACCACGCGCGCCCGCGCCGCGCCGAAAATCACTGGCAGCGTGTGGATGCCCAGCGGCTCGTCGTACGGGATCTTGTCGATGTGCTTACCCATCAACACCGTCGTGCAGAGCAGCCCGTACGGCAGCGACGCCAGCAGCACGTCCCAGCCGACGTTGCCGACCGCGGAGTAGTACGTGCCGCAGACCATCAGCGGGCCCCACACCACAAAGACATCCGGTTCACCGAGGCCGCGCTTCTTCAGCCGTACCGGCGGCGCCGTGTAGGCGACGCTGAGGATGAAGCCGGACAACGCGAACGCGACCACGGGCCAGCCTCGGGCCCAGGTCAGCACGATCAGGATCGCCAGGTCGGCCAGGTTGACCACGCCGATCGCGACCAGCAGAGTGCGGCGGCTGACCAAACCCGACAGCACCGGATGCGGGGCATAGAGGGCGCGCGGATAGGTGTTGCTGTCGAGACCGGTCTGAGTGTCGAACAAATCGTTCATCAAGTTATTGACGGTGTGCGCCAACAAGATTCCGATGACCGCGAGAGTGAGCCAGCGCCAATCCAATCCGGGTTTACCCACCGCCAGCAGCGCGGCGACCAGACCGGCGAACAACGTCATCGGCAGCACCGCCGCCCGGGTGACGACCAGCCACCGGGTGACGAAGTCGACCGGTCCGTCCGGCGGCGGATTGGTCGTGCGCAGGGCGTACGCCCAGGAGCTGATGCGAGATCGCGCCTTCACGTCAGTCATGGGCGCCAACGTAGTCCGCTAATCGATCAGTGGCGGCACAATCGGCGAGGGATGAGGTTGGCCGCGGAACTTCTCCAACGAGCCGCCGACCTCGACGATCCCGCACAGTGCACTCCAGCTCAGCATGGTCAGGTAATCGATCAGTTCGTCGGCGCTCATCCGCGGGTCCAGCAGCCAGGAGTGGGTGGCCAGCTGGACCCCGCCGACGATCATGTATGCCCACGGCTCCACACCGCCGAGATCCATGCCCTCCGGTCGCATGCGGCGGCGCAGCATGACCGCCAGCATGCGGGCGATGATGCGCTCGGAATCGGCGACGACCTTGTTCTTGCCGGCCGAGTTGTTGGCCATCACGAACCGGTACGGCTCCGGTTCGTTCGCGACGGTCTCGACGTATACCCGGATGACTTCGCGGGTCAGTTCGAAGCCGTCCAAGTTCGACGACAGCGCCGAGGCCATGTTGGGGATCAGCGTGATCTGCGCGAACCGCATCATCACGGCGGTGGTCAGGTCGTTCTTGTCGACGAAGTAGCGGTAGAGCACCGTCTTGGAGACGCCGATCTCGCCGGCGATCTCGTCCATGCTCACGTACTGGCCGCGGCGCCGGATCGCTTCGATGGTCCCGTCGATCAACTCGTTGCGGCGTTCTACCTTGTGCTGGTGCCAGCGTCGCTTCCGGCCATCGGTTTTTCCCGTCCCGGCCGGGATCTGCTGTGCCACTATTGGCGTTCCTATTCAGTCGTTATTCTCGATAGTACGGCTAAATTCCGGGGATTTCCCGCCTGGACCTCAGACAACAGCGTGGTGGCCGCAGGGCGGTAACTGTTACCTCGACAAACTGGCCGGCCCTTCGCAGGTCCGGCGACCGGTGTCGTCACCGAGCAGCCACTTCGGTAGCGGATGATGGTGGGGTGGCAGTCGGACTGAACGGGGGACCCACTCCGGGACCCAAGCACCGGGCCGATCCGCAGCGCCCCCCGACGGCGCTGACGGACCCGGCCAGGCTGCCGCCGGAGGCGCATGCCAAACCCGCATCCCTCGCGGAGTCATTCGCCGGAGCAGACCCGCAAGCCGACGCCGAGCGCCGGCGGGGACTGCGGCGGATGAAGGTCGTGGCGCTGAGTTTTCTGATCGGCGCCACCGGGGTGTTCCTCGGTTGCCGGTGGGCCCAGGCCGCCGGCATCACCGACGCCTGGGTCGGCTACGTGGCAGCCGCCGGGGAGGCCGGCATGGTCGGTGCGCTCGCGGACTGGTTCGCGGTGACCGCCTTGTTCAAGCACCCGTTGGGCATCCCGATCCCGCACACCGCGATCATCAAGCGCAAGAAGGACCAGCTCGGCGAGGGTCTCGGCACTTTCGTGCGGGAGAACTTCCTGTCGCCGGAGGTGGTAGGCACCAAGATCCGCGACGCGCAGATCCCGAGCCGGCTGGGCAAGTGGCTCTCGGACATCTCGCACGCGGAGCGGGTAGCCGCCGAGTCGGCCACCGTGCTGCGGGTCTTGCTGGAACTGCTCCGCGACGAGGACGTCCAGCACGTGATCGACCGGATGATCGTGCGGCGCATCGCCGAGCCGCAGTGGGGTCCGCCGGTGGGACGGGTGCTGTCCACGCTTCTTGCCGAGAACCGGCAGGAAGCCCTGATTCAACTGCTGGCCGATCGGGCTTTCCAGTGGTCGCTGAACGCCGGAGAGGTGATCCAGCGGGTGATCGAGCGGGATTCGCCGACCTGGTCGCCGCGCTTCATCGACCATCTCGTCGGCGACCGCATCCACCGCGAGCTGATGGACTTCACCGACAAGGTTCGCCGCAATCCCGATCACGAGCTGCGACGGTCGGCGACCCGTTTCCTCTTCGAGTTCGCCGACGATCTGCAGCACGACGACGCGACCATCGCGCGAGCCGAGGCGGTCAAAGACCAGCTGATGTCGCGCGAGGAAGTCACCAACGCCGCGGCGACGGCCTGGACGACGCTCAAACGGCTGGTGCTCGAAGGGGTCGACGACCCGTCCAGCGCACTGCGCACCCGCATCGCCGACGCGGTGGTGAGCATCGGCGAATCGCTACGGGACGACGCGGAATTACGGGACAAAGTCGATAACTGGATCGTGCGCGGGGCCGAGCATCTGGTCGCCCAATATGGGGTAGAGATCACAGCGATTATTACCGACACGATCGAGCGCTGGGACGCCGAGGAAGCCAGCCGGCGCATCGAGCTACACGTGGGCCGCGACCTGCAGTTTATCCGCATCAACGGCACTGTGGTGGGCTCGCTGGCCGGCCTGATCATCTACGGATTGGCGCAGCTGCTCTTCTAGGAGTGCTTGCAAAAGTTCTGAGCCGTGCTAACAGTGCTTGCAAAAGCTAGCACTAGTTAGCTACCGTGAGCGCGTTCGCACCGACCAGCCAACGCGAGGAGTCGCCATGACGCAAGAGGAAAACCTTGCCGCTGTGGTGTCCACCGCTGCGTCGGATATCGGCAGCTTCATCAAAGCCCAGCGTGAGGCGGCTCAGGTTTCGGTGCGACAACTGGCGGAAAAAGCCGGTGTCAGCAATCCCTATCTCAGCCAGATCGAGCGCGGATTGCGTAAGCCCTCGGCGGGTGTGCTCAACCAACTCGCCAAGGCGCTGCGGGTCTCCGCCGAGGTTCTCTACGTCCAGGCCGGAATGCTCGAGCCCGGCCCGAAAAACCAGGTCCGCGACGTGATCGTCACCGACACGACGATCACCGAGGGGCAGAAGCAGGTTCTGCTGGACATCTACACGTCCTTCGTGCAGCAAAACGAGGCTGCCCGGGAGGAGACCACCACTGCATAAACCCGGAACCCAACGGTAACCCATTGACGCACAACGAGAATGACGAAAGGAACCACACCATGGCGGACAACAACAACCCGTCCATCGAAGACCTGAAGGCCCCGCTGCTCGCCGCACTGGGCGCCGCTGATCTGGCCCTGGCCACGGTCAACGACCTGCTCGGCGAACTCCGTGAGCGCGCCGAAGAAACTCGCACCGACACCCGCAGCCGGGTCGAGGAGAGCCGTGCTCGCCTGACCAAGCTGCAGGAGGAGCTGCCCGAGCAGCTGCGCGACCTGCGCGAACGCTTCACCACAGACGAGCTCCGCAGCGCCGCTGAGGGCTACGTCGAGGCTGCGACCTCGCGCTACAACGAGCTGGTCGAGCGTGGCGAGGCCGCTCTGGAGCGCCTGCGCAGCCAGTCCGGTCTGGACGACGCCTCGGCGCGTGCCGAGGGCTACGTCGACCAGGCGGTCGAGCTGACTCAGGAGGCGCTGGGCACCGTTGCGTCGCAGACCCGCGCGGTCGGCGAGCGTGCCGCCAAGCTGGTCGGCATCGAGCTGCCGAAGAAGACCGACGGGGCCGCCAAGAAGGCCCAGAAGGCTGTCGCCAAGAAGGCCCCGGCCAAGAAGGCCCCGGCCAAGAAGGCTCCGGCCAAGAAGGCTCCGGCCAAGAAGGTCACCCAGAAGTAATCCGGCGGTCCGTGTTGCCCACTCGGGCGGCGCGGACCGACCAACCACTTGACTCCGAGTCGCCCGTCAGGGTGACTCGGAGTCGACGTTTCTGGCGCCTCCCGCTTACGCTTATTGCGTGAGCCTTGTGAATAGCGTCCTTTTGGTCCTGCAGATCGCCGTGGCGATGACGGCGCTCTACGCCTTGGTGCACGCAGCAATGCAGCGGCCCGACGCCTACACGGCTGCCGACAAGCTGACCAAACCAGTCTGGTTGTTGATCTTGGGCGCCTCGGTGCCGCTGACCATGATGCTCAGTGCACTCGGGGCGACCTTGGGTGCCTGCGCAGCCGGTGTCTACCTGGTCGATGTGCGGCCCAAACTTCTTGAGATTCAGGGTAAGTCGCGATAACGGGATGCGAGTTCTGATCCTCGCGGTGACTGCGATCGGCGTGCTGTCGGGGGTCGCGCCGGCGTCCGCCGAACCGGGTCCCAGCGCGCTGGCTTTCGCGCCGCCGTATGTGGACAGCGCCCTCTGGACCCAGGAGTCCCGGTGGAATCAGCTGTCCAGTCTGCGGGTGTATCCGACGGCCAATGGCCGGGCGGCGGCCAGACGACTCGGGTCGTCGAGCCCCGAGGCCGACGAGGCGTGGTCCGAGGTGCTCGCCCAGGCGCCGCAGGCCAACACCCCCGGCATGCACAATCAGTTCCGCTGCCACTGGGATTTTGCCGAGACTCTGCAACCCGGGAAGGTCAGTTGGAATCTGGAGCCGTGGCGCCCGGTTGTCGACGACGCGACGATGGTCAGTGCCGGCTGCAATCCCGGCGGCGGGCGCGAGCCGTTCTGATGCCCGGCGGATGGACCCGCGAGCAGGTGGCCGCTCTGGTCGACCACACCCTGCTCAAGCCCGAAGCCACCGCCGCCGAGGTGGCCGCGGTCGCCGACGAAGCAGCGGCGCTGGGCGTCTGCGCGGTCTGCGTCTCGCCGTCGATGGTGTCCCACGCAACCCATGCCGGGGTGTTGGTCGCCGCGGTCGCGGGTTTCCCGTCGGGCAAGCACCTACCTGAGCTGAAGGCGCGAGAAGCCGCGCAGGCCATCGCATCCGGCGCCGGCGAGATCGACATGGTCATCGACGTCGGGTCGGCAATCGCCGGCGACATCGACGCCGTGCGGTCGGACATCGCTGCGGTACGCGCCGCAGTGCCCGGCGCCGTGCTCAAGGTGATCGTCGAGTCGGCTGCCCTGTTGACCCTTGCCGACGAACGCACCCTGGCCGCCGTCTGCCGTGCCGCCGAAGACGCCGGCGCGGATCTCGTGAAGACCTCCACGGGTTTTCATCCCGCCGGGGGCGCGTCGGTGGCCGCCGTGCAGTTGATGGCCGACACCGTCGGCGGACGGTTGGGGATCAAAGCCAGCGGCGGCATCCGCACGGCCGACGCAGCCATGGCGATGCTCGATGCGGGCGCCACCCGGCTGGGGCTTTCCAGCACCCGCGCGGTGCTGGACGGGCTCAGCTAGAGGTCGGGCGCGCTCAGACTCCGCTGAAGCAGTCCTGACCGGACTGCGGCTGCGACGACGATGCCGGAATGGTGGCGTTGCTGGTCGAGAACGTCGCCTCCACTCCGCTGTCGGTGACCTTCACGCTGTCGGCGTGGATGCCGAGCGGATAGTTCTGGGTCGCTTTGGAGGTGAGGTCGTCGAGGTTCTTTTGGACGGTGTCCGTCGACATCTTGGAGCCCAGCGCGCTCAAGCTGACCACCTGCAGCGACAGTCCGTTGTTGACGATCTGCGGTTTGACGGTGGCGCCGTCCAAAAGGCCCTTCAGGGAAATGGTGCCGTCGCCGGGGTTGGTCGTGACCTCGCCGGCGACAAACTTGCCGAGCACCGGGACGGCCTCTTGGATCGACTGCTTGATGCCATCCGCGGTCCAGGTGATGGTGCCGTTCAGCGACCCGATCGTGCCCTTGGAGTTATTGGTGCTGTTCAGATTGATGTCGTGGATGTCCAGGCTCACCTTCATGCCTTTGGCCGACCGCACCTGATTGCCCGCAGTCTGCCCGGAGATGTCGGTGAAATGGCTGGTGAGGTACTGCCACAGCACCGGCGGGGTTGCGGCGAAAGACACGCTGGCGCTGTCCTGCACCTCGCACTGCACCGCGTCGGCCACCTTGCTGGCCGCGAGATGGCGAGCGTATAGCTCCGCACCGATCGGCACCGCGACAATGAGCAGCGCCACGATCACCAGGAACAACAACATCGACGTCCGATTGGCAAAGAACTTACGGCCGCCCGATTCCTTCGACTCCGCGGGTGGCGGCGGCGGCGGCGTCGGTGTCGATATCCGGGTGGTCAGGCTTTCGTGCGGGGCCGGAGGGCCCGGCTGCTGCGGCCGCGGGTTGGGCGGCAGGCCGGCCTGGCGCGGTTGGCGCGGCGGCGGGGGCGGTTGCTGTGGCGGCCGGCCCGGCGGACGCCCGGGTTGCGGTGGCCGTGGCACGTCACGACCCGACGGTGGCTGCGGGCGCCCCGGCTGGGGGATGTGGCGCGTCGGTGACTCCGACGGTGGCGGAGGCTGACGGCGCGGGATGAAGCCGCGGTTGGGTGGTCCGGGCGGCTGCGGCGGGCGGCCTCTTTCGGGCGGACCGCCGTTGTCGGGGCCTTGCGGTGGATTCGTCATCGGCGTCCTGGGCTAGACATGGGCGAAACAGGGGTCGTTTTGGGCGGCCGGAATCGATGCGTTGTGCGTCGAAAAGTGCGCCACCACACCGTCATTGGTGACCTTCACGCTATCGGCTTTGATACCCAGCGGATATTGCTTGAGCAGCGCCGCGGCGAAGGTGTTCAACGCGGTCTGGGCGGTCTCGTGGGGGATGAGGACGCCGAGCGCGTTGACCTTGTAGACCTGCAGCGTCAGCTGGCCGTCGGTGACTTGCGGCTTCACGGTGACGCCGCCCAGACCCATCGCTCCGGTGAGCTCGATGGTGCCGGCGCTGGGGTCGGTCGTGACGCCGTTGACCAAGCCTCCGATGAACGGCAAGGAATTCTGAACGGTCTCCTGGATGCCGTCAGACGTCCAGGTGATGTTGGCGTCCAGCTTGCCGATGGTCCCCTTGGAATCGGCGTTGCCGTGCAGATCGACGTCGTCGATCTCGATGTCGGCCTTCATGCCCTTGGCGTTGCGGATGTTGTGGCCGGCTGTGTGGATCGTGATGTCCTTATAGTGACCGGTCAAGTGCTGCAACAGGAATGGGCTCGAGCCGAACGATGCGGTGGCGCCGTCCTGGATGACGCACTGGGTCGCCGACGCGACGACGTTGTTGGCCCGGTGGCGGGCATATAGCTCGCCGCCGACCAGACCGGCGATGCCCAGCGCGGCGACGATGACCAGTATGAGGACGATCGAGACCGGGTCGCCGCGGAAGGGGAAGCGGCGTTTGGGCTGCACGGGTTCAGCGGTGTCCTGCAACGGCGGCTGGTGGTCAAACGGCGCGGTCGCCGGATATTCCTGGGCGGGCGACGGATATGTCGCCGGAGCCGTTGGTTGATCCGGGGGGCCGGCCTGCGGTGCCGGCTCGGTGGGCGAACTCTGATTGCCCGGACGCGCCCACATCGAGGACGGGTCCTGCGGGGGCGGTCCCTGCGGATTCGTCACCTGGGCGATTCTGCCTTATCCGGATTAGCGAACGCTGACTTATCCGGATTAGCGAACGCTGAGTAGTTGCGTAGCACCGCAATAGTCTCGCGGGCCTTCGCCACCCGCTCGAGGGCGACGTCGGCAACCAGTAGTTGGGGGTCGGCCCCCGCTGCGGCCACTACGTCGCCGAACGGCGAAACCACCAGGCTCCCGCCCACCCCGGTCGGGGCGCTGGAGGCCAACGGTTCGCCGGGGTCGGCCTGCCCGGCCGCGACGATGTAGCTGGTGGAATCCAGCGCCCGGGCACGGGCCAGCAGCGTCCACTGCCCGAGCTTTCCGGGGCCGGCGGCCCACGATGCGCTGACCACGATCAGCTGCGCCTCGCGGCGGGCCAGCGTGGTGAACAGTTCGGGAAACCTGAGGTCATAGCAGGTGGTCAGCCCCACCCCGACACCGTCGAAGTCGACGACGACAGGCTCCCGGCCAGGCGCGACCGTGGTCGACTCGGTGAACCCGAAGGCGTCGTAGAGGTGGATCTTGTCGTAGTGGGCGTCGATGCCCGAGCCCACGGGGCCCACGGCCAACAGCGTGTTGTGGACCCGGCCGTCGTCGGCGGGGGTGAACATGCCCGCCACCACCGTGATGCCGGCGTCGGCGGCGATCCGGCGCACGCCGGCAGCCCATGGCCCGTCGACCGGTTCGGCGATCGGGGCCAGCGGAACCCCGAACCGGCACATGGTCGCTTCCGGGAACACCACGAGCGACGCGCCGGATTCGGCGGCCCGACCCGTGTAGTCCCGCACCAGCTGCAGGTTGTCGGCGGGGTCGGTGCCACTGAGAATCTGAGCCACCGCAATCCGCATGCCTGCCAGCCTAGGGGCGGATGCCAGAATCATGGCCATGGTTGAGTTCACTCTGACGCAGTCCACGACGGCGCCGATCGAGAAAGTGTTCGACGTCCTCACCAACCACCGCGGGATCGCGGACTACATGCCGTTGGTCCGTCGCAGCACGCTGGATCGCGAGGGCACTCCCGCGCCGAACGGTGTCGGCGCGGTCCGACGCCTCGAGGCGGTCGGGCCCGCGATCGTCGAGGAGATCATCTCCTACCAGCGACCCTCCGGGTACGCCTACAAGTTGATCGCCGGCGCGCCGGTCCGCGATCATGTCGGCACGGTCTCGCTGCGTGAAGCGGGGACCGGAACCGAGGCCACCTGGCACCTGCGGTCGACGCCCAAGATCCCCGGCCTTGAGTGGCTGTTGACGCCGGTGCTGAAGAAGGTCATCGGCGACATGTTCAAGGGCGCGATCGCCACCGCCGAGCGGGATGCCTGAAACGCGCTCAGGCTAGGCGGTTTCGCCGATCCACGTCGTGGTGAAGCGTTGCTCGCGGATCAGCAACTCGACCAGTTGGCTGCCGATGAAGTTCTCTAGCTTGCCGCCGACCAACGGGATGCGCACCTCGACGGTGGCCCGGACTTTTAACCGGGCGCCGCCCGATTCGGCCACCGGCTCCAGCGTCGCGGTGCCGGTCAACGACGCCGGCGAGTCCAGGATCGAGCCCGTGACGATCGCCGTCGCGGAGCCGTCGGTGATCGGCTCCCATCGCTCCTCGCGGCGGATGCGCAGATCGCCGCGGTGGAACTGGGTGACG
>NZ_DASXHW010000471.1:0-1853 GCF_036488105.1 Mycobacterium sp. | reverse complement strand
CCGAAACCGAAAGACCCGAAGCCGGTGCGCCGGGAGTTGGCGTTCGTCAATCACCGTGACGGCACGCTGGGTATCAAAGGCACTCTCGACGACGAAACGTAGGCCCGGTTGAAGGCGGCGTTGGAGCCGCTGGCGAAACCGAAACCCGCGAATGACGTGGAGGGTCGGGATCAGCGGTCGCAGTGGGAACGCTACGGTGACGCGTTCAGTGAGTTCGTCCGGATCGGCATGGGCAACCCCGACCTGCCCACCCTCGCCGGGGACACCACCCACATCGTCGTCACCCTGTCCTACGACCAACTCATGTCCGGCCTGGGGACCGCCTGCCTCGACCTCGTCGGGGACATCTCCGCGACGCAGGCCCGGATGCTGGCGTGCGAGGCGAAAATCATCCCGGTCGTCCTGGGTGGGCATGGCCAACCATTGGATGTGGGCCGTGCCCGGCGCTCCGCGACCCCGGCCCAGCGGTGTGCGCTGGCCATCCGGGACGGCGGATGCGCCTTCCCCGGCTGCGACGCACCACCCCAGCGCTGTATTCCACACCACATTGTTTTAGTGCGCCATGAGGCGCGTGATTGTCCGATCGGAGGTGCGAGACCTCTGGCGCTGAGCCGTCACAGCGGTTCGGTGAAGCTGAGGGCAGCCTGATTCGCAGGGAATGAGCGGGTCGGGTGGCAAGCGGCCCTGACAAAGTCGAGTCGTGTCAGTACTGCCAGATGGTGCGGGCTCGGTGAGCGAGACGGGAAGGTATACGCGAGAAACCAGTGTCTGAATCCTCGTTATGTGGAGCCGACTCGAAACCTGGCGGATCTGGGTCGGTGTCGCAGTGCGCGTGAGCCTTCAGGAGGGCGTAGCGCCCGTCCGGAACCTGGGTCCCGGACAGTCTGTGAGGAAAGTCTGTGGCGTACTCACAGAGGCTGTCGGGGTAAAGCTGGGTGCCTCACCCGTTGACCGGAATCACGTGAACATGGGAACCATCCCGCCGTTCCCGTCCTTGTGCCGCAGCCGGCGGTGCGGGGCGGGTAGGTGTCATTGCCCACCGATGACTGCGGGGTGGGGCGGAGTCGCCGTAGTACTCCGAGGGCGGGAAAGCCGTCCGCTTGGGGAAGGGCGACAGTAAGTCGAGCAGAAAGAGTTGGGGTAATGCCAGAAGGAATGTCACCGGTGAATGTCGGTGAACTGCTGATCGTGCCGTTCACGGCGGAGAGGCGGGTACTGGGAATGCAAACGAAACTGCACCGTTGGGCGGCGGCCGATCCCGGCCGCCGGTTCGATGATCTGTACAACCTCGTGGCCGAGCCCGCGTTCCTGGTCACCGCATGGGAACGGGTCTCGGGGAACACCGGAGCACGCAGCGCGGGGGTGGATCGGCGCACGGTGAGTGCGATCGGTGACTCCGCGCGGGGTGTGGTGGGGTTTTTGGAGGACCTCCGGGCCGATCTGAAGGCCCGGGTGTTTCGTCCGCTCCCGGTCAAGGAACGGCACATCCCCAAGGCTGGTGGGAAAACCCGCCGGTTGGGGATACCGACCGTGGCCGATCGGGTCGTTCAGGCTTCGCTGAAACTGGTCCTGGAACCGATCTTCGAGGTCGACTTCCACCCGTCCAGTTACGGTTTCCGTCCGCAGCGCCGCGCTCAGGACGCCATCGAGGAGATCCGCAAACACGCCAGCGATGGCTACAAGTGGGTCTTCGAAGGTGACATCACCGCATGTTTCGACGAGATCGACCACACCGCCCTGATGGGGTTGGTGCGGCGACGGGTCAAAGACAAGCGGGTCCTGGAGTTGGTCAACGCGTTTCTGCATGCGGGGATCATCAGCGAGGACGGAACCAGCCGGGATACCCATTCCGG
>NZ_DASXHW010000457.1:0-7469 GCF_036488105.1 Mycobacterium sp. | reverse complement strand
AGGCGCAACGTCGTCAGGACGAGCCGTCCGAGATCGAGAACAGTTTTGAGTCGCTGGGCGCCGACGCCGAACTGGATCAGGTCATCTTCGACGGCTCGTCGTTCGGCACCGCGACTCCCGCCGGCAGCGACGAAGAGGCCGACTACCTAGGCATCCCAGGCCTTTTGGATCCCGCACAGATGCGCGACCTGCTGCGCCGCCACCAGGAACAGCAGTTCGACCGCCGCGCGGTCACGCCGGAGCCGGTTACCCGGCACGGACAACTGCGTGACCTCCGTCGCGAACTCAACGCGTTGGTAACAGCGGCGCACTACCGAATTGGCAAGCCGCACGGTTGGATTCACAACGAATTGCGTCGACTCTGCGGCGGCCCACCGGTGGCAGCGGCCACCAGCGAACAGCTTGCGGCCCGCATCGAGGCGGTGCGCAGGCTGAGCGCTTAGCGGACCGCCCAGATACTGGCGGCCACCCACGGCGACGCTTCGGCCGCAACCGCCCAGACCAGATCTTCCGGCACGTCGATCAACGGATAACGCTTGACGCCCGCCGCAGTGGCCGCCACCAGAGTGGCGACCCCCGCGCGGCGCTGAAACGGCGACTGCCGCACGGTCCAGCTGATAATGCCCGCGGTCGCGAGGCAGTCGCGGCGTCGTTCCACGCTGCCGGCCCGGATCACCAACCAGCCATTGTGAACCCGGTGCCCGAGCGCGCTCACCCGGTCGGCTGCCAGCAACGCGCACCATGCAATGAGCGCGATCCATGCCGGCCACACCCACACGGGTACAACGGATTTCCCGGCAACCACACTCATTCCCGCCAGCGCGACACCGATCATGACCGGAATCCCCAAGGCCCGTGTCCAACGTCGGGTCGCCGCGCGGCGGCCGTGACCGCGCAGCGGGCCGGTGACGACATCCCGATCGCCGACCAGCCCGATCAGCACCGATTCGGCGGTCGACACGGGACACGGCGGCAGCAGCACCGACGCCTCACCGGCGCCGTGCACACCGGTCATCACCGCGTCCAGGCGGCCGCCACCGAGCAGTCGCACCAACAACGGTTGCCGCAACGTTCCCCCGCGCAGCCTGCTCATGTCGTAGGCGCGCTCACGCAGACGCAACAGGCCGTGCCGCAAATGCAGAACGTCCCCCTGACGCAGCAGCACCAGGTTTCCATAGGTGAGCAGCGACCTCAACATTGCGAGTAGCACCGAAGCCAGCAGAATCACCCCGCCGACAAGCTCGACGGTGCTCGTCGTCCCCAACCGCTGGGCAGCGGCAATCGCTGACTCGACCGGCCACGAATGCTGCAGCGGCCCAACGAATCCGCTCTTGTGCAGCACCCCGGCCACGGCGGCCAGCGACAGCAGGCCGGACACACTCAGCGGCGAATACCTCAGCCACGACGGCTGCCAGCGAGCCAGCACCACGCCGCTCGCCGAGGGCTCCTCGGTCGGCGCATCGACGTGCTGCGCCGAGCCGGCCAGCAGAATCGCCCGCAGCCGGGGCACCTCGCCGGCCAGGACGGCGTTCAGCTCGAAGACCCCGGACCCGCTCTCGCCCTTGGCATCTTGGCCGGTGTTCACGCGCACCACGGCCAGGCCCATCAGGCGATGCAGCAACCGCGCATCGCTCTGCACCGAACGAATCCGGTTGATCGGCAACGACAATACTTTGCGCTGCAGGAGACCGGACCGCAGTTGCAGTTGGCCCAACTGCGGGTCGGTGTCGATGCGGTAACTGGTGGTGTACCAGCGTGCCACGCCGATCACCACGGTGTACGCCAGCACAGCCACTGTCCAGGACTGGTTGCCGGTGGTCGTACCCAGCACGATCGCGCCGATCAGCCATGGGAGTTCGCGCAGCAGCTCATGCACCGGGTGAACCAGCAGCATCCTGGGACTCAGCCGCTGCCAGGCGATTTGAGCCGGCCCAGCGGCGATCGTCACGTTGCGTCCTCGGCGCCGATCGCCGCGATGTCGGTCAATTGCGCGACGACGTGGTCGGCGACGTCCACGTCGAGCGCGACGATGTGCACCGCGCCCGCCGAGGAGGCGGTGGTGACGGTGACGTTGGCCAGGCCGAACAACTGGTCCAACGGGCCACGGTAGGTGTCGACGGTCTGCACCCGCGAGATCGGCGCGATCCGCCTTTCCTGGACCAGCCATCCGGTGCGGGTGTACACCGCCTGCGGGCCAATCTCCCACCGGTGCACCCGATATCGCCACATCGGGACGACGGCCAGCGAGATCACCGCGCCCAGCACGGTGCCGACGCCGAGCAGGATGTGCAGCCACGGCAGTCGCTTGTCGAATTCGAACCACACCGCCTGACCGGCGGCCAGCAGCAGCCACGGAATGACGCCGCCGATCGCCCATCGCAGCGGCGCGCGCCGGCTGGGCGGATGGGCGGGATCGACCATGCCTGAGACCGGCGGGCCAGGGGTGCGGTTGTCCACGCCATCGAGGATGCCACCCACGTGAAAGCGGATTGCACCGACACGTCGGCCGAGAACGTGAATGAGTATCGTTTCCCCCGATGAGTTCCAACAACAAATGGACCACGGACGACATACCGGACCAGCGCGGGCGCGTCGCGGTTGTCACCGGCGCAAATACCGGCCTCGGCTACCACACGGCGGCCGCGCTGGCCCAGGCCGGCGCCCACGTCGTCCTGGCGGTGCGCGATCTGGAGAAGGGCAACCTCGCGCTGGCGCGCATCGTCGCCGCCTGTCCGGACGCCGACGTCACGCTGCAGGAAATCGACCTCAGCTCGCTGGCCTCGGTGCGCGCCGCCGCCGCGGCGCTGCGCAAGACCTACCTGCGCATCGACCTACTTATCAACAACGCCGGGGTGATGTGGACCCCCAAGCAGCTCACCGCCGACGGGTTTGAAATGCAGTTCGGCACCAACCATCTGGGCCACTTCGCGCTGACCGGATTATTGCTGGACAACCTGCTGCCGGTGCGGGGCTCGCGAGTGGTGACCGTCAGCAGCACGCGCCACCGAATCCGCGCCGCGATCCATTTCGACGATCTGCAATGGGAACACGGCTACGACCGGGTCGCCGCCTACGGGCAGTCGAAGCTGGCCAACCTGCAGTTCACTTACGAACTGCAGCGCCGGCTGGCCGCCCGGGATCGGCCGACCACCGCCGCGCTGGCCGCCCACCCGGGCCTCTCCAACACCGAGCTGGCTCGCAACCTGCCTGTCGTTTTCAAACCCGCCGTCGTGCTGCTCGGCCCGCTGCTGTCTCAGAACGCGGCGATGGGTGCGTTGCCCACGCTGCGCGCCGCCACCGACCCGGACGTCGAGGGCGGGCAGTACTACGGCCCCGACGGCCTGGGTGAGCAGCGCGGACACCCCAAGCTGGTGTCCTCGAGCGCACAGTCGCACGACGAAGACGTGCAACACCGGCTGTGGACGGTGTCGGAAGAATTGACCGGCGTCACGTATCCGGTCTGACGGCCGCCGGGGCTCCGTAAGATAACCGCGTGGCACGACGTCCCCGCTTGACCGACGAAAATCCGACGGTCAGCCCGCAGCATCTGCTGTCGCTGGTGCGCTCGACCGTTCCGCCCGTCCACCCGGCCGGACTCCCGTTCATTTCGGCGGGGTTGGGTTTGGCACTGGTCGGCCGCCGCTCTCGTTGGCTGCGCCGGGCCGGCCTGCTGGCCGCCGGAGCCTGTGCCGGCTTCTTCCGGCACCCGCCGCGGGTGCCGCCGACCCGGCCCGGCGTCGTCGTCGCGCCCGCCGACGGCTTGGTGTGCCTCATCGAATCGGCTGCTCCGCCGCCCGAATTGGAGATGGGTGAGGCAGAACTCACCCGGATCAGCATCTTCCTGTCGCTGTTCGACGCCCACGTGCAGCGGGCGCCGGTGAGCGGCGAAGTGATCGCCGTACAGCACCGGCCGGGTCTGTTCGGCTCGGCCGACCTCCCCGAGGCCAGCGACGACAACGAACGCAATAGCGTACGGATCCGGACCGAGGACGGCGTGGAGATCGTCGCCGTGCAAATCGCAGGTCTGTTGGCGCGCCGGATCGTCTGCGATGTTCGCGCGGGCGACAAGCTTTCGATCGGTGACACCTATGGCTTGATCCGATTCGGGTCACGGCTGGACACCTATCTGCCCGCCGGCGCCGAGGTGTCGGTCAGCATCGGCCAACGCGCGGTGGCCGGCGAGACGGTGTTGGCGCAGCTGCGGTGATCACCGCGCCGACGACGATGCAGTGGGGGCACCTCCCGCTTGCGGGGGACGAAGCGCGAAACGATAGGGAGGAGTGGCGCTGATTACCAGGCCGCGCGGCAGGCGAGTGGTCAACCTGCGCATCCTGCCCAGCTCGATGAGCGTGCTGGCGATCTGCGCCGGGCTGACCTCGATCCGGTTCGCTCTGGAGGGTCAGCCTCACGTGGCGATCGCGCTGATCGCCGCCGCCGCAATCCTCGACGGGCTCGACGGCCGAGTGGCCCGCGCGCTGGATGCCGAGTCGCGGATGGGCGAGGAGATCGACTCGCTGGCCGACGCGGTGAACTTCGGGGTCGCCCCCGCGGTGGTGGTTTACGTGTCGATGTTGCCCGCGTTGGCGGCGGGCTGGGTAGTGGTCCTGCTGTATGCGGTGTCAATCGTGTTGCGGCTGGCCAGGTTTAACGCGCTGCTCGACGACGCCAGCCAGCCGTCGTTCGCGCGGGAGTTCTTCGTCGGTGTGCCGGCGCCGGCCGGCGCGATCTGTGCACTCGGCCCGCTGGCCGCCAAGCTGCAGTTCGGCGCGGGCTGGTGGACGTCGCCGTGGTTCGTCTGCACATGGCTGGTGGGCTGCTCGCTGCTGTTGGTGAGCCGGCTCCCGATGCGCAAGATGCACGCCGTCTCGGTGCCGCCGAATCTGGCCGCGCTGCTGCTGGCCGGGCTGACCATCGTCGCGGCCGCCGCGTTCCTGTTCCCCTACATCCTGATCATGGTGATGATCGCCGCCTACCTTTGCTACATCCCGTTCTCGGTGCGCAGCCATCATTGGCTGGCGGCACATCCCGAAGCGTGGGGTGAGAAACCCAAGCAGCGGCGCGCCACCCGGCGTGCGATCCGCCGGGCGCAGCCCAGCCGTCGATCGATGGCGCGACTGGGACTGCGCAGGCCCACCGGCCGGACATGACGTCACCCGCCCGGCTCACTCTGACAGCTCGGCTGAACACCTCGGCCGTCGACTCTCGCCGCGGCGTGATCCGGCTGCACCCCAACGCCATTGCCGCCCTTGGCATTCGGGAATGGGATGCGGTGTCGCTGACCGGGTCGCGCACGACGACGGCGGTCGCGGGCATAGCCGGCCCGCAGACCCCGATCGGCACCGTGCTGCTCGACGACGTGACGCTGTCCAACGCCGGGTTGAGCGAGGACGCGGCCGTGATCGTGGTCGCCGCCACGGTGTACGGCGCCAGGTCGGTGACGCTGAGCGGCTCGACGCTCACCTCCCAGTCGCTAGCCTCGAACACTTTGCGACAAGCCTTGCTGGGCAAGGTGTTAACCGTCGGCGATGCGGTGTCGCTGTTGCCGCGGGATTTGGGGCCGGGCACCTCGACGTCGGCTGCGACGCGTGCGCTGGCCTCCGCGGTGGGCATCAGCTGGACGTCGGAGCTGTTGACCGTCACCGGCGTGGATCCCACCGGACCGGTGAGCGTGCAACCGAATTCATTGGTCACCTGGGGTAACGGTGTCGCGGCCGGCGCCGTTGAGCAACCGGTCACCGTCAAAGCGCCGCAGCTCACCGTGAACGATCTCAAGGGTGTCAGCGCGCAGGCGGCCAAGTTGACCGAATGGCTCAAGCTTGCACTCGACGAGCCGCACCTTCTACAAACACTCGGCGCCGCAACCAATTTGGGCGTGCTGGTATCCGGACCCGCCGGTGTCGGCAAGACGCCGCTGGTGCGGGCGGTCTGCGCCGACCGACGACTGGTCGAACTCGACAGCCCCGAGGTCGGCGCGCTGGCCGCCGACGACCGCCTGCAACGGGTCACCGCGTCGGTGACCAAGGCGTGCGATGGCGGCGGAGTCCTGCTGGTCGCCGACGTCGACGCGCTGCTGCCCGCCACCGCCGAACCCGTTGCGACGCTGATTCTCTCGGAGCTTCGCAAAGCGGTCGCCGCCCCGCGCGTCGCGGTGATCGTCACGTCGTCGGTGCCGGAGAACCTCGACTCGCGGCTGCGCGCCCCCGATCTGTGCGACCGGGAGCTGGTGCTCAGTCTGCCCGATGGGCCGACCCGCACGGCGCTGCTGCAGGGCCTGCTGGCCCGGGTTCCCACCGAGGAACTCAACCTCAGCGAGATCGCCGACCGCACACCCGGTTTCGTGGTCGCCGATCTGGCCGCGCTGGTACGTGAGGCGGCGTTGCGCGCGGCGGCCCGGGCCAGTTCCGACGGCAACGAACCGAAGCTCACTCAGGCCGACCTGGTCGGCGCTTTGAGTGTGATCCGGCCGCTGTCACGCTCGGCCGCGATGGAGGTGTCGGTCGGTTCGATCACCCTCGACGACGTCGGCGACATGGTGGAAACCAAGCAGGCGTTGACCGAGGCGGTGCTGTGGCCACTGCAGCATCCCGACACGTTCGCTCGGCTCGGTGTCCAGCCGCCGCGAGGCGTGCTGCTCTATGGCCCGCCGGGCTATGGCAAGACGTTCGTGGTCCGCGCACTGGCCAGCACCGGGCGGCTGTCCGTGCACGCCGTCAAAGGCTCAGAGCTGATGGACAAGTGGGTCGGCTCCTCGGAGAAAGCGGTTCGCGAGCTGTTCGGCCGGGCACGCGATTCCGCGCCGTCGCTGGTCTTCCTCGACGAGGTCGACGCGCTGGCGCCGCGGCGCGGTCAGAGCTTCGACTCCGGTGTCACCGACCGGGTGGTGGCGGCGCTGCTCACCGAGCTCGACGGCATCGAGCCGATGCGCGATGTCGTGGTGGTCGGGGCCACCAACCGGCCGGATCTGATCGATCCGGGTCTGCTGCGGCCAGGTCGGCTGGAGAAGCTGGTGTTCGTCGAGCCGCCCGATGCGCAAGCGCGAGCCGACATTCTGCGCGCCGCCGGCAAGTCCATTCCACTGCACGATGTGGATCTGGATGCCTTGGCGGCCGACCTGGACGGCTACAGCGCCGCCGACTGCGTTGCGCTGCTGCGCGAGGCCGCGCTCACCGCGATGCGCCGCTCGGTCGACGCCGCCGAGATCACCGCGGCCGACGTCGCGACCGCGCGCGAAAATGTCCATCCCTCACTGGATTCCGCGCAATTGGCCAACCTGCGGGCGTTCGCCGCGGAGCGCTGACCCTCAGACGGAGCGAGAGTAGTAGAAGCTGGGCTGCTCTTTCCCGTCTTCCGTGCTGGTGTAACCGTGTCGCTCGTAGAACCGATGCGCATCGGCGTCCGCACCGTCGACTGCGATTTCGATCAGTTCGCCGCCACGCTCACGAGTGAGCGATTCCACCGCGACCATGAGC
>NZ_DASXHW010000451.1:0-6718 GCF_036488105.1 Mycobacterium sp. | reverse complement strand
GCTTCGATAGCCGAACTTAGGACTTGAAGGGGTGGAGTTTCGTGACGATCGCGGTAACCGGTTCTATTGCCACTGACAATTTGATGCGGTTCCCGGGCCGATTCTCCGAGCACCTGCTGGCCGAGCACCTGCAGAAGGTGTCGCTGAGCTTCCTGGTCGACGACCTGGTGATCCACCGCGGCGGCGTCGCGGGCAACATCGCCTTCGCCATCGGCGTGCTCGGTGGCGACGTGGCGCTGGTCGGGGCGGCCGGTGACGATTTCGTCGGCGACTACGGCAAGTGGCTGCAGTCGCACGGCGTCAACACCGACCACGTGCTGATCTCGAAGTCTGCCCATACCGCGCGGTTCGTCTGCACCACCGACGAGGACATGGCGCAGATCGCGTCGTTCTACCCGGGGGCGATGTCCGAGGCCCGCAACATCAAGCTCTCTGACCTCGTCTCCGCCAAGGGCAAGCCGGATCTGGTGATCATCGGGGCCAACGATCCCGACGCGATGGTGGTGCACACCGAGGAGTGCCGCAAGCTCGGCCTGCCGTTCGCCGCCGACCCGTCGCAGCAGCTGCCTCGGTTGTCCGGCGAGGAGATCGACAAGCTCGTCGACGGCGCGGAGTACCTGTTCACCAACGACTATGAGTGGGAGTTGCTGCAGTCGAAGACCGGCTGGTCCGAGGCCGACGTGATGGGCAAGGTCGGCCTGCGGGTTACCACGCTGGGAGCCAAGGGCGTCGACATCGTTGACCGCGACGGAACCACCGTCCACGTCGGTGTGGTGCCCGAGACCAGCCTCACCGACCCCACCGGTGTCGGTGACGCGTTCCGCGCCGGCTTCCTGACCGGACGCAGCGGCGGGCTCAGCCTGGAGCGCTCGGCGCAACTGGGCTCCCTGGTTGCGGTGCTGGTGCTCGAGTCGACCGGTACCCAGGAGTGGACGTGGGACGCCGCGGCCGCCAAGACCCGGCTGGCCGGCGCCTATGGCGACGACGCTGCCGCCGAAATCGCCACCGTGCTCACCTAGGTCCGCTGTTTAGAGCTGCACGGGATATTGCGGCTCGCTGATCTGTGGCACCACGCTGTGCTCGACAAAGATCGCGTGCCACAGCATGAAAATCAGTACCGTCCACAGCCTGCGGCTGTGATCGGCTGTGCCGCAACGGTGTTCGTCTAGCATTTGGCGAACAGCCGACGCGTTGATCAGGTCGTCGGTGGCCGACGCGTTCACCATTTCATGCGCCCACTCCAGCAGCGGGCCGGCCCGCAGCCAATGCCGAATCGGTACCGGGAAGCCCAGTTTCGGCCGGTTGAGCACATGCGGCGGGACGATCGGTTCCAGCGCGCGGCGCAGCGCGTACTTGGTGGTGGTGCGGGTGATCTTGGCGTCCACCGGCAACCGGGAGGCGACCGCGAACACCTCGGGATCCAGGAACGGGACCCGTAGTTCCAGCGAGTTGGCCATCGTCATCTTGTCGGCCTTGACCAGTATGTCGCCGCGCAACCAGGTGAACAGGTCGACGTGCTGCATCCGGGCCACCGGGTCCCAGTCGGCGGACTCTGCGTAGATCGGCGCGGTGATGTCGGTGTGGGTCCACTCCGGCCGGAATGCGGCCAGCACGTCGCGCAGTTGCGCGTCGGAGAAGCTGCGGGCATTGCCGTAATAACGCTGCTCGAGGGTCAGCGATCCGCGGTGCAGCAGACTTTTGCCCCGCATGCCGTCCGGCAGGGGCTTGGACAATGTTCCCATCGAGCGCCGAAGCGGTCGCGGCAGGTAGTCAAAAGGCTTGAGCGACAACGGTTCCCGATAGATGGTGTAGCCGCCGAACAGCTCGTCGGCGCCCTCGCCGGACAGCACCACCTTGACGTGCTTGCGTGCTTCACGGGCCACGAAGAACAGCGGCACCAACGCGGGGTCGGCCACCGGTTCGTCGAGGTACCAGACGATCTCGGGCAACGCGGCGACGAATTCGTCGGGAGCCACCACCTTGGCGATGTGGCGCGCGCCGATCGCCTCGGCCGATGCCACCGCGACGTCGACCTCCGAGAAGCCCTCACGTTCGAAGCCGGTGGTGAACGTGATCAGCCGCGGGTTGTGCCGAATGGCCAGCGCCGCGATCGCGGTCGAGTCGATGCCGCCGGACAGAAACGCACCCACCGTGACGTCGGCGCGCATGTGCTTGGCCACCGAGTCCTCCAGGACCGCGGTGATCTCGTCGTAGCGGGCCTGCTCGCTACCACGCGAGATCGGCGTCACCTCGAAGCGCGGCACGAAATAGCGGGTGGTCTGCGGCGCCTGACCGGGACTGATACGCGCAAAGCAGCCCGATTCCAGCCGGCGCACGCCCCGATGCAGCGTCTCGGGTTCGGGCACGTACTGCAGCACTGTGTAGTGCTGAACGGCACGATCGTCGATCGAGGTGTCGAATCCCACCAGATCGGCCAGTTCCAGCAGGCACTTCTTCTCGCTGGCTACTGCGGTGCCACCGGTCCCGGTGGCCATGAACAGTGGCTTGATGCCGAAAGGATCCCGGGCACAGAACAATTCGCCGGTCACGGTGTCCCATAGCGCGAAGGCGAACATGCCGCGTAGTCGGGTGAGGGCGTCGGCGCCCCAATAGTGGTAGGCGGCGACGATGGCCTCCCCGTCGCCGTCGGTGGCGAAAACCGCGCCGTGGCGCTCGGCGAGCTCGGCTCGCAACTCCAGGTAGTTGTAGATCTCGCCGTTGAACACCAACTCGTAGCGGCCGGGGCTCTCCGGCGGACCCCAGCGCAGCGGCTGATGCGAATGAGCGATGTCGATGATGGACAGCCGGTTGAAACCGAACACGACGGTCCCGGCCGCATCGGCCCAGGTGCCCGGTTCGTCAGGTCCACGGTGGCGCATCAGGTGTGACGCCTGCGCGATGGCCTCGGCCGTGGCCTGCCCGCCGCTCGACGGCTCGGCGCCGGCCACGGCAGCCACGAAGGCCAGCAGTCCACACATCGCCGCTCAGTATGCCGCAAAGTGGGCCGCCGCTGGATGCCGCACGACGCGGTTGCAACGGCCGGCGGGGTCCGCACGGCTGCGCTGCGTGCGTGGTCTACGCTGCGTAGTATTCGACGTGCGAGTCAGCCGACAGTCCCCTTGACCGGGGAATGCGCGTTGTCGGCCCAGCTTGTGAATCAGGGAGGCGCGACCGTGACATCTCGCGGGCCAGGCTGTTCGCAGAGCTTGTTGAAGAGCCGCTCGGCAGGGCTTCGCCGGCTCCGGCTGCCGGTGCTGGCCGGCATGCTGGGCTTGCTGGCGGTGAGCCTGAGCGGATGCAGTTGGTCGGACGCGTTCGCGCTCGGCTGGCCCCGGGGTATCACCACCGAGGGCGACTGGAACCGGCAGCTGTGGATCGGCGCGGTGATCGCGTCGCTGGTGGTCGGTGTGCTCGTGTGGGGCTTGATGTTCTGGGCGATTGCGTTCCACCGCCATAAGGTCACCGACACCGAACTGCCCCGCCAGTTCGGCTACAACATGCCGTTGGAACTGGTGCTCACCGTGACACCGTTCCTGATCATCTCGGTGCTTTTCTATTTCACCGTGGTGGTGCAGGAGAAGATGCTGCACCTGGCGTCGGATCCCGAGGTCGTAGTCGACGTCACCTCGTTCCAGTGGAACTGGAAGTTCGGCTACCAGAAGGTCGATTTCAAGGACGGCACGCTCAAGTACGACGGAGCCGACCCGGCCCGCAAAGCGGCGATGGTCTCCAAGCCCGAGGGCAAAGACTCCCGCGGTGAAGAACGTGTCGGCCCGGTCCGCGGGCTGAACACCGAGGACCGCACTTACCTCAACTTCGACAAGGTCGAGACCTTAGGCACCAGCACCGAGATCCCGGTGCTGGTGTTGCCGGCCGGCAAGCGAATCGAGTTCCAGCTCGCGTCGGCGGATGTGATCCACGGTTTCTGGGTGCCGGAGTTCCTGTTCAAGCGTGACGTGATGCCCGATCCCGCGGCCAACCACTCGGTCAACGTCTTCCAGGTCGAGCAGATCAACCGAACCGGGGCGTTCGTGGGTCGCTGCGCGGAGATGTGCGGGACCTACCACTCGATGATGAACTTCGAGGTCCGGGTGGTTCAGCCCAACGACTTCAAGGCCTACCTGCTGCAACGGACCGCGGGAAAGACGAACGCCCAAGCGTTGCAGGGCATCGCGCAGTCTCCGCTCGCGGTCACCACTCACCCGTTCGACACCCGCCGCGGCGAGCTGGCGCCCCAAGCGAGTAAGTAGGGAAACCCATGCACATCGAAGCCAGGCTGTTCGAGTTCATCGCGGCGTTCTTCGTCTTCTGCACGATCCTTTACGGCATTCTGACCAGCTTGTTCGCCACCGGCGGCATCGAGTGGGCCGGCACCACCGCACTGGCGCTGACCAGCGGTATGGCCTTGATCGTGGCGACGTTCTTCCGTTTCGTGGCCCGTCGGCTCGACACCCGGCCCGAGGACTACGAGGGCGCTGAGATCAGTGACGGCGCAGGAGAACTGGGTTTCTTCAGCCCGCACAGCTGGTGGCCGATTCTGGTAGCGCTGTCGGGTTCGGTGGCGGCCGTCGGCATCGCACTGTGGCTACCGTGGTTGATCGTCGCCGGAGTTGTGTTCATCCTGAGTTCGGCGGCCGGGTTGGTCTTCGAGTACTACGTGGGGCCCGAGAAGCACTAGCCGGCGCCGGCAAGGTCACAATCAGGGCGTCAGTTGATCCGTGACCGGGTCGCCCAGAATGTCATACGAGATCCGGTTGGGTAGGGTTTGCCGAGGCACAATGAGGAACATCGGGGCGCGCGCTCAACAACTCAACCGCGGTGCCGCGTACCCCGATGAAGTAGTCGAACAGGACAGACGATCATGAGCGGGCCGAATCCACCAGGACCAGAGTCCGAAGAACTGGAACCCGGCGTCGAGCCCAGCCGAAGCGGCAGCGAAGTCGACGGTGGAGGGAGCGATTTCGGCGCCGGGGAGTCCGACGCTGAAGGCCGGACCGATGTGTACTCACGGGCCTACTCGGCTCCGGAGTCCGAACACATCAGCAGCGGACCTTACGTACCCGCGAACCTTGATCTCTACGACTACGACAACTACGACGACGTGGGTCCGCACGAGGCGGAAGCCCGCACGGCCCGCTGGCCGTGGATTGTCGGAATCGCCGCGATCGTCGCGGCAATTGCCCTCGTAGTCTCGGTGTCGCTGCTGTTCGCCCGCACCGACACGACCAAGGTGGCAACGCCGAGCACCGCGCCCACGTCCACGCCGCCGATGCAGGACGAGATCATCGTCACTACGACGACGCATGCGCCGCCGCCGTCCAGCTCGGTGCCGCCACCACCGCCGCCGCCGCCCAGCGAGGTGCCGCCACCGGCCCCCGCACCGGCTCCGGCCCCGCCACCGGCCCCCGCACCGGCTCCGGCCCCGCCACCTGCACCGCCCGCACCAGCGCCACCGCCGGCGCCCGCCGGGCCCAAGCAGTACACGTATTCGGTGACCGGCACCAAGGCGCCATTCGACCAGATCACGATCACCTACACCGACGCCTCGGGTATGCGGCGGACGCTGTCCAACGTCTACATCCCGTGGACGATCACGCTCACACCGATCTCGGCGTCCGACGTCGGTTCGATCGAGGCGTCCAGCTTGCTGCGCCTGAGCAAGCTCAACTGCAAGGTCACTGCTAGCGACGGAACGGTGTTGTCGGCCAACGAGAATAATCAACCGCAAGTCAACTGCTGATGGATCGAAACTCGCAAGCCTGGGGCGCGCGCGGAAAGGTCACGCCGGCCACCGCTGACCGCATCGTGATCGGGTCATGCGCCGTCATTTGGCTGGTTCTGGTCGGGGTGAGCGTCGCGGCACTCGTTGCGCTGATGGATCTGGGCCGGGGTTTCCACGCTGCGACGGGGAACCCGCACACCTCGTCGGTGCTGTACGCGATCATCATCATCTCGGCGCTGATCATTCTGGCGGCGATCCCCATGCTGCTGCGTGCCCGGCGCATCACCCGGGACGGACCGGCCGCGCCATCGGCCGGGTCGCCGGCGCGCACCGTGAGCGCCCGGTCGATCAGGTCCGGGTCATTGGCGGGGCACAGTGCCACCGAGCGGTTGACGACCCAACGACCGGCGTTGGCCGACACTGAGGTGGACCGCTTCTGGCTGCGCGGCACCGCGGCATTGATGGGCGCCATGGGCGCGGCGCTGCTCGCGGTCGCATCGGCGACTTATGCGATGGCGATCGGCCACGATGCCTATGCGTGGACCGGCTACGGAATTGCCGGGGCCATCACGCTGGTGATGCCGCTGATTCCCTGGCGGCAGGTGCGCCAGCTTCGCGGCATGCTCGCCGGCTGACCGCTCGTCGCCCAGACCGCTTGGCGCTCAACGGATCTAGCCCCCAATGGCGGCTAGTGGTGGCCGTTCGTTGAGCCGTTGCCGTTGCTGCCGTCCTGGTGCTCCCGCAATGCGGTGAGCGCGCGTTGCTCGGAGGCGTGGTGGGCTTCGGACAACGCCGCATCCTCGGAGACCGGGTCGGCGAACAGGAAGCTGCCGGAGCCGGGGGAGCCGCCGGAGCCGAGCTTGTTCATCTTCACCGGGACCGGAGCGCCTTGGTACTCCAGCGGGATCGGGTGGCCGTGGTCGTCGACCGGTCCTAACGGCTGGTGCAGTTCGATGTAGGCGCCGTGCGGCAGGCGTTTGATGATGCCGGTTTCGA
>NZ_DASXHW010000422.1:0-30026 GCF_036488105.1 Mycobacterium sp. | reverse complement strand
CTGTGTGACCGCATGCCGGGCGTGTTCCCGGGCCCAGCGCTGCGCGTCGAGTACGTCTTCCACGGTAGCGGGTTCTGCGGCCCACTGGTCGGCGGCGCTCAGGACGTCGGCGATTGTTCGCACGATGGCCGGGAAACCGATCCGCCCGGCCAGGAACGCCTCGGCGGCCTCTTCGTTGGCGGCGTTGTAGACGGCGGTCATGCAGCCACCCGTCTCGCCCGCTTGCCGGGCGAGCGCGACAGCGGGAAAAACCTGGTTGTCCAGCGGCGCGAACTCCCAGGTCGAGGCGGTGGAGAAGTCGCAGGCCGCGGCCACGGCGGGCACTCGATCCGGCCAGCCGAGCGCCAGCGCGATCGGCAGTTTCATGTCCGGCGGGCTGGCCTGCGCGATCGTCGAGCCGTCGGTGAACGTCACCATCGAGTGCACGATCGACTGCGGGTGCACGACGACGTCGATGCGGCCGTAGGGAATGCCGAACAGCAGGTGGGCTTCGATGAGCTCGAGCCCCTTGTTGACCAGCGACGCCGAGTTCAAGGTGTTCATCGGCCCCATCGACCAGGTCGGATGGGCGCCGGCCTGCTCGGGTGTGACGTGCTCGAGGTCGGCGGCCGACCAGCCGCGGAAGGGCCCGCCGGATGCGGTGAGCACCAGCTTGGCGACCTCGTCGGCGCGGCCGCCGCGCAGGCATTGCGCTAGCGCGGAGTGTTCGGAGTCGACCGGCACGATCTGCCCGGGCTTGGCGGCCGCCAGCACCAGCGGGCCACCGGCGATCAACGATTCCTTGTTCGCCAGGGCCAGCCGGGCCCCGGAGGCCAGCGCGGTCAGCGTCGGTTGCAGGCCCAGGGCGCCGACGAGCGCGTTGAGCACGACGTCGGCCTCGGTGTTCTCGATCAGCCGAGTCGCCGCGTCGGGTCCGTCGTACGTGATGTCGCCGATGGCCTGCGCAGCGCGCTCGTCGGCGACGGCGAGGTTGGTCACCCCGGTTTGGGCGCGCTGCTGTGCCAGCAAATCCGGGTTGCCACCCCCGGCGGCCAGCCCAACCAGTTCGAAGCGGTCGGGGTTGGCGGCGATGACCTCGAGCGCCTGGGTGCCGATGGAGCCGGTACTACCCAGCACCAGGATCTTGAGGCGGCGGTTGGACACCCACTCATTGTGCCGCGCGACCGGCGCGCCCGACGAATTCCGATATGCCAGAATGTGCAGGCATCCCGATCCCAACCCGAGGAGTTTGCCGTGGCCAGTACCGAGGTGGAGCGTTCCAGCGGGGTCGACATCGCTGACGTGCCGTCGGCGAACTGGGGCTGGAGCAAAATCAACTACCGCAACTGGCACATCACCGGCCTGCTGAGCATCGGTCTGCTGGTGGCGTTCCTGCGCGGCAACCACGTCGGCCACGTCGAAGACCTGTGGGTGATCGGCTTCGCACTTTTGGGCGTCTTTTTCCTGGTGCGCGACTGGTGGGGCCGTCGGCGCGGCTGGCTCAGGTAGGCGACTCAGCTAGCGGTGCTGTGCGTCGCAACCGCCCGGTGGATGTCGATATCTCCGGAGCCGGTGCGCACGTGAATCAGCAGGTGCGTGACGGCTCCGACGCGTCCGTCGATAACCCGCGGCGGACCAGGCCACCAGCAGGGCCAGCGCCAGCACCCAAGGCCAGCCACCGTGCCGGTACACCCAGCCGACCAGCACACCCTGGATATGACCGGCTACGGCGATCAACGCATCGTCGCCCGGGCCGGTCCGTATGCGGATCTCGTAGAAGCCGTAATAGCCGGCATACAGCCCGACGAGCACCAGCAGCGCTCCGCTGATCCGGTTGACGTAGGGCAGGATTCGCCGCAGGCGATTCACCACCGCCGAGTTCGCTGCCGCGGCGGCGACCGCCAGCACACCGACGACCAAGGTGAGGCCGGCGATATATGCGAGGTAGATCGACACGCTCCCGATGAGCGAGCCGCGGCGCAGGGCGGCGGCGGTCACCGCCAAAAACGGGCCGACGGTGCACGACAGCGAGGCGATCGCGTAGCTCACGCCGTAGCCATACATGGAGCCGAGTCGAGCCGTCGGGACCCATCGCCGACCCGGATGCCGGGGTGTCAACAGCGTCAGCTCTCGGCCCGTCAGCAGCCAAATACCCAGGGCGACAAGCACAATGCCGAACACGATGGTCACATAGGGCAGATACTGCTGCACGATGGCGCCCGCCGATATGGTGAGCGCGCCGAACACTCCGAACACCGTCAGAAACCCGAGACCCATCCCTGCGGTAGCCGCCAGAGCCCGACCGACCGCAGCCGCGCCCGTCGATGTATCGGCTCCCTCCCGCCGCACCACGAGAACGAGGTAGGCGGGCAGCATGGCGAAACCGCATGGATTCAGTGCCGCTACCAATCCGGCGGTAAACGCGAAGCTGACCAGGCCCCGGTCCACGAATGTTCCGCTACGACGTCAGCGCGGCAACCCGGCCGGAGAGCTCCTGCTGGGACATCGCCGAGGTGGGGTTATTCACGAATGTCGACGTGCCGTCGCCGCGATAGAACACGTAGGCCGGCTGCCACGGGACGTTGTAGCGAGCCCAGATCGACCCGTCGGCGTCGTTGAGATTGGTGAAGTTCAGGTTGTACTTCGAGACGAAGTTCTGCATCGCGCCTACGTCCGAGTGGGCCGAGACACCGACAAAGGTGACCCCTGGATGCGCGGCGGCTACCTGGCTGACACCAGGAGCTTCGGCGTTGCAGAACGGGCACCAGGGCGTCCAGAACCACAGCACGGCCGGCTTGCCCTGCAGTGTTGCGCCGTTGAACGGCGCGCCGGACAGTGTGGTCGCACTGAACTGCAGACGATCGTCGGCGGCCAGCGCCGGTGGCGCGGTGAGCAGCCCGAACGCCATGGTGGCGGAGAGCACAACGAACGCCATCCTCGCGATCGCACGCAGGAGCCAAATTCTCACCTGCGGACCCTTCCCTGTTCAGACTTCACATACAGATGACGCGATAAGGTCCGGTCCGGTTCACTGGGCCGTCGGCGCAGCTGGCTCAGGTAGGCGACTCAGCAGCGAGCTGACCGCACGCTGCGGCGATCTCGCGCCCGCGGGTATCGCGCACGGTGCATGTCACGCCGGCTGCGCGGACCCGTCGAACGAACTCCCGCTCAACGGCTTTCGGGCTGGCGTCCCAATCGCTGCCCGGCGTCGGGTTCAGCGGAATCAGATTGACGTGCACGAGCGGGCCCAGCGCGCGATGTAGTCGCTTGCCCAGCAGGTCCGCCCGCCAGGGCTGGTCGTTGACGTCGCGGATCAACGCGTATTCCACCGACACCCGCCGGCCGGTCTGCTCGGCGTGGTAGTGGGCGGCATCCAGCGCCTCGCCGACCTTCCAGCGATTGTTGACCGGCACCAGGGTGTCGCGCAGTTCGTCGTCGGGGGCGTGCAGTGACAGCGCCAACGTCACCCCGAGTCCCTCGTCGGCGAGTTTGCGGATGGACGGGGCCAGTCCGACCGTCGACACCGTCACCGACCTCGCCGAGATGCCGAAACCGTTCGGCGACTGCTCGGTGATGCGACGTACCGCCGCCAGCACCCTGGCGTAGTTGGCCAGCGGCTCCCCCATGCCCATGAAAACGATGTTGGACAACCGGCCGCCCCACTCGTCGCGCACCGCCGCCGCCGCGGCGCGCACCTGTTCGAGGATCTCCGCGGTCGACAGGTTGCGGGTCAGACCACCCTGCCCGGTGGCGCAGAACGGGCACGCCATGCCGCAGCCGGCCTGCGACGAGATGCACACCGTGTTGCGCTGTGGGTAGCGCATCAACACCGACTCGATAGTGGTGCCGTCGATGGCCCGCCACAACGTCTTGCGGGTCTGGCCGGCGTCGCACGTGACCTCGCGGGCCGCCGTAAGCAGCGTCGGGAACAACGCCTCCGCCACCTGGCCGCGGGCCGCGGCCGGCAGGTCGGTCATCTGCTGTGGGTCGGCGATCAGGCGGTCGTAGTACTGATGCGCCAGCTGTTTGGCGCGAAACGGCGGTAGGCCCAGCGCCGCGACGGCCTCGACGCGCCCGGCCTCGTCGAGGTCGGCCAGATGATGAGGTGGCAGCGCGCGGCGTGGTGCCTCGAAGACCAGTTGTTGCTTCATGCGCTGCGGACCTTAGGGCAACAGGGTGAGGACGGTCCAGGTGGCCACCGCCGACGGCAGCGCTCCATCCAGCCGGTCCATCAGCCCGCCGTGGCCGGGCAGGATGCGACCCATGTCCTTGATGCCCAGGTCACGCTTGATTTGCGACTCCACCAAGTCGCCGAGAGTCGCGGTGACCACAATCGTCAGACCCAGCAGCAGGCCGATCCAGACCGGCCTGTGCGCCAGCAGAGTCGCGGCCAGCGTGGTCGCGGTGATCCCGAACAGCAGCGAACCGCCCATGCCCTCCCACGACTTGTTCGGGCTGATCGACGGCACCATTGGATGCTTGCCGAACAGCACGCCGACGGCATAACCGCCGACGTCCGAACAGACCACGCCGATCATCAGGCAGAACACCCGGCCAGAACCATTCGGCGGATAGACCAGCAGCACACTGAACGACGCGAACAGCGGCACCCAGGTGGCCACAAAGATTGTGGCAGTGACGTCGCGCAGGTAATTCCCCGACGGTGAATCGGCGCCGCTTGGTGCGGGTGAAACGCCCAGCGCTAACCGCCAGAACATGCACACCACGGCGGTGATGCCGAAGCCGGCCAGCGTACCGACCGCGTGGAAGTACCAGGCCAGCCAGATCATGAGTTGACCGCCAGCCAGCAACGGGATGACCGGGATGAGATAGCCGGCCTCGCGCAGTCGCCTTACCACCTCGTGGGTCGCGAGGGGCATAGCGGCCGCAAGCAGGAAGACCCAGAGGTAGCGGTCCCAGATCAGGATCGCCACGATCGTAAACGCGAGGGCGGCACCCACGGCGATCGCCGCCGGAAGATTGCGGCCGGCCCGCGACTTCTTGTGCGGAGGCTCGTGCACCGAGCCCTCTGCCGGGGTGTCTGCCGGGGTGCCAGTCTCTGCCACGGACGTCATCTGCTGAGCGGCCGTTAGACCTCCAGCAACTCGCCTTCCTTGTGCTTGACCAGGTCCTCGATCTGGGTCACGTACTGCTGGGTTGACTTGTCCAGGTCCTTTTCGGCGCGCGAGACCTCGTCCTCGCCGGCTTCGCCGTCTTTGCGAATCCGGTGCAATTCCTCCATCGCCTTGCGGCGGATGTTGCGCACCGACACCTTGGCGTCTTCACCCTTGGCTTTGGCCTGCTTGACCAGCTCGCGACGACGTTCCTCGGTCAGCTGCGGTACCGCCACCCGGATCAGCGTGCCGTCGTTGGTGGGGTTCACCCCCAGATCTGAGTTACGGATCGCCGCCTCAATGTTCCCGAGCTGGCCGGCCTCGTACGGCTTGATGACCACCAGCCGCGCCTCAGGGACGTTGATGCTGGCCAGCTGGGTGATCGGGGTGGCGGAACCGTAGTAGTCGATGACGATGCGGTTGAACATGCTGGGGTTGGCCCGGCCAGTCCGGATGGTCGACAGATCGTCGCGACTCACCGATACGGCCTTTTCCATTTTCTCTTCGGCGTCGAAGAGAGTCTCGTCAATCATTTCTGCGCCGCGCCTCCCTTCACGTTGTGACCAACGTTCCGATTTTCTCACCCGCGACGGCCCGAGCGATATTGCCGTCGGTCAGCAGGTTGAAAACCAGAATCGGCATGCGATTGTCCATGCACAGGCTGAATGCGGTGGCGTCGGCCACCTGCAGCCCCAATTCGATCACTTCCCGGTGCGTGATGGCCGTGAACAGCTCGGCCCTCGGGTTCACCCGCGGGTCTTCGGCGAACACCCCATCGACCGCCTTGGCCATGAGAACCACATCGGCGCCGATCTCCAACGCCCGCTGCGCGGCGGTGGTGTCCGTGGAGAAGTACGGCAGCCCCATACCGGCGCCGAAGATGACCACCCGGCCCTTTTCCAGGTGGCGAACAGCACGCAGCGGGATGTAGGGCTCGGCGACCTGACCCATGGTGATCGCGGTCTGCACCCTGGTGTCAATGCCCTCCTTCTCGAGGAAGTCCTGCAGCGCAAGGCTGTTCATCACGGTGCCGAGCATCCCCATGTAGTCCGACCGGGTGCGCTCCATTCCACGCTGCTGCAGCTGAGCGCCGCGGAAGAAGTTGCCACCGCCGATCACCACCGCAATCTGCACGCCGGTACGGACCACCTCGGCGATCTGGCGGGCGACCTGCGCTACCACGTCGGGATCCAGGCCCACCTGTCCGCCGCCGAACATCTCGCCACCGAGTTTGAGCAAGACCCGGGTGTAGTTGGGCCGACTCGGCCCACCGGCGGGGCTCCGGCCGTCCGGCGCGAACGCCCGAGCTCCGTTGGCCCTCGTCGGCTCCTGCTCCGTCATCGAACTCCTCGCACGAAAGGACGCCATCCGGCCATCCCCCACGACAGCAGGTCCTATCCTGCCTTATCGCGGGCCGTGCGTCCCGAGACTCGGCATAGCCCAAGCCTCCGCAGCGAAAGCACCGGCCGAACCCATCCGCCCACCCACAGTCCGGCTGCTGAGGACCAGCGCTGTGGGTGAGTCCGCATCTGTTGAATCCTGTTGCAATGAACACCTTTTCATTGCCAGGATCGACGCACCCATCGCCGGCGACAACAAGCGCCGCCCCGGTTGGCGCTACGCCCTCTTCATCCTCGCCGGTTTGCGCCGGCAACCGCACCTACTGTGGCCGTATCGGCGTGTTCACCGTCACAACGACTCCAAGCCAGTCCATCTACCAGGGCGGAAGATGCCGACCCGCTCGCCTCGCGGGCGCGGCGGCACGCGCGAGAGTTTGACCGCCCCGCGGTAAGGGAATGCCTCACAAGCGGTGCGAAAACCCAAGTGCGCGTCATTGTGACGGGCAGGGCAAGCGCCCACGCCGGTCGAGTCACGGCCGGTGGCCGTGAAAAGTAGCTCATTGACATGAGCCAATGAGGAGGAACTTCATGTCGGACGACAACAAGAGTGGACCCGCAGAGGGTGTGAAGGGCGTAGTCGAGGGCGCCAAAGGCCTGGCTAAAGAAGCCGTTGGCAGCGTGGTCGGCAACAAGGACCTCGAAAAAGAGGGCGAGGCCCAGCAGGACAAGGCCTCAGCCCAGCGCGACGTCGCCAGGAAGGAAGCCGAGGCCGAGTCAGCTCGGGCCGGTGAAGAGGCAGCGGAGAAGCGCCAGCAGACCCACCAGAACTAATCAGTAGTCAATGGGGCCCGGTCTTTCATAGACCGGGCCCCATCTGCTTGCTCGTTGGGTCAGCCGTCGGTCAACCGAATAGCGGTAACGCGCGCTTGCGCGCCAGCGCATCCATCCCGCGCTGAATGCTGTCCTGCACCTCGTGATACTTGCGATCGACGTATTCGTCGTCGTCGGCTCGATCCGGATCATTGTCGATCTCGACCGCGGGCATGAAGCGTGTGCGGATCTTGGCCGGCAGCGGCAGCTGAGGCAGCGCGGCGGGGGCGATCCCCCAGGGCAGGGAAACGGCCACCGGAAAGACCTTGAGCCGCAACAGTCGATCCAGTCGCAGAGCGCGCGCAAGCCGGTCACCGCGAATCAGGACCGGCATGGCGTCGGCGCCTCCAACCGTCGCGATCGGCACAATCGGCACACCTGCGCGGATCGCCATCTTCACGAAGCCCTTGCGCCCGGCCAGGTTGGCCTGGTCGCGCTCGCTCCACGGACGAAGAGAGTCGACTTCACCGCCCGGCCACAGCGCCACGTCGTGGCCTTCGGCCAGCGCAGTCGCGATGGCATCCGGAGCCGCGGGCAACACTCCCATTGACCGGAAGTACCGGCCGAACCCCGGAATGGCCATCAGCGCATCGTGGGCGGTGCCGTGCAAGGGCCGCTCCTGACCGAACCGCCGCCACCATTGCAGACCGACGGTCCAGGCGTCCCACACGAACGGAGCACCCGAGTGGATGCCGATCAGCAAAGCAGGGGGTTTACCGATGTTTTCCCAGCCGTCGATTTCCATCCGGAACCAATAATCCACCAGCAGATTCCAGAAAAACTTCTGACGTTGCAGCGCCGTCTCGTCCGGACCGCTGAGGTCCCACTCGCCCGCCCGCTCGGCAACCCAGCCGCTCAGCCCGCCGGCGTTGTCCGCGCGCTGGTCCTCCATTGCGGTGCGCGCCTGCTCAGCTTGTAGTTGTGCCTGCTTGCGCACCTCAGCGGGCCTGTGGTCGGCAGAATTCATATCCGCTGAATTACCCCGTCTGGCTCGACTCGAACCGGAACCGACCTATCGCCGGAAATCGTGTTGCCGGCGGAGGTGGTGTAGTGGCCCCAGGCGCTCAACGATTCCGGACCTGACGGTTGCGCTTCTTGATTGCGTCGACCAATTGCGACTTGTTCATCGTGGACCGACCGGCTATGTCAAGCCGGCGGGCAATGTGGAGCAGATGCTTCTTACTGGCGTTGGCGTCGACGCCCTCGGCCGACGGGAGTGGGTTGTGCAAACCACCCCGCTCTGCGCGTGCATCTGAGGGGCCCTTCTTTGGCTTGGGTAGCCACCGGTCACCAACTTTTTCGAAGCTGTGCTTGAGCGCCGAATAAGCGACGCGATGCGCACGCTCTTCGCTGTCGTACTGGTCGGCGGCCGCGTCATGAGCCTTGGCGAAGGTGCGTTGCGCCTTGGCGTTCGACCGTTGCACGGTGCCGGGTAATTCGTCCTTCTTCGGCTGGCCGCCCTTTGTTGTCTTCGACATAGCTAACCTCTCGAGCTCGGAGTCGTTAATTCCGCTCGGCTGCGTTATTCGGTCGTGGGCCGGGTACCCACCCCGTGCTGCGACTCAACCGGAAGGTCCATTCCTATGGTGCAACCCGCCGTTTTGTTCGACGTCGACGGGACGTTGGTTGACTCCAACTTCCACCACGTTCTGGCGTGGCACCATGCCTTCCTCGATGTCGGCAAGGAAGTGCCGTGCTGGCGAATTTTGGGCCTGATCGGGCGATCTGGCTCTGAACTCGTCCGCGTCCTGCTCGGCGACGAACTGACCGATGCGCACGGCTCCCACGTCAAACAGCTGCACACCAAGTACTTTGTCGACTCCGCCCCGCTTGTGCGCCCTCTTCCTGGTGCGCGACAACTGCTGGAGGCCGTCTCAGAACGGGGCTGGCGCTCTGTGCTCGCCACATCGGCCGGCGAGGAAGAGTTGGCGCTGCTGCGAAGCGCGCTCGACTGCGAAGACCTCATTTGTGCGGTGACATCCTCGGCCGACGCCGAGCGGGCAAAGCCGCACCCGGACATCGTCGCCACTGCGTTAGAACGCGTCGAGGCGGACCCGGCCGACGCGATCCTTCTCGGCGACACCATCTGGGATGTGCTCGCGGCTCGACGCGCCGGTGTCCCGGCCGCTGCGGTGCTCAGCGGTGGGATCGACCGCGAAGCCTTGGAGCACGCGGGCGCCGCGGCTATCTATGCCGGCCCGCTCGAGGTGTGTGCGCACCTCGACGAGTTCGCCCAACTTGTTGGGACGTAACGGCTTTCGCCGCTGGCCGATCAGCCCAAGTGCGCCGACAGCAGCCAGGCGGGTACGGATTTGCGCCCGTTGCCCTCGTCGCGAATATCGGCGAACGGGAACTCAGGGCTATTGCTGTTAGCGAAGTTGCCGTGAATCCTGGCCGGCCGGATCTCGTCGATGACCCAATAGCGCGACACCACATCACGCAACTCGTCCTGGGTTACCGGGTTGGCCGGGCCGTCGGGCATCCCGTTTCGGTCGAAGACCAGCACGAAGTACGACGCGCCCGGGGCGGCCGCCCTGACAATCGAGCGCTGGTAGCCGTCGCGCAGCTCAACAGGCATCGAATGGAACAACGTGCTGTCCACGATCGTGTTGAAACGGCCGTCGTAACCGGTGAACGCGGAGATGTCGGCAACCTCGAACGAGGCATTAGTCAGCCCCTGCCTGAGGGCCTCCGCCTTGGCCAACTCGATCGCCGTGGGCGCGGCATCCAGCCCCACGGTGCGGTTCCCCAACGCCGCCATGTGCAACGCCAATGCGGCCTCACCGCAACCGGCGTCGAGCACGTCGCCCTGGATCTTGCCCTGATCGATCAGCGCCGCGATCTCCGGCTGCGGCTCCCCCAAACTCCACGGCGGTCGGCCGCCCGAAAACTGGGCAGCCTCACCACGGTAGGCCGGATCGAAATCGAAGTCGAAATTCTGAGTTTCAGTCATGCCCCAGATATATCAACCAGACTGATATGTGTCAAGATCGTTGATATGGGATCAACCGAGAACGCGCCGCTTGGCTACCTGTTGTTTCAGGTAGTGGCAACACTGCGGCCGGAGGTGGCGGCCGCGCTGAGCCCGCTGGGCCTGACCCTGCCCGAATTTGTCTGCATGAGAATGCTTTCCATGAACCCCGGGTTGTCCAGCGCGGAGCTGGCCCGGCTAGGCAATGTCTCACCACAGGCGATGAACACGGTCCTGCACCGGCTGGAGAACGCGCAGATCGTGACCCGCCCCGCGTCGGTGGCATCGGGCCGTGCGCTGCCGGCCTCGCTGACCGCGGATGGCCGGACGCAGCTGAGACGCGCCGAGGCCGCGGTGCGGGAAGCCGACGCCCGCGTGCTGGCCAAGCTGTCGGCATCGCAGCAACGCGAGTTCAAGCGGATGCTGGAGGCGCTGGGACCCGACTAGGTCTGGTCGATCCGCGCCCAGGGCCGGGCGTCTTCGAGTTCGTAAGCGAGTTCCAGCAAGCGGGCTTCCTGGCCCACCGGCGCGGTGAACATCATCCCCACCGGTAATCCGTTGGCCGATACCGCCAGCGGCAACGAGATCGAGGGCTCTCCCGTGACGTTCTGCAACGGCGTGAACGCGACCCAATCCTGCAACCGGTTGATGATTTGCTCGTAGTCGGCGGTCGGGTCGAGGTGACCGATCTGCGGCGGCTCGTCAGCCAACGTCGGTGTCAACACCAAGTCGTAGGTGCGAGCCAAGCGTTCGGTGTGCCGCCGCACTCGGGACAAACGGATCAGCGCCAGCGGCATGCGATGCAGATTCCGGCGCGCATGCCGGTCCAGGCCCCGTGACAAGTTGTCCAAGCGGGTGACATCAAATCCGTCGAAGGCGCGTTTGTTCTGCTGAATTTGGCCCATCGCCAGCAGTCCCCAGTAGAGCACGAAGTCGGACACGAAATTCGAAGGCACCGGCGGTCTTTCGAGATGGTCGACGCGGTGGCCGAGTTCCTCGAGCAAGCCTGCGGATTTCAATGTCAGCTCGCGAACCTCGGGGCTGGACTCGCGTAAAAGTGAGTGGGTGATGACGGCGATCCGCAGCCGCTTTTCGCCGGCGTGCTGCACGTCTCCGATCGGCGCGAGCTTGGGCGCCCGCCAGATGCGTTCGGCTTCCCGGTAGAACGCGGCGCTGTCGCGCACCGATCGGCTGACCACCCCGTTGGCGACGACACGAATCGGCATTTGCCTGACTTCTTTGTCCAGCGGTAGCCGGCCACGCGAAGGCTTCAGCCCGACGAGTCCGTTGCAGGATGCGGGAATTCGGATCGAACCGCCGCCGTCATTGGCATGGGCAATCGGCACCGCACCGGCGGCCACGAAAGCGCCCGAGCCCGACGACGATGCGCCCGCAGTGTGGTCGGTGTTCCACGGGTTGCGCACGGGTCCCAGTCGCGGATGTTCAGCCGAGGCGCTGAAGCCGTATTCCGACATCTGGGTCTTGCCCAACGACGTCATCCCGGTGGCCAGGTACGTCCGCACGAACTCGCTGTCGATTTCGGCCGGGCGGGGCGGCCACGCGTCCGTGCCGCGCATCGTCGGCAGCCCGGCGACGTCGACGTTGTCCTTGATGAACGTCGGCACGCCGCTGAAGAAGCCGGCGCGGGGCCGCGCCGCCGCCTGGGCCCGAGCCCGGTCGAAAGCCTCGTAGGCCACGCCGTTCAGGGCGGGGTTGACGGCTTCGGTGCGGGCGATCGCTGCCTCGACGACCTCGGCCCGGCCTACCCGACCGGAGTTGAGGGCCTCGACGAGACCAACTGCATCGAGGTGTCCGAGCGCGTCGTCACCGAAGGCGTGCACATGTCGCATTCGGCTGATGCTACTGCTGGCCGACCTCGAAACGGACGAACCGGGTCACGGTGACACCGGCGTCGTCCAGCAGCGCCTTGACCGTCTTCTTGCTGTCCGACACCGACGGCTGCTCGAGCAGCACGACGTCTTTGAAGAACCCGCCGAGGCGGCCCTCGACGATCTTGGGCAGCGCCTGCTCCGGCTTGCCCTCTGCGCGTGAGGTCTCCTCGGCGATGCGCCGTTCGCTGGCCACGACCTCCTCGGGCACGTCGTCCCGAGTCAGGTAGCGAGCCTTGAGCGCGGCGATCTGCAGCGCGACCGCGTGCGCGGCGGCGGCGTCGCCGCCGGTGTACTCGACCAGCACACCGACGCCCGGGGGCAGATCGGCGGCGCGCTTGTGCAAGTAGGTCTCGACGGTGCCGTCGAAGTATGCGACCCGGCGCAGTTCGAGCTTCTCCCCGATCTTGGCGGACAGCTCGGCGATCACCTGCTCGACGGTCTTGTCACCGATGCTGGCCGCCTTGACGGCGTCGACGTCGGCGGCCTTGGACTTGGCCGCCGCAGCGACGATCTCCTCAGCGACCTTCTGGAACTCCGCGTTCTTGGCGACGAAGTCGGTCTCGCTGTTCAGCTCGATCAGCGCACCGTCTTTAGCGGCGACCAGGCCCTCGGCGGTGGCCCGCTCGGCGCGCTTGCCGACGTCTTTGGCGCCCTTGATCCGCAGCGCCTCAACCGCCTTGTCGAAGTCACCGTCGGTCTCCGACAGCGCGTTCTTGCAGTCGAGCATGCCGGCGCCGGTCAGCTCACGGAGCTTCTTGACGTCAGCAGCGGTGAAGTTGGCCATCTCAGCCTTCCGTGGGGGTTGATTCGGTTGCGACCGCGGCGGCCTGTTCGGCCGGCGCGGCGGTTGCGGTCGCCGAAGCCAGCAGTTCCTGCTCCCATTCGGCCAGCGGCTCAGCGGCTTCGGCCTCGGGCTTGCCGTCGCCGCGGCCCAGACCGGCGCGCGCCTGCAGGCCCTCGGCAACCGCCGACGCGATCACCTTGGTCAGCAGGGCCGCCGAGCGGATCGCGTCGTCGTTGCCCGGGATCGGGTAGTCGACCAGGTCGGGGTCGCAGTTGGTGTCCAGGATCGCGATGACCGGGATACCCAGCTTGCGGGCCTCACCGACCGCGATGTGCTCCTTGTTGGTGTCGACGATCCAGACTGCCGACGGAACCTTCGCCATGTCGCGGATACCGCCCAGGCTGCGCTCCAGCTTGTTCTTCTCGCGGGTCAGACCCAGGATTTCCTTCTTGGTGCGGCCCTCGAAGCCACCGGTCTGCTCCATCGCCTCGAGCTCCTTGAGCCGCTGCAGGCGCTTGTGCACCGTGGAGAAGTTGGTCAGCATGCCACCCAGCCAGCGCTGGTTGACATACGGCATACCCACCCGGGTCGCCTCGTCGGCGATGGATTCCTGCGCCTGCTTCTTGGTGCCGACGAACAAGACCGTGCCGCCGTGGGCGACAGTCTCTTTGACGAATTCGTACGCCTTGTCGATGAAGGTCAGCGTCTGCTGCAGATCGATGATGTAGATGCCGTTGCGGTCGGTGAAGATGAACCGCTTCATCTTGGGATTCCAGCGACGGGTCTGGTGCCCGAAGTGCGTGCCGCTGTCCAGCAGCTGCTTCATGGTTACTACGGCCATGCGTATGCCTTTGTGTGTCGGTTGTCGCCCAGCGACGAGTGAAGCCGGGCCCTGGCGGCTGCTGCGATGCCGGACCCGTCGTTAGACGGGACCGCCCGGCATGCGGTGCGAACTCCCAGTGGAACGGGAGACGCGATGCAGACGCGCGAAGTCAGCTCGTAATTACGGGCTGCGCAGAGCAGTTTACACGCTTGGGCCAGGTGCTTTGTCCACAGCGCTGGCTGGCCGGTTTGCCGGCGCCGCGGTGAACTGACGAGGTGCGATGGGCCGCGACGATCCTGGCCGCGACGCTGGTCTACGTTTTCCCGGCCAGCGGCGATGCGGTCCGCCTGCAGTGGCCGCTGCGACCGCCACCTGCGGTGATGCGGGCCTTCGACGCCCCGTCGCCGAACTGGAACCGCGGCCATCGCGGCGTCGACCTTGCGGGCAGCCCGGGTCAGCCGGTCTATGCCCCCGGCGCCGCGACCGTGGTGTACGCCGGGACGCTGGCCGGCCGCGAGCTGGTGTCGCTGGCCCACCCGGGCGGTTTGCACACCAGTTACGAGCCGGTCAGGACCGCGGTACGGGCCGGGCAATCGGTGACCGCGGGGACGGCGATCGGTGAATTGTTGGCCGGACATCCCGGCTGTCCGGTCGCGGCGTGCCTGCACTGGGGTGCGATGTGGGGTCCGGCTGCCCGCGCCGACTACGTCGATCCGCTGGGACTGCTGACCTCCACGCCGATTCGACTGAAGCCGCTGCATCGATAGTCACAGGGGTCCCAGCCAGCTCGGGGGCACACTGTGTGCCCGCCTCTGAGCGAATTTGTCGGGCCCGACGCCCCAACCGACCCAGTTTTCGCTCTGAGGCGGGCACATCGGGTCTCGGTCAGGCCCGCGGGTGCGCTTGGTCGTGCACTGCGCGCAGCCGCGCGACCGTCACATGGGTGTAGAGCTGGGTAGTGGCCAGGCTGGAATGGCCCAGCAGCTCCTGCACCACGCGCAGATCGGCCCCGCCCTCGAGCAGGTGGGTGGCCGCGCTGTGCCGCAAACCGTGCGGTCCCATGTCGGGCGCGCCGTCGACGGCCGCGACGGTCTGGTGCACCACGGTGCGAGCCTGTCGCACGTCGAGCCGCCGGCCCCGCACACCCAGCAACAGGGCAGGCCCGGATTCCTCGGCAGCCAGGGCCGGGCGCCCGTCGGTCAACCATCCGCGCAACGCATCGGCGGCCGGTTCTCCGAACGGGACGCTGCGCTGCTTGTTGCCCTTGCCCAACACGCGCAGCAGCCGGTGTGCGTTGTCGATGTCGTCGATGTCCAGGCCGCACAGCTCGCTGACCCGGATGCCGGTGGCATAGAGCAACTCGACGATCAAGCGGTCGCGTAGGGCCAGCGGATCACCTTGCTGCGAGCCGGATTTCGCGGCTGACATGGCGGCAAGCGCCTGATCTTGCCGCAACACCGACGGCAGTGCCCGTCGCGCCTTGGGCACCTGCAGCCGAGTCGCCGGGTCGCCGGCCAGCAGCCCTCGCCGCACCGCCCACGCCGTGAACGACTTGACCGCCGACGTACGGCGCGCGAGCGTGGTGCGCGCCGCACCGGCGCCTGCCCCCGCGGCCAACCACGACCTCAGGATCGGCAGATTCAAATCTTGCAGACCGGTGCCGGGCGCCCGCTCACTGAGGAACGCGAACAGCGACCGCAGATCACCCAGGTACGCGCGGCGGGTATGGGCCGAGCGAAGGCATTGCAGCTCCAGGTAGCTGTCGAATTCGTCGAGGATCGCCTCCACTACCCCACGGTCGCAGGGACGGACGGCCTGGCCCAGGTGACGCGCCGCAGGGTGTCCGGAGTGAGATCTTTCAGGGTCGGGTAGCCGTCGACGGCCATCGTCAGGTCAGCTTCGGCCAGCAGCGACCGCAGGACGTGCACGATCCCGTCGGAGCCGTCGAGTGCCAGGCCGTAGGCGTAGGGCCGCCCGACGCCGACGGCGGTCGCACCGAGGGCCAGCGCTTTGACGATGTCGGCGCCGCTGCGCACGCCAGAGTCGAACAGCACGGGCAAACCGTCGGCGGCCTCCACCACACCCGGCAGGCAGTCCAGCGCAGCAAGCCCGCCGTTGGCCTGCCGCCCGCCATGAGTGGAGCAGTAGATGCCATCGACGCCACCGTCTTTGGCGCGCCGCGCGTCGTCGGGGTGGCAGATGCCTTTCACGAGCAGCGGCAGCTTGGTCAGCGAGCGCAGCCACGGAAGGTCGTCCCACGTCAACGGATTACCGAAGACCTGAATCCACCGCAGCACCGCGCCCTGCGGGTTCTCTTCGGGGCTTTGCGCCAGGCTCGCGCGGAAAACCGGGTCACTGGTGTAGTTGGACAGGCACTTTCCCCGCAGCTGCGGAAAATTCGACGTGCTCAGATCGCGTGGGCGCCAGCCGGTGACCCAGGTGTCCAGGGTGACGACGATGCCCTTGAAGCCGGCGGCCTCGGCACGATGCACCAGGCTGGCAGCCAGCTCACGGTCGGTCGGGGTGTAGAGCTGGAAGAACCCGGGGGTGTCACCGAATTCGGCCGCGACGTCTTCGAGCGGGTCTTCGGTCAACGTCGACATCACCATGGGAACCCCGGTGCGGGCGGCGGCGCGCGCGGTTGCCAAGTCGCCGTGGCCGTCCTGCGCGCACAACCCGATCACTCCGATCGGCGCCATGAAAAGCGGGCTCGGCAAGGTCAGCCCGAACAAGTCGATCGACAGGTCCCGCTGCGCGGCACCGACGAACATCCGCGGGATCAGACCCCACTGCTGGAAAGCCTCACAGTTGGCCCGCTGCGTGCGCTCGTCGCCCGCTCCGCCGGCGACGTATGACCAGATCGAAGGAGGCAAAGCCTTCTCGGCCTTGGCTTCCAGCTCCGCGAAGATCATCGGCAGCTTCGGCACGACTCCGGCCAAGCCCTGGAAATAGATCTCGTTCTGGTAGTCGCCGAATGCCATGCGATGAGCATGCCAGCCGGCGCTGGGGCTGACGAGGCCCTACTGACTACCCGCTTCGGTGGCGGCGAGTTCCTTCTTCCACTGACGGAAGGTCTCTTCGGTGCGGCCGCGCCGCCAGTACCCCGATATGGACGCCCACTTCGCGTCGACTCCACGCTCTTTGCGGATGTAGGGTCGCAGGTTGTGCATGACAGCCTGGGCTTCACCGTGCACGAAGGCGTGGACCTGCCCGGGGAGCCAGTGTGCGGACTTGACCGCTTCGACGAGCGGCGAGTGGTCGCCGGCTCGCTCCTCGCCAACCAGATCCGCTCGGCCACCGCGGAGAATCCAGTTGATTTGCACGCCTTCCGGGGCGGTCAGCGGAATTTCGTCCTCTGGCTCGGCGATCTCGATGAAGGCTTGGCCGATTGCGTTGGCCGGCAACGCTTCCAGCGCAGCGCTGATTGCCGGCAGCGCGGTCTCATCGCCGACCAGCAAGTGCCAGTCGGCCGCGGGGTCGGGCGCGTAGGCCCCACTCGGCCCCATCAGGTAGATCGGCTGTCCGGGCTTTGCCGCGGCGGCCCACGGCCCGGCAGTCCCGTGCTCACCGTGGACGGCGATGTCGACGGCGATCTCGCCTGCGGCCGGGTCGGCGCGGCGAACTGTGATCGTCCGCACCACTGGCTGCTTGGCGTCCGGCAGGTCGGCAAAAGAGTCCAGCGTCAACGGCTGCGGCAATCCGGCCACATCGACGTCGTCGGCCACGAACACCATCTTGACGTAGGAGTCGGTGAATTCGCTGGGCGTGAAAGTGTCGAAACCGCTGCCGCCCAAGACAACCCGGATCATGTGCGACGTGAGTTGTTCGGTGCGAACCACTTCGAAGGTGTGCACTGGTCGACCGGGCACCTGGTTCCTCTCGTTGGGCGCTGACTCCCTCGACTATACGAGTCGTCACGGTCGGACCGGTTGCCCACGATTCCTTACGATGCGCCAGCAGCCGTCGTGACGCTCGGCCAGCCCGGCAATCTCCAGCAACGCCAGTGGCGCCAAGATCCGGGCGGGTTCAACTGCAGCCGCGACGGCGATCTCGTCGACGCTGGCGGTTCCGCGTCCGGGCAGCGCCTCGTACACCCGCCGCTCGTCGTCGCCCAGCCCGTCGAGCGGGGTCGCCGGCCGCGCCTCCTCTGCCGCTAACTCACCCATGCGGCCCACCAACTCGACGATGTCCTCGGTGCGAGTGATCACTTCGGCACCCGCGCGCAGCAACGCATGGCATCCGGTCGACGCCGACGAAGTCACCGGCCCGGGCACCGCGCCGACGATTGTGCCCAACGCCCGCGCCCAGGCGGCGGTGTTGGCTGCGCCGCTGCGCAAACCGGCCTCCACCACCACCACCGCCCCGGCGAACGCGGCGACCAATCGGTTGCGGGTCAGGAACCGGTGCCGGGCCGGCCGCACCCCCGGCGGATATTCGGTGACCAGCAAGCCGTCGCTGCCGATGCGATGCAACAACGCGGAATGCCCGGCGGGATAGGGAATGTCAAGCCCACCCGCCAGCACTGCGACGGTGATGCCATCGGCTGCCAGGGCCGCGCGATGGGCCGCGCCGTCGATGCCGTAAGCCCCGCCGGAGATGACCGCGACGTCGTTCTCGGCCAACCCGGTCCCCAGATCTGCCGCCACCTGCTCGCCATAACTGGTCGCGGCCCGGGTTCCGACCAGAGCGGCGGATCGCTGCGCCGTCTCGTCGAGTCTCGCCGGGCCGAGGGCCCACAACACCAACGGTGGGCGGGCCTGCGGCTTGGCCCCCGCCGCACCGCCGAACGCGGCGAAGACCAGCGTCGGCCACTCGTCGTCGTCCGGCGTGATCAGGCGACCACCTCTGCGCTTCAGCAACTCGAGATCTTGGGCGGCCCGGTCGATTTCACGCCGGGCTTCGGTTCGCCGCGCAACCACATCGTCGACCTGGCCGCGTCGGACGCGGTCCGCCGCTTCGACCGGGCCCACCCGGCGCACCAGCGCGTCAAGCTCAGCGCAGGGCGGTTCGACAACCCGCGACAGATAGGCCCACGCAAGCAGCGTCGCATCGGTCATCGCGAAGTTCCCGGTTGGCGGAAGCTCAGTGCGGTGGCTACCTCGTCGTGTCCGGGTGAGGTGCGACCGGCTAGATCTGCCAATGTCCAGGCGACTCGCAGCGTGCGGTCGAAGCCGCGGATGCTCATCAGCCCGCGGTCCAGCGCAGTCCGCAGCGGCTGCATCGCGTCGTTGCCCGGCCTGAACCGGCGTCGCAGCAGTGTTCCGCTGACCTCGGCGTTCGTCCGGAATCCGTGTGCGCCCCAACGCTGCGCCGCCGCCTGCCGGGCCAGCGTCACCCGATGGCGAACCTGCGTCGTCGACTCCGTGTCGGTCGTGGCGAACGCGCTCATCCGTACCGGATGCATCTCCACCCGCAAGTCCACTCGATCAAGCAGCGGACCGGACAGTCGACCGAGATAGCGGCGTTTGACCGCCGCCGCACAGATGCAATCACGCGGGTCGGCCGGCGCGCAGGGGCACGGGTTGGCGGCCAGAACGAGTTGAAAGCGAGCCGGATAGCACGCCACTCCGTCTCGCCGGGCGAGGCGAATTTCGCCGTCCTCCAACGGTGTTCGCAGCGCCTCCAATGCGCTGACGCCGATCTCGGCGCATTCGTCGAGAAACAGCACCCCGCGGTGCGCCCGGCTGACGGCACCGGGCCGGGCCATTCCCGAACCGCCGCCGACCAGTGCCGCGACGCTGGAGCTGTGATGCGGTGCCACAAACGGCGGCCGGGTAATCAGCGGCGTGGCATCCGATAACAGGCCGGCCACCGAGTGGATGGCGGTCACCTCCAACGACTCGCCATTCGAGAGCGATGGAAGAAGCCCCGGAAGACGTTGCGCCAGCATGGTTTTACCCACGCCTGGCGGCCCGGTCAGCATCAGATGATGGGCCCCGGCCGCAGCGACCTCCACGGCGAAACGCGCTTGGGCCTGCCCCATCACTTCGGACAGGTCCGCGTGCGGCTCAGCCTCCGGAAACGTCCCGGTGATTCGCTCGTCGAGCTTCGCCGAACCACAGAGCCAGCCCTGCAATTGCGCCAGCGTCCGCACCCCCCAGACCTCGATCCCGTCGACCAGGCTGGCTTCCGGAAGGTTCTCCACCGGAACCACCGCGGCTCCCCAGCCGGCGAGCTTGGCCGCAAGCACCGCCGGCAGCACCCCGCGCACCGGTCGAACTCGTCCGTCCAACGCCAACTCCCCCAGCACCACCGCGGTTTCCAGCTGTCGCCACGGGGTCTTCCGCTGCGCCGACAAGACTGCGGCGGCGAGGGCCAGGTCGTAGACCGACCCCATTTTCGGCAGTGTCGCCGGTGACAGCGCCAGCGTCAGGCGCGACATCGGCCACTTGTTGTTGCAGTTGGTGATCGCGGCGCGGACCCGGTCCCGCGACTCCTGCAGCGCGGCGTCGGGTAGGCCGACCAGGTGCACGCCCGGCAGACCCGAGGTGATATCGGCCTCGATCTCCACGATCTGGCCGTCCAGCCCCAGCACCGCCACCGAGAACGCCCGTCCGAGCGCCATCAGCCGACGCCCCGCAGGTGCGTGATTTCCGGGGTCCGGCGTCGGCCTATTCGCACGCCGATGACATCGACGCGGACTGCGGCCCACCCCTGGTCCTGGGCGGCCAGCCAGATGGCCGCCAGCCGACGCAACCGGCGCGCCTTCTGCGGGGTCACCGCCTGCTCCAGTCCACCGAAACCGTCGCCGGTTCGCGTCTTGACCTCGACGAACACCACGGTGTCCGTGACCGGGTCGACGGCGATCACGTCCAGTTCGCCGTAGCGGCAGCGCCAGTTGCGGGTCACGATTCGCAGTCCGAGCCTGGTCAGGTGATCGGCGGCCAATCGCTCACCGAGCGCTCCGATTTCGGCTCGCGTCAAGGTCGTCATGCCGCCACCCTGAGCCAGGTCACCGACGTGGATATCCGTTGCACGGCGATCACCGCCAGACAGCGGCCGGTTATCCCCAGTCATCTAGTAATCCCCAATGAACATCCGCGGCGCGTTGATCTGGCGTTAAACCGTCGTTAACATCGCGTTCAGGCGATGAAGCTCGCCTTTAACCGCCGTACCGGCTGATGGCTTCTGCCCGACCGCACTGGGCTAGAAGGCGGGGTGGTAACCGTGAGTCCAGGTTCCACTGTTTCGCGGCGTATTCAACGAATTCACTTGCTGGCGTGTCGTATTCGCGCGTCTTCAGTCGCATGTGATACCCACCGAGAGGAAGTCCGATGTTGTACGTCACGACGCAGCCTGAGGCGCTGAGCGCCACCGCCGCCACCTTGGCAGGCGTCGGCGCCATGATGAGCGCGCAGAACGCCGCGGCAGCGGCGCCGACGGCCGGCGTGTTTCCGGCCGCCGCCGACGAGGTATCGGTGCTCGTGGCTACCCAATTCGCCGTTCACGCGCAGATGTACCAGGCGATCAGCGCCCAAGCTGAGGCAATTCATCAGCAGTTCGTCAGCACCCTCGAAATGAGTGCGACGTCGTATGCGGCCACCGAAGTCGCAAACGCCATAGCGGCCAGTTAAGACAGGACACCACAATGGATTTCGCCACGTTACCGCCGGAAGCCAACTCCGCAAGAATGTACGCTGGTCCGGGGCCCGGGCCGATGTTGGCGGCCGCCTCCGCCTGGGACGGGCTGGCGGCCGAACTCCAATCCACCGCGGCGTCCTACCGGGCGGCGATCTCGGAGCTGACCGGTGGGCCGTGGCTCGGCTCGTCGTCGGCGTCGATGGCGGCGGCGGCCACACCGTACCTGGACTGGATGACCACGACCGCCGGACAAGCAGAACAGACCGCCGCCCAGGCCAGAGCGGCAGCGGCGGCCTATGAGACGGCGTTCGCGATGACGGTGCCGCCGGCGGTGATCGCGGCCAACCGGAGTCTGCTGATGACGTTGATCGCCACCAACGTGCTGGGGCAGAACACCGCGGCAATCGCGGCGACCGAGACGCACTACGCCGAGATGTGGGCCCAAGACGCCACGGCGATGTACGCCTACGCCGGCTCGGCGGCGGTGGCATCGACCCTAACGCCGTTCGCCGAGCCCCCGCCGACGACCAACCCGGCTGGCGAAAACCAGCAGGCCGCGGCCGCCGGGCAATCGGTCGTGTCGACCGGTTCGAAGGTGCTCAACACGATTCCCCAGACGTTGCAGGGACTCGCGACGTCGGCGGCGGCGGCTCCAGCGGACCCGGTGTCTGATCTGCTGAGTGCGATCGGGCCGGTCCTGACGCTCCTGGAATTCCCCATCGGCATCACTTCTATCGGCTCCTCGGCGACGAGCATCTCGACAGGGTTTACCGGGGTCTACACCAACTTCCGCGGCTTTTCGATCAACGCCGACCGTGACTTCTATGCCGGGAAGGGCCCTTTCACGGGCTATGGTCCGGGTGCCGCCAACCTGCCGAACTGGTTCTTCAACGGCCAAGGCAGCGTGGCCGCACCGTCGGACGCGACGACGGCATCCGTAACCGCCGGCTTGGGTCAGGCAAACACGGTCGGCCGACTGTCGGTGCCGGCGAATTGGACGGTCGCCGCGCCCGAAATTCGCCCGGCCGCCTTCACGCTGCCCATCACCAGTGCGGCCGCGGCGCCGGAAGCCGGCGGCGCCGGCAATCTGTTCAGCAGTATGGGTCTGGCCGGTGCGGCGGGCGGAGCCGTCGGCAGCACTGCCGGTCTGGGACGCGGCGATCAACGAGTTAGGGTGACACCGCGGCAAAGCCCGAAGCCGCCGCAACCGCCGCCGAACGAGGTGGTCACCGCGATCGCGACCGAATTGCAGGAACTCGCCAGCAGGGCACAATCACTGCTCGCGAAGCTGGCCGACTCCGGTCTCGTGACCGCCGACGATGTCGTCGAACAGAAACGACGGTTCCTGGGCTGAGGCATCTGGCCCCTAGGCTGGCACCGGGAGGTGCGGTTGTGAATCCGGCGGGCTACGGGATCCTGCTGTTGTGCGGACCGCTGGCCGCCGTGGCGGCAGTGTGGCTGGCCGATCGGGTCGGGGTACCGTATCCCGTTCTGCTGGTGGCCGTCGGCGCGGTGCTGGCCTGGTTGCCGGGGATCAAGGCACCTCAGCTGGCGCCCGATGTGGTGTTCTACGTGTTTCTGCCGCCGTTGTTGTACTACGCGGCGTATTTCATTGCGCCAGACGACCTTCGGGCTAATGCGCGGTCGATAGGTCTGCTGTCAGTGGGGCTGGTGATAGTCACCATGGCGACGGTCGCGGGCGTTCTGGTGGGCGTCGCAGGCCTGCCATTGGCGGTGGCCTTGGTGGCCGGTGCGGTGGTGGCGCCGACTGACGCGGTCGCGGCCACGTCCGTCTTCGCACGGCTGGACGTACCCGAACGGCTGGTGACAATCGTCGAGGGTGAAGGACTCACCAACGACGGCACCGCGTTGGTGCTCTACACCGGTGCTGTGAGCGCGGTGATCGTCGGCACGGTGCGGCCCGGACCGCTTGCGGTGACACTGCTTGCCGCTCCTGCGGGCGGTGCCGCACTGGGCCTGGTTGTCGCCTGGCTGGCCGTGCACGTGCGACGGCGAATCGACAACCCGTTGCTCGAGATCACACTCTCGCTGGCGACGCCGTATCTCACCTATGTGCTCGCCGAGGGCGCCCACCTCTCGGGAGTCTTGGCCACGGTGACCGCAGGCGTCTACGTCGGTTCACACCTCAGCGCAATCTTCGCCCCGGGCGCGCGATTGCAGGCCTTCGCGTTTCTCGACGTCTTGGTGTTCCTACTCAACGCCGTGCTGTTCACCTTGGTTGGCATGGAACTCTTTCGCTCGTTGCGCTGGGTTCCGGGCATGTCCGCGGGGCGGGTCGTCGCGGTCATATTGATCGTCGTAGCCGTGGTGTTCGCATCGCGTCTGGTGTGGATGTTGTCCGGGCCTGTCACCGCGCGACTGTTGGGCCGCGCGAGCGGCGCGGCGGTGTGGCGTGAGCGCGTGGTCGTGGCGTGGGCCGGGATGCGGGGCGGTTTGTCGCTGGCGGCGGCGCTGGCCATCCCGCTGCGACTCGCCGATGGGAAGCCGTTTCCCGATCGCGACTTGGTGATCGTGGTGGCCGCCGCAGTGATTGTGGCAAGCCTGCTCCTGCAGGGCACCAGCCTGCCGTGGCTGCTGCGCCGACTCGGCCTACGGGTCGAGGATTTCGGAACCGAGGAGAACAAAGCCCGGCTGAAGGCGGCCCGCGCCGCTTTGGAGTGGTTGGACGATGACAGCCACGCCGACCCAGACGACGAGGCCACCAAGTCGGCGCGCTCCCTCTATGCCGCCAAGGTGCGGCGTTTACAGCTCAGTCATCCGAGCCGTGAGGAGTCAGACGATGCCCAGGAGATGGAGCGGTATCGGGCGTTGCGGCTCAAACTGCTCGACGTCGAGCGGTCGGTGCTGCTGGCCTTGAGGAGTGACGGCCGCATCAACGCGACACTGCTGCGCGCCATCGAACGCGACTTCGACCTCGAGGAGGCACGGCTCAGCGGCTCTTAAGTTTGTCAGTCGTGGTTGGTAAATCTCTCAACGCCTTCGCGTTGCGGATGGCCTCGTTCTTTTCGTTCTTCTCTGACCGAGCCGCGGCCGTCGCCTGCGCGATCCGCGATCCCACGTCGTAGGCCACGATCTGAGCGGTCGCACCCTCGACCCGGCTGATGGCTGCGGCCATCTTGTCGGCGGTGCGGTCATGCAGCAGCCGGCCCACCAGCGGCGCATATGTGCGCCGCGGCAACAGGGCCGTCACCTTGGTGCCGGGGTGGTTGTCGATCTCCTGCATCACCAGCTCCTGTGCCGCGCGACTGATGTAACGGTCCGGGCATTCGATCATCCGCAGCGGGAGCTCGTCTTGGAAGTGCTCCCAGCGCTGCTGCAACCGCGAGGCGTGTAGCGCATCGATGACGAAGTGCACAGCAGTCAATTTGTCGGCGTGCAATTCGCTGGCGTAATGCAGCGCCTCGACCGTCGCGAAGTCAAAGTGATCCACCAAGACGAATACCCGATGCCGCGGATGCTTGACCACGTCCTGACGCTCGGTTACCAGGTTCTCCAAAACGGAGTTCTCGACGCGATATTGGCGATTGAGCCGCATCAAGGCGAACACCAGAATCGGCATGACAATGACGACCAGCCAGGCTCCCTCGGTGAACTTGGCCACCGCGAAGATGCCCACCACGATCGTCGACAAGATCCCTGCCGACAGGTTGATCGCCAGCTTGCGTCGCCAACCAGGCCCACGATGGATCAGCCAGTGTTTGGTCATGCCATAGCCGGCCATCGAGAAACCGGTGAATACGCCCATCGCAAACAGCGGCACCACCGCGTCGACCGAGCCGCCGGTCACGATCACCAGTGTCACCGCCAGTGCAGTCAGCACGATGATGGCGTTGGAAAACACCAAACGATGACCACGTTTCATCATCGGCCGCGGCAGAAAGCTGTCCTCGGCAATGAAACTCGTCAGCGCGGGAAAACCGTTGAAACTGGTGTTGGCGCCGAAGAACAAAATCGCCGCGCTGGCCGTCTGCAGCAGCAAGTACGTGATTTTCCCGATCACCCCGTTGCCGAAGACCGCCCGGCCAACCTCGGACAGCATCGACGGGTATTCAGCGATGAACGGAGTGGCGTGGGTGGCATGCACCAGGTAGATGACACCAACCAACAAGAACCCGAGGACGCAGGCCATTCGGGTGAGGACCCGACGCGCGTTGGGGCCTTGCGGGTGTCGGAAGACGTTGACGGCGTCGGTGATCGCCTCGACCCCGGTCAGCGAGGTGCCGCCGTTGGCGAAAGCGCGTAACACGATCAGCACCGTCGCACCCATGATCAGCCCGTTGCCCTGATGCACTGGCACAGAGCCAACAATGTGCTCCGAGTCGTATTGCGGTAGACCCCAGAAGATCTGGCGAACCACACCGGTCACGATCATCACCGTGAGCATGACAATGAAAGCGTAGACTGGCACGGCGAAGATCCGGCCAGCCTCTTTCATCCCGCGCAGGTTCGCGTACGAAATGAGCAGCAACGCACCTACGGTGATTTCCAAGTGGTAGGGGCCCAGAGACGGTACCGCCGAAATCACCGCAAACGTGCCCGACGCGCACTGCACCGCCACGGTCACCACATAATCGATCAACAGCGCGGCCGCCGAGATCTGCGCGATACGCGGTCCGAAATTGCTTCGTGCCACCAGATAGGAGCCACCTCGCTGGGTGTAGGCCATCACCACTTGGCGGTACGACCCCGTGACCAAAGCCAAAATTAACAAGATCACACCGGTGATCGGAAGCACGAGCACATACGCGGCCATCCCCGCCGCGGGCAACAACTCGACCATGATCTGCTCGGGGCCATACACCGTCGAGGAGATTGCGTCGGGCGAAAGCGCGCCTAGGGCAACGACGTTCGACAGGCTCTCATGGTCCAGATTCTCGGTGATAAGCGGCTTTCCTAGGAAAAACCGCTTCCAGGCATCGATGAATGTTGACGGAGCTTTGTGCTCGTCCGCCGGATCTACCACAGTGCTGCTCTTCCCCGCCCTGACGCTCGCCTAACTTAGGAGACACTTACGCCCGAGAACGTTAGCGTCTCTATCTGGCAATCGGTTACCAGAGTGGGTGCTGCCAGCGATTATTCTCAGCGAATTAACATCTCGGCCGGGCGTCGATGACCACGTCGAATCGACGCGAGTTTCAGACCGCGGGCGTTGCCGCCTGCGCCTTTCCGACGGAATCCGGCGATGGGCCGGGGCTTTCCCCGTCGCACCCCTGCAGCGCACGCGCAACCCGCGACCCCACGTCGTAGGCCAGAATCTGGGCGCTTGCCCCCGGGACGCGGCTGATCACCCGGGCAAGCATGTCGGCGGTACGGTCATGGAGCAGTCGGCCACCCAGCGCTGAATACATCCGCCGTGGCAACAGCACCGTCACGGTGGCGTCGGGATAGTCGTCTTTGACCCGCGCAACCAGGAGCTGGGCAGCGCGACCGAGTTGTCGGTCAAGGCACTCGACCATGCGCAACTCGGTGCCGGAGTTGTAGCACTCCCACCGCTGCTGGAGCTCCGCGGCCCGAGCACCGTCCAGAATGAAGTGCACGGCGGTCAGCTCGTCGGCGTGCAAACCCTTCGCGTAACGCAGCGCTTCGATTTCGGCCAGGTCGATGGAATCAATGAATACCAATACCCGGTGCCTCGCATGCCAGGTCAGGTCGAGACGCTGGGAACGTGACATCTCCAGCACTGACGCTTCGGCGCGGTACTGCTTGTTGAGCCGCATCAACGCCAACACCAGAATCGGAAATACCACCACGACCAGCCAGGCGCCCTCGGTGAACTTCGCGAACGCGAAGATCGCCACCACAGTCGTCGACAAGATACCCGCCGAGAGGTTGATCACCAGCTTGTAGCGCCAGCCTGGCCCACGATGGGTCAGATGGTGTTTGGTCATCCCGTAGCCGGCCATTGAGAATGCCGTGAAGACGCCCATCGCGAACATCGGCACCAGCGCGTTGACCCCGCCTCCGGTGGCGACGAGGAGTGCCACCGCGAGCACGGTCAGCAGGATAATGGCGTTGGAGAACACCAGCCGATGACCGCGCTTCATCAGTGGCCTTGGCAGGAAGCTGTCCTCGGCAACAAAGTGAGTCAGCGCCGGAAAACCATTGAAGCTGGTATTGGCGCCGTTGTACAGAATCGCTGCGCTGGCGGCCTGCAACAGGAAGAAAAAGATGTTGCCGATCATGCCGTGACCGAATACCGCCCGGCCGATCTCGGAGAGCATCGACGGATATCCGGCAGAAAAAGGCACGGAATGAGTGGCGTAGCCGAGCCACGCCACACCGGCTAACAACAGCCCGAGAACCGTAGCCATCAGGGTCAGTACCCGGCGCGCATTAGTTCCTTCCGGTTTACGAAACAGGTTGACCGTGTTGGAAATCGCCTCCACCCCAGTCAGCGACGAACCGCCGTTGGCGAACGCCCGCAGGATCACCAGGATCGTCGCCCCCATCACCAGGCCGTTGCCCTGCTGGATCGGCACTACGCCGTCCATGTGTTGCGGGTCGTATGCCGGCAGATTCCCCAGCACTTCACGAGCCATGCCGACCAGGATCATCAGCGTGAGCATGCCGATAAACCAGTACGTCGGCACCGCGAACGTCCGGCCCGCCTCCCGCAGTCCGCGCAGGTTCGCGTAACAGAAGATGAGCACCGCAGCAACCGAGATTTCCAGGCTGTAGCGGCCCAGCACCGGTATCGCCGACGCCACGGCCACGGTGCCCGCCGCGCACTGGATCGCCACGGTGACCACGTAGTCGATCAACAGCGCTGCCGCAGCGACCTGGGCTATGCGGGGGCCGAAGTTCTCCCTGGCCACGATGTAGGAGCCCCCGGCCCGGGTGTAGGCCGTCACAACCTGCCGATACGACGCGGTGACCAGCAACAAAATCAGCAGGATCACGCCGATCAGCGGTAGCAACAACACAAACGCGGCCATCCCCGCGGCGGGCAGCAACTCGACCATGATCTGCTCGGGACCGTATGCGGTCGAAGAGATCGCATCCGGCGAAAGAGCGCCCAGCGCAACAGGATTCGACAACTTCTCATGCTGAAGGTCGTCAGTGATCATCGGCTTGCCGAGGAAGACCCGCTTCCAGCCGTCGAAGAACGACGGCGCAATCTTGTAGTCAGCGGCCGAACCTGTCATCGATCCTTCCTAACCGATGACAACGCGTGCCGCCGAGCTGGATGCGGGTTCTGCCGTCATCCTTACGGGATTTTGACACCCGGCCCGTCGCCGCCACTCGTCGCGAAGTCCACGGAAACGTCGATACCGTGTCCAGCGACGGAAGCGGCTTGAAATGATGACGGCGTGGCAGACGAGGCAAACAACGGTTCCGCGGAGACACCGGCGGCCGCAGACCCCGGCACCGTTTTTTCGGCGCTGGCCGAGATCATCTATCACGGCTCCGACGCGAGTCAGATATACGCCGCGATCTGCGTCGCAGCGACGCTGGTGGTCACCGGATGTGATCACGCCAGCTTGCTGGTGCGCCGCGACGGTCGCTACGTGACGGTCGGCGCCAGCGACAGCATCGCCCAGCAAATCGACGACATGGAACGTGCGGCCGGTGACGGACCGTGCGTCGACGCGATCGAAGAAGAGACGCCGCAGATCGAAACCGACCTGACCGCACCGAACCAGTGGCCCCAGCTGGCGGCCCGGATGGTTGCCGAGACGCCCGTGCGCGGGGCGATGGGTTTCCGCATCCTGGTCGACAAGCGGAAAACCGGGGCGCTCAACCTGTTCAGCGACAAGCCGAACGTCTTCGACACCGAATCCGCCGGCCAAGCCATCGTGCTGGCATCGTTCGCCAGTGTGGCCATCAACGCCGTCGCGTCGGGCGAGGACGTCTCCACCTTGCGGCGCGGGCTGCTGTCCAACCGGGAGATCGGCAAGGCCGTCGGGATGCTGATGATGCTGTATGGCGTGGACGAGCAAGACGCGTTCAACGTCCTGCGCCGGTACTCCCAAGATCTGAACATCAAGCTCGCCGACGTGGCGCGAACCGTCATCGAAAGCCGCGGCAAGCCTATATTCGGCCCCAGTGAGCAGCGCTAGCGTCGGCCTCTGAGCCTATTCGGGCAACCGCAACTCGGGTTTCTCAACCTCTTCGATGTTGACGTCTTTGAAGGTGACAACACGGACCTGCTTGACGAATCGGGCCGGCCGGTACATGTCCCATACCCACGCGTCGGACAGCCGCAGTTCGAAGTAAACCTCGCCGTCGGCGTTGCGTGGAACCATCTCGACACTGTTTGCCAGATAGAAGCGTCGCTCGGTTTCCACCACGTAGCTGAACTGCCCCACGATGTCCTTGTATTCGCGGTACAGCGAGAGCTCCATCTCGGTTTCATACTTTTCGAGATCTTCGGCACTCATCAGCTCAGCCGTCCTTCTCCGTCCCGCGGTTGATTGCGGGCTCCATCTTTCCCCACCCATTTTCATTCTGCTGACCCGGTGCGCACTCCGCCACTATCTGGGTACCCGTCCCGGACGCCACCCGCCGCACGTTGATGAACGAACGCCGATGCTCCGAGCAGGGTCCCAGCTCGTTGAGCGCCGCCGAGTGCGCCATGGTGCTGTAGCCCTTGTGCACGGCGAAGCCGTAGCCGGGATGGTCGGACTCCATCGCCACCATCAGCCGGTCCC
>NZ_DASXHW010000389.1:0-5173 GCF_036488105.1 Mycobacterium sp. | reverse complement strand
TCTTCGACGCGGCTGATGATGCGCCCGATCGCGGTTTCGTTGCCGACGGCGCGAGCGCGAACCACCAGGCGCCCGCGCAGCACCACCGAACCGGCGTGCACCGCCCCGCCGGCGACGACGCTGACCGGCAGGGTCTCGCCGGTGATCGCGGACTGGTCGACCACCGCCTCGCCGTCGACCACCTCGCCGTCGACCGGTATCGCCACATGGTCGTGGATCACCACGTCGTCGCCGATCTGAACGGTGTCGATCGGGACCTGCACTTCGCTGCCGTCCTCAACACGTATCCATGCCGTGTCGGCGGTGCCGCGCAACAGATCCGAGATGGCGCGGCGGGTGCGGCGCAGCGTCAGATCCTGAAGGTACTCACCGATATTGAGCAGCCACAGCACGGTGAGCGCGACGACGTTCTCGCGCAGCACCAGGCTGGCGACCGTCGCTGCGGTGACCAACGCATCGGTGCCCGCGCGTCCGGACCGCAGCCCGCGCAATGCGCCGCGCAGGAACGGGTAGCCCATGAACACCGTCGCTCCGGTCGCGACCAGTTGGCCGGACGCGCTCAGCAGGGGTGGCCGGTTGAAGGCGTAGCGGCGCACCCCGAGCAGGGCCAGCGCTGCGCCGCCGATCACCATTCGCAGCACCTCGGTGTTGCGGATATCCGACGACCGTGGCGTGCGAGCCGGAATAAGTTCGGCGGCAACGTGTTCGGCTGAGGTGATGGCTGCCAGCACGTCGGTGCGATCGCAGCGCTTCGGCGAGTACCAGACGACGACGGAGCCGGTATGCGGATAGGCGTGCACGGCCCGTACCCCGTGCTGCTTGTCCACCGCCTCTTCCACCGCGACTGCGCGTCGTGAATTCGCGCGCACCCAGGGCACCTTGACCCGCATCCGGCCCGCGGCGTCGGACACGACCAACAAGTCGGTCATGTCGATGGATCAGTGCTCGTGATCGTGGTCGTGGTCGCCGATGGCAGGAGGCTGCGCCTCCTCGCCGATGCGCTCGCGAGCTTCGGCCACCACGTCGGCCAGTTTCAGCCGGGCGGACTCGGCTGCTTCCTCGGCCCGCCGCGTGCCGCGCAGGCTCCACTCGGTCGCCGTCACCGCGGCGTCGTGCAGCGGGGCCTTGCCCAGGGCCTTGCGCAGGACTTCGTAGGCGCTGACGCCGACCAGGCCGGTAACCACAGTCCCGGCGGCTTTTCCGAGTAGGCCTGACACCACCATCGCGAACGTCCTCCCGTTGTCTCGTACCGCTACGAGCTTATTGCCTTTCGACGACCGTAGCATCGTCATATAGCGATATCAACATGGATTGGCGGCGTTGCTCCGCGAAAGTTCGGGCACCCGAGGTGGGCAGAAAGTGCACTGCCGCCGCTGCGCGGCGCCTGGGACAGGAGTGGCTAAAGAATCCGGGTGACCTTCTCGGTTTGCGTCCGACGCGGTAAGGCAGCCGGGTCGGGGTTGGCGACGTACACCAGCGACCCGCCCATCGCCAACACACTCAACATGCCGTCGACCACGTCGTCGGGCGTGCTCCAGGGGGCGGTCGAAAGCACTCGGTCGTCGGCGGTCAAAGCCGTTGCCGCCGCGGTCTTTCGGCAGGCATTCAGTACCTGCTCGACGGATCGGCCGGCCAGCGCCGGGCCGGGATGCTGCTCGGCGACGATCTGGTCGCCATGGACCCGCACCGCGGTCGCGTAGTCGGTGACGCCGATCGGCAGATCGGCTGCCGGACGCCCGAACGCATCCAGCGAGAGCACCGCGATCTCAGCGGCGCCGGTGGCGTCGGCTTCGTCCAGGCGCTCGGCAGTGCACAGGGCGATGTCGGCGTCCGAGCCGTCGAGCAGCACGTCCGCGCCGATCCACCACACGCCGAACAGCACCCCCGCGGTCTGCCAGTGCGCCGGCAGCAGCACCGCAACCCGGCTGGCCGGACCGCCGCCCAACTCGTCGCGCAGCAGGTTGCCGGTCTTGGCCGCCCAGTTGGCCAGCGTGAGCGCGGACAGCTCGATACGTTCGCCGGTGGCGTCGTCGTAGTACGTGATGCGCGGGCCGACCGGGTCGGCGCGCAGCATCGGATCCAGGATCGCCGCGCTGAGGTTCACCGGGTCAGTAGATCAGTTGACGCACTCCGGGTGGTCGGAGCCCGCGGTCAGAATCGGCGACGGCGGGGGAGCGTCGGGCTTGCCCGACCCGGAGTTCGACGAGGCCGCCAGGGTGGCACGGCTGCCGCCGTCGCCGAGGCCCGAGCCCGGTCCGGTGTAGTCATTGCCCAGCACCACTCGAACCGTGCCCTGCGGTACCGATGTGTTGGCGATGACGGGCAGCCCGCCGAGTTCTTTCGCGATGGCTTTGGCGCCCACGTCATCGGCATTGGCGGCCTGGACCTGGCTACTGGACACGTGCGCGGCGTCGTTGTTGCCGACCTTGCCCGTGCTGAATCCCTTGGCGGTCAACACTTCTGACACCGATGCGGCGAGGCCGTTGATGTCCGTGTCGTTGAGGACGCTGACGCTGGTCTTGCCCGGCGAGTAGGCCAGCTCCTCGGTCTTGCCCTTGGCCTGGTCCTGCAACAGCCCACCGACCCAGTCCTGCACCTGGTGCGGATCGATTCGCACCACGCTGTGCATGCCGTCGTCGCTCCAGCCGGATTCGTCGAGCACCGGGATGGTGGCGAAGGCGATCTTGCCCGCGGCCAACTTCTGCAGCTGGTTCACGAAATCCATGATGTCCCAGCCAGATGACAGCACCACCGAGCGCTGGATGGCCGACTGCAGCCGGTTCATCGTCGCCGGGCTGGACAGCGTCTTGCCGGAGATCACCTGGTGAGCCAGCGAGGACATCACCACCTGCTGACGCACCACCCGGTCCAGGTCGCCACGCGGCAACTCGTGGCGCTGGCGAACGAAGCTCAGGGCCTGCGGGCCGTTGAGCTTCTGCGGGCCGGCCGGGAAGTCGGCACCCGAAAGTGGTTCGAAGACAGGCTCTTTGAGGCAGACGTTGACGCCGCCGAGGGCGTCGGTGATCAGTGAGAAGCCCAGCAGCCCGATCTCGGCGTAGTGGTCGACGGTCACGCCGGTGAGGTCGGCGACCGTCTTGATCAGCGCTTCGCGGCCGGCTTCGGTGCCTTCCCGATCGGCCTCGTCGGGCGCCATGCCGGATTCGACCAGGCTGACCCGCTTCTCTTCCTTGGTCTGGCCGTAGACGCCGTTGATTTTGGTCTTGCCCAGCCCGGGTGCGGACACGTAGGTGTCGCGCGGAATCGAGATCGCAGTGGCCGACTTCCCGTTGTCGGGGATACGGACCAGGATGATCGTGTCGGTGTTGCTCGCCACCTCGTCTCCGGCCCGCAGCGTCGCGAGCTCTTGCGGGCTCAGCGGGTTGCCGTGGGCATCGGCGCGGCTGTCCATGCCGACCAGCAGGATGTCGAGCGCCCCGTCATCGCCACCGTGGCCCAACGACGGCGCGAAGACGTGGTAGATCCCGTCCTCGAAGGAGCGGACTTTGCTCCATGCCACCCCCGTCACGAGAACGACCAGTGCGGCCGTGACGGTCGCAATCACACGAGTCACCCGTTGCTCAGGCATCACATCAGGCTACTTGCGTCACAGCGATATCGCTGGCAGCCGGGTCCCGGCGTGCCAGACTCGTGACTCATGACAGGCAGAATCGTGATCGCGGGCGGCGGCGGGCAGGTCGGTAGCGTCTTGGCGGCCGAAGCGATCCGGCGAGGGCGCGACGTGTTGGCATTGACGTCGTCGCAGTGGGATATCACCGATCCGCAGTCGGCCGGCCAGATCGTGCAGGCCGGCGACGCGGTGGTCAACTGCGCTGCCTACACCGCCGTCGACGATGCCGAAGCAGACCAGGCCAGGGCGTACGCGGTCAACGCCACCGGCCCGGAATACCTCGCTCAGGCCTGCGCGCGGGCCGGCGCGCGGATGGTGCACATCTCGACCGACTACGTGTTCAGCGGCGATTTCGGCAACGCAGCGCCGCGGCCGTATGAGCCGGATGACGAGACCGGGCCGCTGAGCGTCTACGCGCAGACCAAGCTGTCCGGCGAGCAGGCGGTGCTGGCTGCGTTGCCGCAGGCCGTGGTGGTCCGTACCGCCTGGGTCTACACCGGCGGAACCGGCAAGGACTTCGTCGCCACCATGCGAAAGCTAGCCGCGAGCGACCGCGTCATCGACGTGGTCGACGACCAGACCGGCTCGCCGACTTACGTCGGCGACCTGGTCGGCGCGCTGCTCGAGGTGGTCGAGGGGCGCGTGGAGGCCCCGGCGGGAATAGTGCATGCCGCCAACGGAGGCGAGGTCACCCGATACGGACAGGCCCGCGCGGTGTTCGAGGGAGTCGGGGCCGATCCCGAGCGGGTGCGGCCGGTGAGCAGCGACCACGATCCGCGACCGGCGGCGCGGCCGCCGTACTCGGCGCTGTCCGCACGGCAGTCGCAGGCCGCGGGCCTGTCACCGCTGCGGCCGTGGCGAGAAGCGCTGGAGGCGGCGCTGGCGGCGCCGCTGGATGCCTGACCGCTACCCTCAACCCGTGAGTGACGTGCTGCCGGTAGTCACGGTGACCTATTCGCCGGGCCCGCATCTGGACCGGTTCCTGGCGTCGCTGTCGCATGCCACCGAGCGGCCGGTCAGCGTCCTGATGGCCGACAACGGCTCCGCCGACGGGGCCCCGCAGGCCGCGGTCGAGCGCTACCCGGGTGTACGACTGTTCTCCACCGGGTCCAACCTCGGCTACGGCAGCGCGGTGAACCGCGCGATCGCGGAACTCGGCGATGTCGATGAATGGATCGTCGTGGCCAACCCGGACGTGCAGTGGGGCCCGGGCAGCATCGACGCGCTGCTGGACGCCGCGGCGCGCTGGCCCCGCGCGGCGACTCTCGGGCCGTTGATCCACGACCCCGACGGGTCGGTGTATCCCTCGGCGCGCCAGCTGCCCAGCCTGGTCCGCGGCGGGATGCACGCGGTCGTCGGGCAGCTCTGGAAGACGAACCCGTGGTCGGCGGCCTACCGCCAGGTTCGACTGGAACCCAGCGAGCGACCGGTCGGCTGGCTGTCCGGATCGTGCCTGCTGGTGCGCCGCACGGCCTTCGAGCAGATCGGCGGCTTCGACGAGCGCTACTTCATGTATATGGAGGACGTCGATCTCGGTGACCGGAT
>NZ_DASXHW010000375.1:0-5257 GCF_036488105.1 Mycobacterium sp. | reverse complement strand
GGTGGTGTCCTGGTCGTCCGGTGTCGCCTCGACGACGTGAAACCGAATGCCGTTGGCGTGCACGTCCAGATGGCGCCATGGACCGTCGATACGGGTGACCGACGGATCTGGTGGGGCCATCTACCAACCCGAGGGATCGGCGGGCGTGCCGCCCTGCGCCGAATGCAGCGCAGGTGCCGAGGACTTGTCTTGACCCGGTGTCAACGCCGACCGCGTCTCCTTGACCGATTCGATGGTCTGCTGCGGGCCGCGGATACGCCGGACCTTGAGGTAGCCGAACAGCGCCAGTGCGGCGGTGACCACCACCATGATCGCGAACACGATCAGGAAGGCCGCCCAACGCCAGATCCAGGTGTCGAGAAGTTCGGCCAGGAAGAAGAAGAAAAAGAACGTCGAATAGAACAACACCACCAGCGCCGCGATGAAGAACACGCTGCCGGTCAGGCCCTTCTTGACGTCGCGGGTGATCTCAGCGCGGGCCAGTTCGACCTCCGCGCGCACCAGCGTCGACATCTGCGCGGTCGCGTCCTTGACCAGCTCGCCGATCGACGGCTCGGCGGACAGCGCGTGCGGGTCGGTCAACGGAATGGTGGTCAGCGTGCGGGGGACTCCATCCTGGCGGTCGGTGTTCGTTCGATCTGACTTGCTCACTGCCGGTCCTCCCGAGCTGGGTCCGATGGTCCGGTTCATGTTGCCATGCAGCCCGGTGACAGACGAGGCCACCGAGCCCTGCCAGCCGTTTGTGGATCGCCGCTGGTGGGCATCGATCCACGTTAGACTGGCGCCGCCGTTTCAGGGTGAGCGTCCTTTGTTGTCGACGGGAGTAGCGCTTTGCAGACCACGTGCCGTCGGCTGCTTCGGCTCATGGCGGCTTTGGTGGCAGCCGGCGCGGTCGGGCTGGCCGGTCTGCATGGCGCGCTCGCACGAGCCGACGACCGCGTCCCGCTCGGCGGCGGGGCAGGGATCATCGTCAACGGCGACACCCTGTGCACCCTGACCACCATCGGCATCGACGGCAAGGGCGAGCTGATCGGTTTCACGTCGGCGCACTGCGGCGGCCCGGGCGCTCCGGTGGTCGTCGAGTCGGCAAAGGACCGCGGCCCGCTGGGAACGATGGTGGCCGGCAACGACGGCCTCGACTATGCGGTCATCCAGTTCGACAAGGCCAAGGTGGCTCCGGTCGCCAACTTCGGCGGCTTTGCGATCAACGGCATCGGGCCCGACCCGGCCTTCGGGCAGGTTGCCTGCAAGCAGGGCCGCACCACCGGCAACTCGTGCGGCGTCACGTGGGGCCCGGGCCAGGACCCGGGCACGATCCTCATGCAGGTGTGCGGACAACCGGGTGACTCGGGTGGCCCGGTGACCGTCAACGATCAGCTGGTCGGCATGATCCACGGCGCGTTCAGCGAGAACCTGCCGGTCTGCATCACCAAATACATTCCGCTGCATACACCGGCGGTGGTGCAGTCGATCAACGCGATCCTGGCCGACCTCGCGGCCAAGAATCGTCCCGGTGCGGGATTCGTCCCAGTCCCCGCCTAGGTCTACTGGGCGGCGCGAATCGCGTCGAATACGCCCGGGTCGAGCAGCGTGGAGGTGTCGCCGAGTTCGCGGTTCTCGGCGATGTCACGCAGCAGGCGGCGCATGATCTTGCCGCTGCGGGTCTTCGGCAATTCGGGCACCACATGCAGTTCGCGTGGCCGGGCGATGGGCGAAATCACCCGAGCGACCTCGGCCCGCAGTTCGTCGATGATCTCCGCGCCCGTCGTCTGCGCGTGACTTGCCTGCAGGACAACGAAAGCGCAGATGGCCTGACCGGTGGTCTCGTCGGTCGCGCCCACCACCGCGGCCTCGGCCACCCCGGAGTGGCCGACCAACGCCGACTCCACCTCCGCGGTCGAGATGCGGTGCCCCGACACGTTCATCACGTCGTCGATGCGGCCCAGGATCCAGATCGCCCCGTCGGTGTCGTAGCGAGCGCCGTCGCCGGCGAAGTACCAGCCCTGGCTGGCGAACTTCGACCAGTACGTCTCACGGAAGCGGTCCGGATCGCCCCAGATGCCACGCAGCATCGACGGCCACGGCTGATCGAGCACCAGGTATCCGCTGACGTGCTCGCCCTGATCGGTCGACGGGGGGATGAGCTGGTTGCCCTCATCGTCGACAATCCTTGCCGAGATGCCCGGCAGCGGCGTCATCGCCGAACCCGGTTTGGCCGCAGCGATGCCCGGCAGCGGCGAGATCATCGCCGCACCGGTCTCGGTCTGCCACCAGGTGTCCACCACCGGTGTGCTGTCGGCGCCGATGACCTTGCGATACCAGCGCCACGCCTCCGGGTTGATCGGCTCGCCGACCGTGCCCAGTAGCCGCAAGCTGGACAAGTCGTGGGCGTCGGGGATCTCGCGACCCCACTTCATGAAGGTGCGGATCATGGTGGGGGCGGTGTAATAGATTGTCGCGCCGTACTTTTCGATGATCTGGAAATGCCTGTGCTGGTCGGGCGTGTCCGGGGTTCCCTCGTAGATGATCTGGGTTACGCCGTTGGACAGCGGGCCGTAGACGCCGTAGGTATGGCCGGTGACCCAGCCGATGTCGGCGGTGCACCAGAACACGTCGGATTCCGGCTTGATGTCGAAGACGTTGTAGTGGGTGTAGGACGCCTGGGTGAGGTAGCCGCCGCTGGTGTGCACGATTCCCTTGGGCTTACCGGTGGTGCCCGAGGTGTACAGCAGGAACAGCGGATGCTCGGCGTCGAACGCCTCGGCGTGGTGTTCGGGGGATGCCGAGTCGACGACGTCGTGCCACCACACGTCGCGTCCCTGGGTCCAGGGCACGTCGACACCGGTGCGCCGGACCACGAGGACGTGCTCGATCGAGCTGGTGTCGGCGACCGCCTGGTCGGCTGCTTCCTTCAACGGCGCCGGCTTGCCGCGGCGGAACTGCCCGTCGGCAGTGATCAGGAGTTTGGCCTCGGCGTCGGCGATCCGGGCGCCCAGCGCGGTGGCGGTGAATCCGGCGAACACCACGCTGTGCAGCACGCCCAGGCGCGCGCAGGCCAGCATCGCGATGATCGCTTCGGGAATCATCGGCATGTAGATCGCGACGCGGTCCCCCGCGACCAGCCCCAGACCCGCGAGCGCGTTGGCGGCCTTGCGCACCTCGGTCTGCAGGTCGTTGTAGGTCAGGGTGCGGTCTTCGCCGACTCGCTCGCCCTCCCAGTGGATCGCGACGCGACCGCCGTTGCCGGCTTCGACATGACGGTCCACGCAGTTGTAGGTGACGTTGAGTTTGCCGTCAGTGAACCATTTGGCAAACGGCGCCGCCGACCAGTCCAAAACTTGGGAAAACGGCGTCGCCCAAGAGAGTCGGTTGGCCTGCTCGGCCCAGAACGCCAGCCGGTCCTGTTCGGCCCTTCGGTACAGGTCATCGGCGGCGTTGGCCTGGGCAACGAACTGTGTTGACGGTGCATACGACGACGGTGCCTCGGTGTGCGTCTTGGTCACGCGCACGAGCCTAATCAGGTTGGGTTAACTTTTGAGCGGCTGCAGACAATCCCACGATGGGAATGCCCGACATCGCGATCACCTCGCCGAGGTAATACGCCACGCTAACCTCGGCGAGTTCGGTGACAGCCACGCCGGAATTGTATTGCCGATCGGAGGAGGACGGCTTGCGCCGGTTTCGCGTCCTTGCCCTGGCCGTGCTGCTCGTTGCCGCGTCGCTGAGCGGCTGTGCGGTGCGGGCCGTCCGTACCGACGTGGTGATCGTCAATGCGGGCGAGCCGCAGAATCCGTTGATCCCGACCAATACCAACGACACCAACGGCGGGCGGATCGTCGACCGGCTGTTCGCCGGACTGATGTCGTATGACGCCAAGGGCGCACCGGCGCTGGAGGTTGCCCAGTCCATCGAGACCACCGACGACGTCACCTACCGGATCACACTCAAACCCGGCTGGGCGTTCAGTGACGGCTCGCCGGTCACTGCGCACTCGTTCGTCGACGCCTGGAACTACGGGGCGCTATCCACCAATGCTCAACTGCAGCAAAGCTTTTTCAGCCCGATCGCCGGTTTCGACGAGGTGGCGGCATCGACCCCGACGGCGACCGCGATGTCTGGGCTTCAGGTGATCGATGACCATGAGTTCACCGTTCGGCTCAAGGGACCGACGATCGACTTCACACTGCGGCTTGGGTTTTCGCCGTTCTACCCGTTGCCCGCCGCCGCACTGAAAGACATGGCGGCGTTCGGGCAGCATCCGGTCGGCAACGGCCCCTATCGCCTTGGCGACGAGCCCGGCAATCCGGCCTGGCAGCACAACGTCAAACTCGACCTGGTGACCAACTCCGGCTATCACGGCAACCGGGTGCCGCAGAACAAGGGGCTGCGGTTTGTCTTCTATGCCAACCTCGACACCGCCTACGCCGACTTGCTGTCGACCAATCTCGATGTGCTGGACACGATTCCGCCCAGTGTGCTGCCCGTCTACCGCCGAGACCTCGGCGATCGCGCGGTCACCGCGCCCGCGGCGGTGAACCAGACACTGGACACTCCGCTGCGTCTGCCACACTTCTCCGGTGACGAGGGCCGGTTGCGCCGGCTCGCGCTGTCGGCCGCGATCAACCGCGACCAGATCTGTCGCAAGATCTTCTCCGGTGCCCGCGCGCCGGCTCGCGATTTCACCGCGAGTTCGCTGCCCGGATACGACGCCGGCATCGACGGCAACACTGCGCTGAACTTCGACGCGGATCGTGCGCGGCGGCTCTGGTCGCAGGCCGACGCGATCTCGAAATGGACTGGGCCGTATGCAATCGCCTACAACGCCGACGGTTCGCATCAGGAATGGGTCGACGCGGTGGCCAATAGCATCAAGAACACGCTGGGCATCGACGCCGTCGGGGCGCCTCAGCCCACCTTCGCCGGTTTTCGTTCCCAGATCACCGGCCGTACGATCGGCACCGCGTTCCGCGCCGGATGGCAGGGCGACTTCCCGTCGATGCTGGAGTTCTTGGAGCCGCTGTTCGTCACCGGAGCGGGCGCCGACGACGTCGGCTACTCCAATCCGCGGTTCGATGCCGCGATGGCCGCCGCCGAAGCCGCGCCTGATTTGCCGCAGTCGTACCGGCTCGCTAACGACGCACAGCGAATCCTGTTGCAAGACATGCCGGTTGTACCGCTCTGGTACACCGTCGCCGTGGCAGGACGGTCACCGTCGGTCAGCCACGTCGCGCTGACCTGGAACGGACTGCCCGACTAC
>NZ_DASXHW010000316.1:0-2572 GCF_036488105.1 Mycobacterium sp. | reverse complement strand
TCACGAATCGGGATGGTGCCTCAGGACGACGTCGTGCACCGCCAGCTCACCGTCGAGCAGGCCCTGCATTACGCCGCGGAACTCCGGCTGCCGCCGGACACCTCCGCCGATGACCGACGCCAAGTCGTCGAGCGGGTGCTCGATGAGCTGGAGTTGGCTCCGCACAAGAAGACTCGCGTCGACAAGTTGTCCGGCGGTCAGCGTAAGCGCGCTTCGGTGGCCATGGAATTGCTGACCGGCCCGTCGCTGCTGATCCTGGACGAACCGACCTCAGGACTCGACCCCGCGTTGGACCGCCAGGTGATGACGATGCTGCGGCGGCTGGCGGACGCGGGCCGCGTGGTGATCGTCGTCACGCATTCGCTCACCTACGTCAGCATGTGCGATCAGATCCTGCTATTGGCCCCGGGCGGCAAGACCGCCTTCGCCGACCCGCCGGCCCAGATCGAGCCGGTGATGGGCAGCACCGACTGGGCCGACATCTTCGCGCGCGTCAGCACCGACCCCGATGCGGCACACCGCGCGTATCTGGCCCGTCATCCCGCAGCCCCGCGCAGGCCGTCGCCGACCGCCGGCGCGGCACCGCTGGGAAAGCCGCCGCGGACCAGCTCGTGGCGCCAGATCGTCACGTTGGCGCGCCGCCAAACCCGGCTGATCACCTCCGACCGCGGATACTTCGTGTTCCTGGCGTTGCTGCCGTTCGTCCTCGGCGTGCTGTCGCTGGCGGTGCCCGGCAACACCGGGCTGGGGTCCGCCGACCCGACTGCACCCGAAGAACCCATCGACATCCTGATCCTGCTCAACATCGGCGCGGTGTTCCTGGGCACCGCGCTGACCGTGCGCGATCTGGTCGGCGAGCGAATGATCTTCCAGCGCGAGCGGGCCGTGGGCCTGTCGGCGTCGGCCTACCTGATGGCGAAAGTCGTCGTCTACAGCACCGCGGCGCTGATCGGCACCGCGGTCATGGTCGCCATCATGACGATCGGCAAAGGCGCGCCCGCCCATGGTGGCGCACTGCTGGGAAACGGCGTCGCGCACGGCATCGTGGAGCTGTACCTGGGCCTGGCGCTGACGGCGATCACCTCGGCGATGGTGGGGCTGACGCTGTCGTCGCTGGCCCGCTCCACCGAGCAGGTACTGCCGATGCTCGTGGTGACGATCATGGTGTCGATGGTGTTGGCCGGAGGCCTGATTCCGGTGACGGGACGGTTGGTCCTGGACCAGCTGGCGTGGTTCGTGCCGGCCCGTTGGGGCTTCGCCGCCTCGGCGTCGACGGTTGATCTGAACAGCGTCGAAGCGGGACTGCCCGTCGACCGGCTGTGGCGTCATGTGCCCAGCGCATGGCTGCACGACGCCGGCATGCTCGTCGCCCTGGCCGTCGTGCTGGCCGGCCTGGTCCGGTTCCGGCTGCGGTTGAGCAAGCGGGCCCGCTGATGCCGGTCTTCGTCCGCAGACTGTTCGGCATCGGCAAATTGCCCGCCGACGTGCGAGCCGAAGTCGAGGCAGAGGGGATCATCTACCTCGCCGACTATGTCCCCGTCACCCGGCGATTCAGCGGTGCGATTCCCGGCCTGCGATCGGCGCACAGCGTCGCGAGCTACGTCGGGTCGCTGGTGTTCACCTCACAGCGAGTCTTGGCGACCCTGTCTTCGCTGCCCAAACTTGCCGGGCCCACGGTCGACGTAGGTTGGGACGCAATGCAATCCGGTATGGCCACCGCGGAGATTTCGCCGACCGGGCTGCAGGTAGAAGCCGATGTCGATGAGGTCGATCAGACATTCACCGGACACCTCTCGCTGCATTACAAGCTCGACGTTCCCGCCGACGTGCTGGTCGCGTTGCCGCGGCGATCGGTCACGTTCGACATGCCGCCGGAATACGTCTTACGGGCGGTGGGCGTCACCTACCGGCCGTGATGTGTCGAGGTCGCCTCCAGGCCGCCGACGTCGCCGACAGATCGGGCCATGGTGGCCGGCGCAGCACGGCCATAGTGCCGATCGTCGCCGAGATCAAACCGGTGATGACCCCGATCAGCGCTATCCGGTCGGCATCGACCACGGCCACCCAGCGGGCCGTGCCGCCGTAGATGACGAACAACCCCATCGGCGTCGCCGTGCCGGCACGGACCTTGGCAACGGGGATCACGGTGCCGCCGTCGGCGGTTCGGTAGGGCTCGCCGTATACGCGTCCACGCGTGCCGTTGGTGGGCAATTGCTCCACTGACTCCGAAATATTCATTGGACTGATCCTTTTGACCGTGGGTTCGAGTTGAGTCTGACCGACCGAGCGGCTCGACATCTCGAAGTGGGCATGATTGGTCACTTCGACACCCGACGGTTTCTACGATGATGATGTGGATGATCACGCGTTCAGTCCGCGGGAGCGGCTGGCGGTCTATCGCGTGATCGCCGAACGTCGTGACATGCGCCGGTTCGTGGCCGGCAGCAAGGTTGCCGAGGATGTTCTGGCCCGCCTGCTGCAGGCCGCCCACGCCGCACCCAACGTCGGCCTGATGCAGCCATGGCGATTCATCCGGATCACCGACGACGAGCTGCGACGCCGCATTCACGCC
>NZ_DASXHW010000277.1:0-5717 GCF_036488105.1 Mycobacterium sp. | reverse complement strand
CAGGTCTGCTGTCCAAAACGCTGCTATCCGGTCTGCAGGATGACAAGCACGAACTGCAGAACCAGATCAACGCACTCACCGACGACAAGAATGCGCTGAACGAAAAGCTCAATGCTGCAGGTGAATTCGATGCACAGATGTCACCGCGAATCCTGCATGACAAGTTGTCAGGCAAGTCGGTGGTGGTGTTCCGCACTCCCGACGCCAACGACGACGATGTCGACGCACTGTCACGGATGGTGGGGCAGGCGGGTGGAACGGTCACCGGGACCGTGGCACTGACGCAGGAGTTCGTGGACGCCAACTCCGCGGAGAAGCTGCTGTCGGTGGTGAACTCGCCGATCGTGCCCGCAGGGGCGCAATTGAGCACCACCTCGGTCGACCAGGGGTCCCAAGCGGGCGACCTGTTGGGAATCGCGATGCTGATCAACAAGGATCCGAAGGTTCGGGTGGTCGACGATTCCCAGCGCGACACTGTGCTGGCGGCGCTGCGCGACACCGGCTTTGTGACCTATGGCACCCAGCACATCGGGCCGGCCAACGCCGCGCTGATCGTCACCGGCAGGGGACTGAGCGACGGCGCAGGTAATCAGGGTGCGACCGTCGCCCGCTTCGCGGCGGGCCTGGCCCCGCACGGCTCGGGCACGGTCGTCGCGGGGCGCGACGGCTCCGCATCCGGCACGGCAGCGGTGGCTGTGACCAGGTCCGACGCTGGGTTGAGGGCCGCGGTCAGCACTGTCGACGACGTCAACGCCGAGTCAGGCCGGATGACCACCACGCTGGCGCTGAGCGACCTGATCAACGGCGGGCGGCCCGGTCAGTACGGCGTCGGCCAGGGCGCGTCATCGGTAACGCTGCCGCAATAGTCCCCAATGGCGTGTCAACGACGACTTGTCGGTGTCGGTGTTAGGGTGAGATTCCGTGGGTCGGCAGGCCCCAAGCTAGGACTCAGCCTAGAAAAGTAAGCCCTGCCCGTCGTCACGGAGGTTGCTCTTGCCAGCATTACGCAAGCACCCGCAAACCGCCACCAAGCACCTCTTCGTAACCGGCGGCGTGGTTTCCTCACTCGGCAAGGGCCTGACGGCGTCCAGCCTCGGCCAGTTGCTTACAGCGCGGGGCTTGCAGGTGACGATGCAGAAGCTCGACCCGTACCTCAACGTGGACCCGGGCACCATGAACCCGTTCCAGCACGGCGAGGTGTTCGTCACCGAAGACGGCGCCGAAACCGATCTCGATGTCGGCCACTACGAGCGCTTCCTCGACCGTGATCTGTCCGGCTCGGCGAATGTTACGACCGGTCAGGTGTATTCGACGGTCATCGCCAAGGAGCGCCGCGGCGAATACCTCGGTGACACTGTCCAGGTCATCCCGCACATCACCGACGAGATCAAGCGCCGCATCCTGGCGATGGCCGCGCCGGACGCCGACGGTAGGCGACCCGATGTCGTCATCACCGAGATCGGCGGCACCGTCGGCGATATCGAGTCGCAGCCCTTCCTCGAGGCGGCGCGGCAAGTTCGCCACGACATCGGCCGGGAGAACGTCTTCTTCCTGCACGTGTCGCTGATCCCGTACCTGGCGCCGTCGGGAGAACTCAAGACCAAGCCCACCCAGCACTCGGTGGCCGCGCTGCGCAGCATCGGTATCACCCCGGACGCGTTGATCCTGCGCTGCGACCGCGACGTGCCTGAGCCGCTGAAGAACAAGATCGCGCTGATGTGTGACGTCGACATCGACGGCATCATCTCCACACCCGACGCGCCCTCGATCTACGACATCCCAAAGGTGTTGCACCGCGAGGAGCTTGACGCCTACGTCGTCCGCCGGCTCAACCTCCCGTTCCGTGACGTCGACTGGACCGAATGGGACGACCTGCTGCGCCGAGTGCACGATCCGCAGGAGACCGTGCGAATTGCCTTGGTGGGCAAGTACGTCGACCTCTCGGATGCCTATCTCTCGGTGAGCGAGGCGTTGCGGGCGGCCGGCTTCAAGCACCGGGCCAAGGTGGAGATTCGCTGGGTGGGCTCCGACGACTGCGAGACGCCGGGCGGTGCGGCGTCGGTGCTCGAGGATGTCCACGGCGTGCTGATCCCTGGCGGCTTCGGCATCCGGGGCATCGAGGGCAAGATCGGCGCCATCTCGCATGCACGAGCCCGCGGGCTGCCCATCTTGGGGCTGTGCCTGGGCATGCAGTGCATCGTGATCGAGGCCGCGCGTTCCGTCGGTATGACGCAGGCCAACTCCGCCGAATTCGATCCGGACACCCCTGACCCGGTCATCTCCACGATGGCCGATCAAAAAGAGATCGTCGCCGGCGAAGCCGACCTCGGCGGCACCATGCGGCTGGGAGCGTATCCGGCCGTTCTGGAGCCGGATTCCATTGTCGCCCAGGCATATCAGTCGACCGATGTTTCCGAGCGGCATCGGCATCGCTATGAAGTCAACAACTCGTATCGGGACCGCATCGCCGAGAGCGGGCTGAAGTTCTCCGGGACATCTCCCGACGGGCACCTGGTCGAGTTCGTCGAGTATCCGCCGGAGATGCACTCCTTCGTCGTCGGCACCCAGGCTCATCCCGAGCTCAAGAGCCGTCCGACCCGACCACATCCGCTGTTCACCGGGTTCATCGGCGCCGCGATCGAGTACAAGGCGGGCGAGCGGCTGTCGCTGGAGATGCCCGAGCAACGTGCCAACGGCAGCGAACAACACGAGGACGCAGAGCCGTCGCTGCCCGAGCCCGAACCTGTTACCCGTGGGTGAGCACGTCTTCGAGACGACCTCCTCGAAAATCCTGCATGTCGGAAAGATTTTCGCGTTGCGGGCTGACCGTGTCCGGATGCCCGGCGGCAAGATCGTGACCCGAGAAGTCATCGAGAACTTTGGCGCGGTCGCGATCGTCGCCATGGACGACGACGGCCGAATCCCGATGGTCTACCAGTACCGCCACCCCTTCGGTCGACGGCTGTGGGAACTGCCCGCCGGACTGCTCGACGTCGACGGGGAGGCCGCGCATCTGAGCGCCGCCCGGGAGCTTCGCGAGGAGGTCGGCCTGCAGGCGGAGACCTGGCAGCTGTTGGTCGATCTGGATTCCGCACCCGGCTTCAGCGACGAGTCGGTGCGGATCTATCTGGCCACCGGCCTGACCCAGGTGGACCGGCCCGAGTCGCACGACGAAGAGGCCGACATGACCGTGGAGTGGTATCCCCTCGCCGAAGCAGTGCAGCGAATTTTCAGCGGAGAGATCGTCAATTCCCTTGCAGTTGCCGGTGTTTTAGCCGCCTACGCGGTCAGCGAGGGCATTGCTGAGCCGCGGCCGGTGGATGCGCCGTGGACCGACCGGTCGACGGCGTTCCGCGCGCGAAAGGCAGCCCGATGACGACGCTGGCGCCGCCGCTGGAGGGTCAGCTGCAGGGATACCTTGATCATCTGACGATCGAGCGGGGAGTCGCCGCCAATACGTTGAGCTCCTATCGCCGCGACCTGCGTCGCTACTTCGAGCACCTCACCGTGCGCGGCGTCGACGACCTGGCCAAGGTCAGCGAGGACGACGTCAGCGAATTCCTGATGGCCTTGCGACGCGGCGATCCCGATTCCGGTGTCTCGCCCTTGTCGGCGGTCTCGGCGGCCCGGACCCTGATCGCGGTGCGCGGTCTGCACCGGTTCGCAGCGGCCGAAGGCTTGGCCGAATTCGACGTCGCGCAAGCAGTCAAGCCACCGACACCGGGTCGGCGGCTGCCCAAGAGCCTCAGCCTCGATCAGGTCCTCGCCCTGCTGGCCGGCGCTGGCGGCGACAGCCCCTCCGACGGCCCGTTGACATTGCGTAACCGCGCACTGCTGGAGCTGCTCTACTCGACCGGCGCGCGCATCTCAGAAGCGGTCGGACTCGACGTCGACGACATCGACACGCACGCTCGGTCGGTGCTGCTGCACGGCAAAGGCGGCAAGCAGCGGCTGGTTCCGATCGGACGGCCCGCTGTGCAAGCCCTAGAGGCCTACACGGTCCGCGGGCGATCCGAATTGGCCCGTCGCGGGCGCGGTACGCCGGCCATCTTCCTCAATGTGCGCGGTGGCCGGCTGTCGCGTCAGAGCGCGTGGCAAGTCCTGCAGGACGCCGCGGAGCGGGCCGGCATCACCGCAGGCGTCTCGCCGCACACGTTGCGGCACTCGTTTGCGACCCACCTGTTGGAGGGTGGGGCCGACGTCCGCGTAGTGCAGGAATTGCTGGGACACGCATCGGTGACCACGACTCAGATCTACACCATGGTCACCGTGCATGCGCTGCGTGAAGTCTGGGCCGAGGCCCACCCGCGGGCGCGTTAGCCGCCCAAGTACTCCGACCGTCCCCAAATTCGCTGGTTACGTTGTTGCGGGTCTCACAGCGCGGGCGCGTATACCCGTTAGACTCTCCTGCGATGTCTGCCATTTCCCGACCGCCGCGCATGCCGAGGCGATCCATGCTGTCGAGCCGCAGCCGGGTATGACTGACGACGCCGACAGCGGCACCGGAGTTGGCCTGACCGGGCGCCCACCGCGGGAGATCCCCGAGCCCAAGCCGCGCACCTCACACGGACCGGCCAAGGTCGTGGCGATGTGCAACCAGAAAGGCGGCGTGGGAAAGACCACGTCGACGATCAACCTTGGCGCCGCCCTCGCCGAATACGGCCGCCGGGTATTGCTGGTGGACCTCGATCCGCAGGGAGCGCTGTCGGCCGGCCTCGGCGTGCCGCACTACGAGCTGGAACACACCATCCACAACCTGCTGGTTGAGCCGCGGGTGTCGCTCGACAACGTGCTCATGCACACGCGCGTCAAAAATCTGGACCTGGTGCCCAGCAATATCGATCTGTCCGCCGCGGAGATCCAGTTGGTCAACGAGGTGGGCCGCGAGCAGACGCTGTCCCGCGCGCTGCACCCGGTACTGGACCGTTACGATTATGTCCTGATCGACTGCCAGCCGTCCCTGGGCTTGCTGACCGTGAACGGATTGGCGTGCTCGGACGGCGTCATCATCCCGACCGAGTGCGAGTTCTTCTCGCTTCGCGGTCTGGCCTTGTTGACCGACACCGTCGAGAAGGTGCGCGATCGCCTCAACCCGAAGCTGGACATCAGCGGCATCTTGATCACGCGCTACGACCCGCGAACCGTGAACTCCCGTGAGGTGATGGCTCGGGTGGTGGAACGGTTCGGCGATCTCGTGTTCGACACCGTCATCTCCCGTACTGTCCGCTTCCCGGAGACCAGCGTCGCCGGCGAACCGATCACATCGTGGGCACCAAGATCGGGCGGCGCGGCCGCCTACCGGTCGTTGGCCTGCGAGGTGATCGACCGGTTCGGCGCGTGAACGGCGGGACGACCTGCGAGGCATCACCCCAGCACGGCTTCCAGGTCAAGCTGACCAATTTCGAGGGGCCGTTTGACCTTCTGCTGCAGCTGATTTTCGCTCACCGGCTCGATGTCACCGAAGTGGCGCTGCACCAAGTCACCGATGACTTCATCGCATACACCCGTGCGATCGGTTCGGAGCTGGGACTCGACGAGACCACCACCTTCCTCGTCGTGGCAGCGACCCTGCTCGACCTCAAGGCTGCGCGGCTGCTGCCATCCGGTCAGGTCGACGACGCCGAGGATCTGGCGCTGCTGGAAGTCCGCGACCTACTTTTCGCCCGGTTGCTGCAGTACCGGGCGTTCAAGCACGTCGCGCAGATGTTCGCCGAGCT
>NZ_DASXHW010000155.1:0-6405 GCF_036488105.1 Mycobacterium sp. | reverse complement strand
GTTTCGCACCGCCCAGGACCCACTGGTCGACCGGATGTGGGCGCTGCAGCGTTCGGCCATGTATCGCGATATGGGCACCGTAGGCGTCGACGTGGTGCCCTGGCGGCCGGATCGGACCCTGGATCAGTCGATGCGGGCCGTCCCCGATCATCGTCGGCCGCTGACCGGACGCCGGACATGAGGCGCGGCGCGCAGTTGGCGGCGCACGCCTTGTCGACGGCGTGCGGTGTGCTGATGGTGGCGGCGGTCGGCATCGGAGCACACGGATCGGCCCGGGTCGCGGCGACGTCGGCCGTGGCCGCGGTGACGATCGCGGTCCTGTTTCGCCCGGTTGCCACGCTCGCGGTATTGCTCACCGTGGTCGCGATTGCGCTGTCCGGGCCGCCGGCCACGGTCGCCGCGGTGTCCGGATTGTCGGCGGCCGCCTATCTGGTGCTACGGCATGCGGCCAGTAGCGGCGCCGGACTGGACTCGGTCAGCGGCGCAACGATGGTCTCAGCGGTGGGATTTACCCTTGTCGGCCTGGTCGCGACCGCATTCCCGTTGCGGCTGCCATGGTTGCCGCTGCTGGCGCCGCTTGCCGTGTTTGCGGTCTATCTGCTGGCCACGCGGCCATATCTGCGGGACGAAGATGGCTAGCGACGTTGCTGAAGACTGCGTCGCGGGAAAAAATCTGCTCGCGCGTAACGCCTTGACCGGTGTCCAGATGGGGGCAACAATATCGGAATGCCGCAAGAAGAGCGGGCGTTGATCAGCGACCTGGAGCGTCGCCTCGCCGAGAAATATTCGGCTCTTCCGATGGACCATGTCACCGCCGTCGTGCGGCATGCGTATTCGCAGTTCCAAAGCAGCCGGGTGCGGGGCTTCATCCCGTTATTGGTGCAGCGGCGCGCGGACGAGGAACTCGAGGAGCTGAGTGTCTTGCGGCCGGACCTGGCCGCAGTTGCGCTGGACGATATGGGCGTGACTGGTCTCGAGACCAGCGCAGCGGTCTAGGTCTTCGGGCGTAGCGCCCGACGACGAGATTTTCCTTGCGGGCAGCCATGATTGGCGACTCCAGCCTTTGCCGGTTTCGGCCTAACTAATTAACTATTTCTGTACGGTCGCAGTAGGCCTATTCGGCGAGGGGGCAATCGGTGAGCAAGCTGGGGGAGCAGGCTGTCGTCTGCGGTGCGGGGATGGGCGGGTTGCTCGCCGCCCGGGTGCTCAGCGAGTTTTACGGCGCGGTGACGGTGGTCGAACGGGACAAGCTACCTCATGCTGCCGACCAGCGCCGCGGGGTTCCGCAGGGCCGCCACTTCCACGTGTTGTGGAGTCGCGGCGCCGACGAGCTGGCGCGACTGTTCCCCGGCATCCAAGACGACCTGATCGCCGCCGGCGCGGAGGTCTGCGACGACGGCGATCTGTCTCGGGTGTCCATTCGGGTGGCCGGACACGAGCTGAGCAGAGCGGGCAAATTCAGCGACCCCTCGGCGGTCAAGTTGCACCTGTTGAGCCGGCCGCTGCTGGAATCGCACATCAGGCAGCGCGTCAGCGCCATCGACAACGTCGAAATCCTCGACGGCCATGACTTCGTCGAACCGATCGCGCCGAATCCACACCGAGTCACCGGTGCGAACATCGTCGATCGTGACAGCGGCGCCAAGCGCGAGCTCAACGCCGACCTGCTGGTCGATGCGATGGGTCGTAGCGCACGCACCCCGGCCTTCCTGGACGGCCTGGGCTGCGGACGACCGGTGGCCGAGCGCTCGACGACCAACGCGAACTACACCAGCCTGCTGATGCGCATCCCGGAGGGGATCCTTAAAGAGCGGATGACCTTTGTCGTTCCGGAGCCGAAAAAGCCTACGGGCGGCGCATTTTCGGTGTATGAGCACGACACCTGGATTTTCACGCTGACCCGGTTGGCGGACAACGAACCACCCAACGACCTGACCGGCATGATCCGGATGGCCACCCAATTCGCGCCACCCGCGCTGTTGCGGGCGCTGAAGCGCGGCGAGCCGATCGGCGAGATCTCGGTCTTCCGCTACCCGGGTGCGATCTGGCGGCGCTACGACCAGATGGACGGCTTTCCCGCGGGCTTCCTGGTGTTCGGCGATGCGATCTGCAGTACCAACCCCATCTATGGCCAGGGCATGACAGTGGCCGCGCTCGAGGCGACCGCTCTGCAGGACTGTCTGGCCGACGGGAATGGCGATCTGAGTCGGCGATTCTTCGCCGCCGCTGCTGAGCACATCGGTCCGATGTGGGCCTCCAACCAGTTCAACGATCTCTACATGGACAGCGGAGACCCTGATCATGCGGCGTCCAAAGAACTGCTGGACTTCCGCGAGGCGGTGTTGTCCGCGGCGGAGAGCAGCCCGGCCCTCACCGAAAAGTTGTACCGATCAATGAATTTGGTCGACCCTCCGACTGACTACAGCCCTCTGTTCACCTAGGGTTGCGGCCGAATCTGGCGGCGGTTGCGCTCGGTGATCTCGGCGTAGCGATCCTTCAGGCCGTCCTGATCCAGGGTTTGCGCGCCGGCGATGGCCTGCTCGGCCGCAAGCGCCGGATCGATGACCGCGGCGGAGCCGGTGACATAGATTTCCTTGAGGCCGGCCATGATTGGCGCAGGCACCTCGGCGATCTGGCCGGCCAGTTCGACGGCTCTGGCCAGCAGTTGATCGTGTGGCACGACCTCGGTGACCAGCCCGATTCGCTCGGCACGTACGGCATCGACCACTTCGCCGGTCATCGACAACCGGCGCGCCATCGCCGCGCCGACTACGTGCGGAAGCCGCGCAGTCATCCCGCCGCCGGGCAGGATCCCCACGCGGGCATGGGTATCGGCGAAAACCGCGCGCTCGGAGGCGATGAGAAAGTCGCAGCCCAACGCCATCTCGAGCCCGCCGGTGAACACCGCGCCGTTGACGGCGGCGATGATCGGCGTACGCATCTCGCCCGTTTGGCGAATACAGCTCTGGTTCTGAAACTGCTCGAAATAGACCGAGCCGAGCCGCTGGGCCTCTTTGAGGTCGACGCCGGCGCAAAATGCCGGGTTGGCGCCGGTGAGTACCACCGCCCGCACCGACGCGTCGTCGTCAGCCTCGCGCAGCCCGGTGTACAGCGATTCGATCAGCTTCGGGCTCAATGCATTTCGTGCTTCGGGACGGTTCATGGTCAACACCCGAACCGGGCCGATATCGTCGCTGAGAACCAGCGCCGGTGTCATGTCAGGAACTGCGCGGCCTGCCGGACGAGATCGAGCAGAGGCTGCGGGAAGATGCCCAAACCGACGGTGATCGCCGCGCACACCGCGATGGCCGTCTTACTCCAGAAGCTGGGCATGACGACATGTACCGGCTCGGTGTGCGGCTCGGTGAAGAACATCAGCACGATCACCCGCACATAGAAGTAGGCGGCCACCGCGCTGCCGAGCACACCGATAATGACCAACGGCACCGCGCCGCCTTTGGCCGCCGCCTGGAACACCGCGAACTTGCTGATGAACCCGCTGGTCAGCGGAATTCCGGCGAAGGCCAGCAAGAACATTGAAAAGAGCAGGCCGACAACGGGATAGCGCTGCCCGAGTCCCGCCCAGTGCGATATGGTGGCATCTTCTTCGCCGTGCGAATTGCGGATCAGACCCACGACCGCGAACGCGCCCACTGTGCTGAAGCTGTAGGCGACGAGATAGAACATCGTCGCCGAGAGGCCTGCCGTGTTGTCTGCGATCACACCGGTGAGGATGAAACCCACGTGCGCGATCGACGAGTACGCCAGCATCCGCTTGACGTCGGTCTGGGTTACCGCGGTGATTGTGCCGACCGCGATGGTCAGTATCGCGATGGCCCACAGCACCGGCCGCCACTGGTCATGCAGCGGCGGCAGCGCGACGTAGACGACCCGCAGCAGCGCGCCGAACGCCGCGACTTTGGTGGCCGCGGCCATAAACCCGGTGATCGGGGTGGGGGCACCTTGGTACACGTCGGGAATCCACGAATGGAATGGCGCAGCGCCGACTTTGAACAACAGACCGACCGACAACAGCGCAACGCCGATCAACGCCATCGAGTGACTGTTGCTGGCCGCCAGCGATTTGGCGATGCCCGGTAGCGACAGCGTGTTGGTGGCGCCGTAGAGGAACGCGGCGCCGTACAGGAAGAATGCTGACGAAAAGGCGCCCAGCAGGAAGTACTTCACCGCTGCTTCCTGGGACATCAAGCGGCGGTGGCGCGCCAGGCCGCACAACAGATACAGCGGCAGCGACAGCACTTCGAGCGCCACGAACATGGTCAGCAGGTCGTTGGCGGCCGGGAAGACCAGCATGCCGCCGACCGCCAGCATCGTCAGCGGGAACACCTCGGTCTGGCTTGCCCCGGCCCGCTCCGCCTCATGCTCGGCCGCACTGTCCGGCACCGCAGATGCCTGTGGCGTAAAGGCTTCCAATCCGGCGGAGACGTGGGCGGTGGCGGCGCCCGGCCCGGCGGCGGGGTTGTCGCCGCTGTGCCGCTCGGCGAAAAAGATCACCGCGAGCACGGCGACCAACAGGATGGCACCTTGCAGCAGCAGCGTCGGACCGTCGACAGCCAGTGCATGCAGGACCGCATAGCGGCCCGGGAGGTCGAGCTGCCTGGCGACGATGACATCGGCGACGACCGCGGCGATCAAACCGCCGATCGCCAGTACGACCTGGACGCCATAGCGCGCTCGCCGGGGCAGGAACGCTTCGACGAGCACGCCGGCCACCGCAACGCCGAAGACGATGAATATCGGTGAGAGCAGTCCATATTCGACGCTGGGCGTGGGCACCACTAGTAGAGACGTCATCGGCGCGGTCCCTCCGCCATTCCGGGTAGGTGCGCAGTGCCCGGCCGCACGATCGGCGGGGGGTCCTGTTGACCGATGGTCGCCATGGTGTTCCCCACCGCGGGGTTGATGATGTCGAGCACGGGCTTCGGGTAGATCCCCAGCACCAGCAGCAGCGCGATCAGCGGTGCAACGACCAGGATTTCGCGCGGCACGAGGTCACGGATCCGCTCATTGCCCTCGGTGACGGGGCCGGTCATCAGCCGTTGGTACAGCCACAGAATATAGATCGAGGAGAGGATCAGCGCCGTCACGCCGAATGCCGCGGACAGCCAGTAGCGGTTGTATGCGCCTAGCAGCACCAGGAATTCGCTCACGAACGGCGCCAGCCCGGGCAGCGACACGGTGGCCAGGCCCGCGATCAGGAATGTGCCGGCCAGTACGGGGGCCACCTTCTGGATACCGCCATAGGCGGCGATCGACCGGGTGCCGCGACGCGAGATCAGGAATCCGGCGATCAAGAAGACTGCCGCGGTGGAGATGCCGTGGTTGAGCATGTACAGCGTGGAGCCGCTCTGGCCCTGCGTCGTCATCACAAAGATGCCGAGGATGATGAAGCCGAAGTGCGAGATCGACGTGTAGGCGATCAGCCGCATGATGTCGGTCTGCCCGATCGCCACGATGGCGCCGTAGATGACGCCGATCACTGCCAGTGTGACGATGACGGGGCGGAAATACGTTGACGCGTCAGGGAACAACTGCAGGCAGTACCGCAGCATGCCGAACGTGCCGACCTTGTCCATCACCGCGGTGATCAGGACGGCGGTCGCCGGGGTCGATTCCACCGCCGCGTCGGGCAGCCAGCGGTGGAACGGCCACAGCGGCGCCTTGATCGCGAACGCGAACATGAATCCCAGGAACAGCCCCTTGGTCACCGCCGACGACGCGCCCAGCGAACCGGAGGTGACGGCGGCGACGATCTGACGGAAGTCGAACGTGCCCGAGCCGTTATGAGCGGTCACCACGTACAGGCCGATCACGGCGGCCAACATGATCAGGCCGCCGAACAGGTTGTACAGCAAGAACTTCACCGCAGCGCGGGAGCGATGTGCGCCGCCACCGAAACCGCCGATGAGGAAGTACATCGGGATGAGCATGGCTTCGAAGAACACGTAGAACAGCAGCACATCCAGTGAGACCAGCGAGATGAGCACCATCGATTCGATGGTCAGTGTCAGCGCGATGTAGGCCTGGGTCCCGCGTGTTCGCTCACCGCCGTCGTTCCAGCCGGCCACCAGCAGGAACGGCACCAAGATGGTGGTCAGCAAGACCAGCACCAATGCGATGCCGTCGATGCCGAGGGTGTAGCCCGCGCCGAATGCCGGTATCCACGGGTGAGATTCGACGAACTGGTAGGTCGGGCCGCCGGCCTTGAATTCCAGCGCGAGCGCTATCGACAGCGCCAGCACGGCCACCGACACCGTCACGCCGAGCCATTTGGCGAACTGTCGCCGACCGGCCGGCACCAGAATGATGACCACGGCACCGACCAACGGCAGCAGCCACAGCGCCGACAGCCACGGGAAGGTCACCACAGTTGCACCGCCAGGA
>NZ_DASXHW010000117.1:0-19181 GCF_036488105.1 Mycobacterium sp. | reverse complement strand
CGGCGCCGCCCGGTGAGCGGGGCCCCGGTCGCCGACGGCGCCTCAGACCAGTTGCAACGCAGCCTTGGCGTTTTCCTGCTGACGATGTTCGGTGTCGGCGAAACCGTCGGTTCCGGGATCTTCATCGTGCTCTCGCAGTCGGTGCCGCAAGCCGGGCCGGCGGTGGTCATCTCGTTCCTCATTGCCGGCGCCGCGGCGGGTCTGGCCGCGATCTGTTACGCCGAACTGGCCTCGGCGGTACCGGTTTCCGGATCGGCCTACTCCTATGCCTACGCCACCCTCGGAGAGTTCGCGGCAGTGGGAGTCGCGGCCTGCTTGCTGCTCGAATACGGCGTGTCCACCGCCGCGGTGGCCGTCGGCTGGAGCCAGTATCTCAACAAGTTCCTTGACAATGTCTTCGGTTTTGTTCTGCCACATGCTATTTCAGCGGCGCCTTGGGACCCAGAACCCGGCGTCCTGAACCTGCCGGCGATTGCGCTGGTCGCGATGTGCGCGCTGCTGTTGATCCGCGGTGCAAGCGAATCCGCCAAGGCGAATGCCGTGATGGTGGTGATCAAGCTCAGCGTGCTGGTGTTGTTCTCGGCGATCGCGTTCACCGCGTTCAACGCCGGCAACTTCAAAGACCTGGCGCCTTTCGGCCTATCCGGCATCAGCCTGGCGTCAGGCACGATCTTCTTCGCCTACATCGGTCTCGATGCGGTCTCCACCGCGGGCGACGAGGTGAAAGACCCGCAACACACCATGCCGCGCGCGATCATCGCCGCCCTGCTGATCGTCACGGCAATCCACCTGCTCGTCTCGGTCGCCGCCATCGGTGCACAACGATGGCAGGACTTCAAGGGCGAAGAAGCGGTGCTGGCGGTGATCTTGGACCACATCACCGGCAATACTGCCGGCAGCACCATTGTGGCCGCGGGAGCGGTGATTTCGATATTCTCCGTGACGCTGGTTACGTTGTACGGCCAGACCCGGATCCTGTTCACGATGGGCCGCGACGGGCTGCTGCCGGCGACGTTCGCGAAGGTGAATCCGCGCACGATGACGCCCGTGCAGAACACCGTGATCGTGGCGCTCACAGTGGCGGTGCTGGCCGCGGTCGTGCCGTTGGACCGGCTGGCCGAAATCGTGTCGATCGGCACGCTGACGGCGTTCATCGTGGTGTCAGCAGGAGTGATCATCCTGCGGATTCAGGAGCCGGATCTGTCGCGCGGCTTCAAGGTCCCGGGTTATCCGGTGACCCCGGTCCTGTCGATCGCGGCCTGCGCCTACATCCTGTTCAGCCTGCATTGGTACACCTGGATCGCGTTCAGCGGATGGTTGGCGGTCGCGCTGACTTACTACCTGATGTGGGGTCGTCGGCACAGCGCCCTCAACGGCGACGCCAACTCGGTGCCCGCGCCGATCGCCGACGATGTCACGTAATTCCGCGATCGGCCCTTGACCGTGGCGCTGCGTCATGCCGCTGGTAAACGAACCGTGCGCTCAACCTTCAGCTCTCGCCGCAGCTATCCACAACTTGCGAGCCTGCCAAGCGCACGAGTCGGTGGAAAGTACTATACTCGAACATATGTTCGATCCAGGACTGGCTCTGCTGACTGCCGCGGGAGTCGACGACCCAGCGGCGATGGCCGAGCTGACGCCAACCGCCCTGGTAGCCGCGGTGGAGTCATCGTATCGGATGGAGTCGATGCTGGTAGCTCGTCGGCTGGCCGCTGTGGCAGGGCTGCTGCGCCATCGTGTCGCAGCCGCCGAACAGGCCGAGCGTGAGCACGGCTATGCGGTAATCGACTGGTTCGAACAGACCGCCGCAGAGGTAGCCGCGGCGATGAATTTGTCCCCGATGGCGGCGAGCTATTTGGTCTCCCACGCTGAGGCGCTGGATGTTCGCCTGCCCAAGGTGGCGGCGCTACTGGCCGAGGGCCGAACCGATTGGCGCACCGTGCGGCTGATCATCAGCCGCACGGACCTGGTGAGCGACGACGGGCTAATGGCCAAGTTGGACGACTCATTGGCCGCGCGCATCGCCAATTGGCATAGCTGGTCAAAGCAGCGCATCGTCAACGCGGTCGATGCAGCGGTACGGGTGGCCGATCCCGACGCTGCCCGTGAGCGCCGCATCGCTGCGGAAGGGGACCGCTACATCGGGATTACCGCGCAGGACAACGGGATGGCCGAGGTGTACGGGACTGTCGCCGCCGCGGCAGCGACGGCGTTCGACCGGCGGCTCTCGCAGCTGGCCAAGCAGGTGTGCGCGGCAGATCCGCGGACATTGGATCAGCGCCGCGCCGACGCGCTCGCCGCGTTGACCGAGGGCCGCCGTTTGGTGTGTGCCTGCGGACAACCACAGTGCGCCAACAGAGTTGACATCACTGAGTCTGATCGCGATCCGGCCGGGACGCAGGTGATCGTCACCGTGGTAGCCAGCGAGCAGACCGTCACAGGCGAAAGCGACCTGCCCGGTTATCTGGCGGGCTACGGGGTCATCGATGCCGAGCAGGTGCGCGAGTTGGCCGCGGCAGCATCGCTCCGGCTGGCCGATCCGCAAACCAGCGCTGCGGCAGCGCTGCATTATCAGCCCTCGGCGGCGCTCGAACGTGCCATCCGGTGCCGGGATTTGACGTGCCGATTTCCGGGCTGCAGCCGCCCGGCGACCCATACCGACATCGATCACACCATTCCGTTCAACCACGAGAACCCGGCAGCCGGCGGGCTGACGGTGGCTAGCAATCTCAAATGCCTTTGCCGGCAACATCATCGACTGAAGACCTTCGGTAAATGGAAGGACAAGCAGCTGGCAGATGGCATAGTAATCTGGACATCACCCACCGGTCAGACGTATCGCACTGAACCCGCCGGAGCCGACCTGTTCCCGCAGCGACGCGCGGCCTGCGCGGCGCCGCCCCTGAACAGACGAAGTAGAGCCAAACACCGAAGCGCTCGAATAGCACAGGCACGCAACCATAATCGTGAGCAGCGACCCATCAATGAAGCCCGCCGAAGGCTCGACGAGGCGCGCAAAGAGGAAATTGCGGATCGCAAGTTTCGAAATCACATGCGCGACATGCTGTTCCTGATCAAAGACAAACCCAGTACCAGCCCTTTTTGCGCCTGGGTGAACGAACCGCGAGAACCCGAAGAATTGCCACCAGATTGGACACCAGCGAGTCCCGAACTTGAACCCCTGCCCGACGATCCACCCTTCTGAGAACGGCTAGGGTGCCATCATGCCTGTCCTGAGAAGTGTCAGACTGCCATTGCGTATGGCGTTCGTATTGGGACTCACGCTCGTCGTCGTGTCGGCCTGCGACCATAGCCCGGAAGGGGCCGGCGACAATCCGCGCCAGGTGACCGTCGTCGGCTCCGGCCATGTACAAGGCGTCCCGGACACGCTCACCGCGGATGTCGGCATCGAGTTCACCGCCCGCGACGTCACCGGGGCGATGGATCAGACAAATAGCCGCCAGCAGGCGGTCATCGATGCGTTGGCCAACGCCGGCGTCGACCGCAAGGACATCAGCACCACCGATGTGAGCCTGCAACCGCAATACGACAATGCCGGCGGCGCCATCACCGGGTATCGGGCCGCCAACTCGATCCGGGTCAAGATCCATCCCGCCGGCAACGCGTCGCGCCTGCTGGCCGTCATCGTCGGAACCGGCGGTGACGCGACCCGGATCAACTCGGTCAGCTACTCCATCGCCGATGATTCACAGCTGGTCAAAGACGCGCGGGCACACGCATTTCAGGACGCCAAAGACCGGGCCGCGCAATACGCGCAGCTGTCCGGGCTCGGACTGGGCAAGATCCTGTCGGTATCAGAAGCCGCCGGCGGCGCATCCCCGACGGGAATTCCAGCGCCACGAAGCGGCATGCAGGCGAGTGTTCCGCTGGAGCCGGGTCAGCAGACGGTGAGCTTCTCGGTCACCGCGGTGTGGGAATTGCGTTAGTCCTGGTAGACCCTCGGGTCCAGAGTTCCGATGTACGGCAGGTCGCGGTAGCGCTCGTCGTAATCCAGGCCGTAGCCGACCACGAACTCGTTGGGGATGTCGAAACCCACGTAGGCGATGTCGGCGTTGGCCCGCCGTGCGTCGGGCTTGCGCAAAAGCGTGCACACCCGCAGCGAGTGCGGATGCCGGGTGTTCAGGTTGCGCAGCAACCAGGACAGGGTCAGCCCGGAGTCGACCACATCCTCGACGATCAGCACATCCCGGTCGTTGATGTCGCGGTCGAGATCTTTGAGGATCCGCACCACACCCGACGAGGACGTCGACGATCCATAGGAGCTGACCGCCATGAACTCGAACTGGGTCGGCAGCGGGATCGCGCGGGCCAGGTCAGTGACGAACATGACGGCGCCTTTGAGCACGGTGATCAGCAGCAGGTCGCGATCATCGGTGGCGCCCCGCTCGCGGTAGTCCGCGCCGATCTGCGCTCCAAGCTCGGCGATGCGGTTTTGGATCTGCTCTTCGCCTAGTAGGACCGACTTGATGTCCCCCGGGTAGAGCTCCGGCGATTCCGCTGCCACGAGCACAGCGTGCCACGTCATCGGGCTGGAAACCAACGCTGGTTGTTTAGACCGGTTCCTGGTGCAACGTCAAGACCCCGCCGCTGCGACCGGCGACCAGTCGCTGTTTGCGCAATGCGGAGCCGACGGCCACCCCGCCCTGGCCGCGCCAGGCGGTGACCAGCGTGTCCACCCCGCGAATCTGCTTGTCGGTCAATCCGATCGCGCCGCTGGCGAGCAGCCAGCTGCGGATGGCACCGCGGCGAACCGGGTCGGGCAGCGCAGTCAACGCCTCGGTGTCGAGCCCGTTGGGGGTTACCGCGACGGACATCGCCTGCGCGATCAGCAAATCGATCAGCTCGGTGTCCCCGCGCAATGCGGTCGCCGTGCGAGCCAGCGCCTCGGCCACGCCGCCGCCCAGCACCTCTTCCATCAGCGGCAGCACCTCGAGACGCAGCCTGCTGCGAGTGAAGCGGCGGTCGGTGTTGTGCGGGTCGTGCCAGACGTTCAGGCCCAGCTCTGCGCAGACGGCATGCGTCACCTCGCGCCGAACACCCAGCAACGGCCGGCACCAGGGCGGGTCGTAGGGGCGCATGCCGGCAATCGACCGGGCACCCGAGCCGCGGCCGAGGCCGAGCAACACCGTCTCGGCCTGGTCGTCGAGAGTGTGGGCCAACAGCACGGGCCGGTCGCGACGGGCATCCGCCAACGCAAGGTAGCGGGCGGTGCGGGCCGCGGCCTCCGGGCCACCGTCACCGGCCACCTGCACGGTAAGCACTTGAGCGTCAACGCATCCCAAATACTCAGCCTGTCGCTGCGCGGTTGCGGCCACCGCTGCGGAGCCAGCCTGTAGACCATGGTCGACAATCAGCGCGGTGGTCGGCAGTATCGTCGCAGCGACACCGGTGAGCGCCAACGAATCCGGGCCTCCTGATAACGCCACACACCAGCGATCGGCGGTGTCGAGAACTTCTGTCGCGAACGCCGCCACCACCGCGCGGAGTTCGGCTACAGCACCCGGTCGATCCATCGTTGCGGGTATTCGATCTCAATCGGCCGGGGCAAGGTCTCCGGGCTCGTCCAGACGGCGTTGAACCGTGCCATTCCGACCCGATCCACCACATGGTCGACGAACGCCTTGCCGCGGGTGTACTGGCTCAGTTTGGCGTCGATGCCCAGCAACGCGCGCAGCAGCCGTTGCAGCGGCGGCTGCTTGCGGTTCCGTCGCTCGTCGAAGCGGGACCGGATAGTTGACACCGACGGAACTACAAGGGGCCCAACGGCATCCATCACATGGTCGGCATGGCCCTCCAACAGCGTGCCGAGCACCAACAGCTGATCCAGCGCTTCGCGTTGCGGGTCGGACTGCACGGCGCGCAGCAACCCGAGGATGCCCGTCGAATTCGGGTCGTCTTGAGAGGAGTCGCCACGACCGCGGGCGAAGGCGGCCAGCCGGCTCATCACCTGGGCGACGTCATCGCTGCCTTCCTGGGTCAGCACACCCAACGCTTGCGACATGTGACTCGACAGCCATGGGTTGGCGGTGAACTGCACGCGATGGGTGACCTCGTGCAGGCATACCCACAGCCTGAAATCCGAAGGCTCAAGCCGTAATTGGCGTTCGACCGCGATGACGTTCGGGTAGACCAGCAACAGGGCACCGCCGTCGCTGAACGGGTCGTACTGACCGAGGATGCCCGATGAGACGAATGCCAGCACGGCACCGGTCTGCGCTCCGGTGACCCGTCCGCTGATCACGCCGCGCGGCTTGTCCGTTCCGCCGGTCATCGCCCGCATCGACTCGGCGGCCGCCCGAATCCACCCCGGCCGGTCGATGATCCGGGCCTCGGGCACCGCGCCCTCGGTGTGCAGGCCGGTGACCTCGCGAACCGGCGGTTCAGCCGCCTTGGCGGCGGTGGCCAGGTTTTCGACCACCTGGCGCCGCGTGTAGTCGGTGGACCGCGGGCCTGGGCGGGCCAGCCACTGGCCAACCGTCGCAGCGAATCCCCAGTCGACCGTGCGCCCGACCGTCAAGTCCGCTGCGGCGGTCACGCGACGCACCCGCACGACCATAGGGTCGCGGCCACCGCGTCGATCGCCGTGCGGCCGGACATCCCGGCGTCATTGGAGATCAGCGCGAAGCTCAACACCCGCCCGCTGCGGTCGGTCACCACTCCAGCTAACGCGTTGATCGCGGTCAGCGAGCCGGTTTTGGCACGCAACCAGCCGGCAGGCCCGGAGCCGGCGGGGGTGCCGTCGACGAAGCGATCCGACAGCGTGCCACTGCCTCCGGCGATCGGCAACAAGTCCAGCAAGGTCCGCAATGCCGGCTGGCCGGATCCGGCAGCCGCTTGTACGACCGAGTCGAGGATTTTGGCGGTGAGGCGGTCTTCCACCGACAGGCCGCTGGAGTCGCGCAAGATCGCGCTGCCGGTGTCGATGTGCGCGGTGCTCAGCCGGTTGGTCACCGCGTCGACGGCGCCGGCGAAGCTCAGTGGCCGTTGCATGGATGCGGCCACCTCGCGCGCGATGCACTCGGCCATCACGTTGTCGGAGACGTTCATCATCTCGTTGAGCCGGTCGATCAGCGGGGCCGATTGAACCGCGGCCAGTTGCCGCGCCCCGGAGCCGACGGACTGGCCGGTGACGGTCACCTGCTGCTGGTCGACCCCCAACGCGTTGGCTAACGCGCGTCCCGCGTCCAGAGCCGGCGTGACCGATCGCCGTGACTGGTCGGTCGCCGGCTGGATCCGTCCGGCATCGAGCATCACCGACTCGATCGGCGCGATGTCGCCACCCTCGATGTCGGCCGGGTCCCAGCCGGGCGCAAAGGTCGGGCCGCTGAACAGCGAGGTATCCACCTGCACGGCGGTCGGCGTCACGCCACTGCGACGGACCTGATCGGCCAGATCGCTGAGCCGAGCCGCGCCGTGGTACCAGGTGTCCTGCCCCGGCGCCGCGCCCGACAGCGTCGGGTCGCCGCCGCCCACCAACACGACGGTCCCGGGTTGATCGGCGGCTACCACGCGGGTCGTCACCCGCGCGTTGCGGTCCAGCGCCAGCAGCGCCGCGGCGCTGGTCAAGGTCTTGTTGGTAGACGCCGGCTGCAGGAGCAGGTCGTCGAAATGGCTCCACAATTCCTCGCCGGTGATCGCGTCGGTGACCCGGCCGCCCAGCTTTCCCAGGTTGGGGTCGGCAACCACCGCGGCCAAGGCTGCGGCAAGGCCGGACTTGGTCGGCGTCGCGGCGCTGTCGGCCACCGGGACGACGCCCGGCTTGGCGGTGACGGCCTGCGGTGGTGGCGGCACCTTCGGGCCGCCGACGCCACGGCCGCTGCCGGTAAGCAGCGCAGCCGCAGCCACCAAGGCGGCAACGACCGCCAGCACGCCCGCCCCCACGATCAGGTGCGTAGACGTACGCCACGTGGTGGGACGCATCACTCTCCTGACTTCTATCCGCCTATTGTGCCCAAACCCCCGCGGAGGGACGTGGTGCGGGAGCCCTACGATCGACGCCAAGCGACAATTCTCAGGCGAAGGAGCCGGGCCCGTGCAATTCGATGTGACCGTCGAGATCCCCAAGGGTCAACGCAACAAGTACGAGGTCGACCACGAGACGGGCCGGATTTTTCTGGATCGCTATCTCTATACGTCGATGGTCTACCCCACCGACTATGGCTTCATCGACGACACTCTCGGCGAGGACGGCGATCCGCTGGACGCTTTGGTGCTGCTTCCCCAGTCGGTGTTCCCGGGCGTCGTGGTGAAGGCTCGGCCGGTGGCCATGTTCCAGATGACCGACGAGGCCGGCGGCGACGACAAGGTGCTGTGCGTGCCCGCCAAAGACCATCGGTGGGACCACATCCAGGACATCGGCGACGTCCCGCGGCACGAGCTCGACGAGATCAAGCACTTTTTCTCGCAATACAAGGCGCTGGAGCCGGGCAAGTTCGTGAAGGCCGCCGACTGGGTGGGCCGCGCCGAAGCCGAGGCCGAGGTGCTGCGTTCGATCGAGCGGTTCAAGACCGAAGGTCACTGATCCGCGGCATTCGGCTCTGAGCGAACGCTGTTGGGTCGAAGCCGCGGTGCCGCGGTGGCATCCTGACTAGGTGGGCCCGCTTCATTTCGCTGCGAATTTCTGGTGGCTGATCTTCCCGCTCGGCGGCGCGATCGGCGGAGGCGTGCGAGCGATCGCCGCGGCCAACGAACGCCGGGCTGATCGGCGACTGGAACGGTATCGGCTGAAGCAGCAGGCCAAGATCGCGATCGCCGAAGCGTCCGGGCGCGGGCGAGAAACTGCGGACAGCCAGCGCCGCGAGGTCGTCAAACTCCTTGCCGCGCACGATCGGACCGACGCCCGATGGCTGGACTACGAGGTCGACGTCGCCAGATTGCTCGACTTCCCGCTCATGACCGATATGCGCAATCCGCTGACGGTCGCATTCCACAAGGCCAGGCAGCGGGCCGACCTACTGCGTCCGGAACGCCCCGACGACGCGCTGAGCGATCGCAGCGCGCACCTCGAGTACCGCGACGCCGTGCACGAATACGTCACCGCCTTCGAAATCGCCGAAACCGAAGCGATCCGCCGGCGCCGCAGCGACTTTTCCGAAGACGACCAACAACGGTTGGCGCGAGCCCAGAACCTGCTGCGGCTGGCTCAAGACGAGGCCGCGTCTCCGCAGGAACGGCAGAGTGCCTACGCCCGGGCAGGTCGCGAACTCGAGGGGCTGATCGCGCTACCGGCCGCCGCGCGGGCCGGCATCGAGCGACGCATCGCCGCCCAGATCGAGGCCTAGCCGGTCTCGTTCCCGCGGGTGGCGTAGACGCTGGCGACCGCGGCCACGGCAAGAGTCGCGGCGATCACCGCCAGACTGACCGACGTCGATATCTCCGGGACGTCGATGTTCTTGCCGCCGTTGATGAATGGCAGATTGTTTCCGCGTAACGCGTGCAGGATCAGCTTGACCCCGATGAACAACAAGATGACGCCGAGCCCCTTGGACAAGTAGACGAGCCGCTGCAGCAGCCCCTCGACGATGAAGTACAGCTGCCGCAGGCCCATCAGCGCGAAAACGTTGGCGGCCAACACCAAATAGGGCTCGCTGGTGAGCCCGTAGATCGCGGGGATGGAGTCCAGGGCAAAGATCAGGTCGGCGGCGCCCAGCGCCACGACCACGAGAGCCATCGGGGTCACCGACCGTCGCGATCCATCGTTCACGAAAAGCTTGGCACCGTGCCAGGTTTCGGTGCCGCTCAGATGGTTGCGCGCGAACCGGACCGCCGCATTCTCCGCGTCCGTCTGATGCGTGACGCCACGCGCCAATCGCAGCGCGGTATACACCAGGAACGCGCCGAAAAGGTAGAACACCCAGGAGAATCGGGCAATCGCCGCCGCGCCGAGGGCGATGAAGATACCGCGGAAAATCAGCGCGATCACGATGCCGGCGAACAGGGCCTGCCGCTGATACACCCTCGGTACGGCGAAGCTCGTCATTATTATGACGAAGATGAACAGGTTGTCGACCGACAGGCTGTATTCGGTGATCCACCCGGCGAAGAACTGCACCGCGAACTGCCGGCCGTGGAAGTACCAGGTCCAGATTCCGAAGCACACCGCGAGGCCGCAGTAAGCCGACAATCCGAGCGCGGATCGGCGCATGGTCGGCTCGCCTGCACTGCGGGCCATCACCAGGACGTCGAACAGCAGGACCCCGGTCGTGGCCGCCAGGGTGATGATCCACTCCAGCAGGGAGACGTGCATGGCGATACCTCCGGTCGTTGACAACCAGAGGTCTCTTCCACCGTCGGTACCGACGGCCCGCGGGCCGGTCACCCGATCTGGGCGACGTGATGACGACTGCGCGGCCGAGGAATACTCCCCTCTGCGGTCAGTCTGTCAGGTCGACGTCGTCGCGGCGTGCTCAGCGCGGTAAAGGCTGTGAGTATTTTCAAACCGTGACCGAAGTGGGCGGCACCCCCGGTGTGGGAGCCTTCGCGAGCCCGATCGCGCGCAGCAGCGTCGCCCGCGTGGGTACCGCGACCGCCGTGACCGCGGTGTGCGGCTACGCGGTGGTCTACCTGGCCGCCCGCGATCTGGCGCCGGCCGGCTTCTCGGTGTTCGCGGTCTTCTGGGGAGCATTCGGCCTGGTCACCGGCGCCGCCAACGGCCTGCTGCAAGAGACCACCCGGGAAATCCGCGCGGCCGGCTACGCGGAGATGCTGCCGGGCCGGCGCACCCACCCGCTGCGGGTCGCCGGGATGGTCGGGATCGGCGCCGCCGCCGTGATCGCCGGCAGCGCACCGCTGTGGGGCAGCCGGGTGTTCGCGCAAGCACACTGGCTTTCCGTCGGCCTGCTCAGCGTCGGGCTGGCCGGATTCTGCCTGCACGCCGCGCTGCTGGGCATGCTGGCCGGCACCAACCGCTGGACCCAGTACGGCGCGCTGATGGTCACCGACGCCGTCATCCGGGTGGCGGTCGCAACGGCCACCGTACTGGTCGGCTGGGGCCTGGTCGGGTTCCTGTGGGCCACCGTCGCGGGCGCGCTGGCCTGGCTGATGATGATCGGGGCGTCGCCGGCGACCCGGGCGGCGGCACGACTGCTGACCCCAGGCAGCACCGCGACCTTCCTGCGGGGAGCGGCCCATTCGATCACCGCGGCCGGGGCCAGCGCGATTCTGGTGATGGGCTTTCCGGTGCTGCTGAAGGTGACCTCCAGCGAGCTGGGCGCCCAGGGCGGGGTGGTGATCCTGGCGGTCACCCTGACCCGCGCGCCGTTGCTGGTGCCGCTGACCGCGATGCAGGGCAACCTCATCGCGCACTTCGTCGACGAGCGCACCGCGCGGTTGCGTGCCCTGATCGCACCGGCCGCGGTCATCGGCACGATCGGCGCGGCCGGCGTACTGGCGGCCGGCCTGCTCGGCCCGTGGCTGCTGCGGGTGGCCTTCGGACCGGACTATCACGCGGCGGGTGCGCTGCTGGCCTGGCTGACCGCGGCGGCGGTCACGATCGCGATGCTGACCCTGACCGGCGCCGCGACGGTCGCCGCCGCGCTGCAGCGCTCCTACGCGTTGGGCTGGGTGTGCGCGACAGTGGCGGCGACGCTGTTGCTGTTATTGCCGCTGCCGCTGGAGACCCGGACGGTGGTCGCGTTGCTGTGCGGTCCGCTGGTGGGTATCGGGGTGCACCTGGCGGCGCTTGCGCGTCCGGGCCGTTGATCTGCGGGTACCGCGTGTACGTTGTGGGCTTGAAATGCCCAGTGAATTCCGCGACGTCTGGATCGTCGTCCCCGCCTACAACGAAGCCGGTGTGATCGGCGACGTGATCACCGATCTGCGGTCGGTTTTCGCCAACGTGGTGTGCGTCGACGACGGCAGCCACGACGACACCGGCGACATCGCCCTGCGGGCCGGGGCGCATCTGGTGCGTCACCCAGTGAACCTGGGCCAGGGTGCCGCCATCCAGACCGGCGTCGAGTACGCCCGCCGCCAGCCCGGCGCTCGGCTCTTCGGCACCTTCGACGCTGACGGTCAGCACCGCGTCAAGGACCTCATCACGATGATCGACCGGCTGGGCGCCGGCGACGTCGATGTCGTCATCGGAACGCGATTCGGCCCGGGCGTCAGCAGGCCCCCGCTGCTCAAACGTGTTGTGTTGCAGACCGCGGTGCGGCTGAGCCCGCGCGGCCGCAGGCTAGGGTTGACCGATAGCAACAACGGACTGCGAGTGTTCAACAAGACCGTCGCCGACGGGCTGGACATCACCATGAACGGCATGAGCCACGCCACCGAGTTCATCATGCTGATCGCCGAAAACCGTTGGCGTGTCGCCGAACAACCTGTCGAGGTGCTCTACACCGAATACTCCCAATCCAAGGGCCAACCGCTGCTCAATGGCGTCAACATCATTGTCGACGGATTCCTGCGAGGAAGGATGCCGCGTTGAACTGGATTCAGGGTCTGCTGATCACCTCGATCATCGCGTTGCTGGTTTACCTGCTGCGCTCCCGTCGCAACGCCCAGTCGCGGGCCTGGGTAAAAGTCGGCTATCTGCTCTTCGTGATGGCCGCTGTGTACGCCGTGCTGCGACCCAACGACACCACGGTGGTAGCGCACTGGCTCGGGGTGGACCGCGGCACCGACCTGATGCTGTACGCGCTGATCATCGCGTTCAGCTTCACCACGCTGAGCACCTATTTGCGGTTCAAAGACCTCGAATTGCGTTATGCGCGACTGGCCCGCGCCGTCGCACTCGAGGGCGCGCAAGCGCCGGAATGATCAGCCCGCCCCGACACCCCAATGCAGCCCGCGGGACGTGATCAACACCAACCCGAGCGATACGGCGGCAACGACGACCAATCCGATGACGGCGACCACTAGGGGCCGCCACCCGGTGCGGACAAGTTCGCGGATGTTTGTGTTGAGGCCGACGCCGGCGAACGTCAGCAAGAACGCCCACCGCGACACGTTGGCGACGTTGGTGGTTTGACCCTTGCTGAGCCAGCCGGCGGTCGCAATCGCCGACACCGCAAGGAATCCGAGGACGAACTTGGGGAACTTGTCCCAGATGAACAGGGCGCGGGCACGCAGTCCCGGTGCCACCCGGTCTGCCTCGCCGCGTGCTGCCCAGTACAGCGCGAAACCCAGTACGACGAACCCGATCAGCGCGTTGCGGGTGGACTTCACCAGCACTGCGATCTTCCCGGCTGGCTCGGAGTATAAGTAGCCAGTCGCGGTGGTCTCGGCGGTGTTGTCCACCGAAAGCCCTGCCCACAAACCGAATTCGTGGTCAGTCAGACCGATCGCGTGGCCCAACACGGGTAGCGCGAACAAGGCGACAGCACCCAGCGCGAGGATCGCCGCGATGGCATAGCCGACGTCGGAATTGCGGGCCCGGATAGCGCCTTTGGCGGCGACGATGGCCGATACACCGCAGATGGACGTCCCGATAGCCAGCAGCGATCCGAGCTTGCCGGACAGGCCGAAAAAGTGCGCCGTGGCCAGGATGATCCCTCCGGCCAGCGCCATGTCGACCAAGATCTGCACCAGCGAGATGCCGCCCAGCTTGACCAAATCGCCGAGAACGAAACGTACGCCAAGAGCGACAATCCCGATCTTCAACCAGAATTCATAGGTCTGGACGCCGGCACGGAAGATCCGGCGCAGGCCGACGGTGTTGGTGAGGAGCAGGCCGAAGACGATCGCCCACAACACGTACTCGATGTCCGGCACGCGCCAATGCTGGTGATGTGCAAGCGAATTCCACCAGACTTGGGCATGCTTGCCAAGCAGGCCGATCGCGACCAGCAGCAGGACTCCGGGCACGTACTCCAAGATGTTGCGGCTGGTGAAACTCGCCTCGTCAGCGGGCTCCGCCCGTTCGTCAACGACCGCGCTCACCTGGTCACCACGGAATCTTGGGCAGCAGTCCGGCCACGGCCAGCAGCACGACAATCCCGGCCACGATCGTCGCCCACCAATCAACGCCTATTCGTGCAAGGCGTTCACTTCTCGTTAATCCGCCATTGGTGGGTTCGCCACCGTCATCGCCTGCGGCCACCGCAATCTCCTCAACGCCAACACTTTTGCCGATGCTGACCGCTGCACGCGGTAGCAGGCAAGAGATTGGCTCGCGCTGATCGATACCCGATCGTGGGGCTACGGCTGGCCGGACCGCGCGCGACGGAAGTAGTCCACCGTGCGGGCCACGCCGTCGTCGAGCCGCACCTGTGGGCGCCATCCCAAAACTCGTTCGGCCAAACTGATGTCGAGGCAGGACCGCTTGAGATCGCCCAGCCGCGGCGGGTGGAATTCCGGGTCGTCGGGCGCGCTGACCGCAGCCGCCATCGCTGAATGAAGTTGGCGGTCAGAGGTTTCCACGCCGGTGCCGATGTTGAAGCGCTGCCCGCCGCCGTCTGGACCCGACGCTTTGATGAACGCGTCCACCACGTCGTCGACGAACACATAGTCACGGGTGTTGGAACCGTCGCCGAACACCTTGGTGGGCTTGTCCGATAGCAGCGCCTGCGCGAAGATCGCCACCACGCCGGCCTCGCCGTGCGGATCCTGCCGTGGCCCATAGACATTGGCCGGTGCGATGTGTGAGCACTCCAGACCGTAGAGATGCCGAAACGTGTTGAGGTAGATCTCACCGGCGACCTTGCCCGCGGCATACGGCGACGCCGGGTCGGTGGGCACGGCCTCACTGGTCGGGTAGGTCGGCGGCGTCCCGTAGATCGATCCGCCCGAGGAGGTGTGCACGACCTTACGCACTCCGGTCAGACGCGCGGCTTCGGCAAGGCGCACGGTACCGATCACGTTGACCGACGCGTCGAATTGCGGGTCGGCCACCGAGCGCCGCACATCGATCTGCGCGGCCAGGTGGAACACCACTTCCGGGCGATGCTCGTCGAGGATCGCCGGCAGATCGGCGTTGACGATATCGGCCTCGACGAAAGCGAACTCGGGATTACCGACCAGGTGCTCGAGGTTGGTGGCCCGCCCGGAGGCGTAGTTGTCCAGGCCGACGACGCGATGCCCGTCGCTCAGCAACCGGTCGACTAGCGTCGACCCGATGAACCCGGCAGCCCCGGTGACCAGTGAACGCACCGGCCCACCATACCGACGGGCCGCCGGGCTACCGAAGGTAGCGCTGGCCGCGGCGGTGCTGGTCGCGGTGCAGCTGCTGATCCGCGGGGTGCTGGCGTTTCGCGGCTACTTCTACTGGGACGACCTGATCCTGGTCGGCCGGGCCGGCAGCCATAGCCTGGTGTCGCCGTCGTATCTGTTCGACGACCATGACGGTCACGTGATGCCGGCCGCGTTCCTGGTCGCCGGCGCCATCACCCGGCTGGCGCCACTGAACTGGGTCGGGCCGGCGATCAGCCTGGTGGTGCTGCAACTGCTGGCCTCGCTGGCCTTGTTGCGCGGTCTGTACGTGATTCTGGGCTGGCGGCCGGTGCTGCTCGTACCGCTGACCTTTGCGCTGTTCACTCCGCTGGGCGTGCCAGGGTTCGCCTGGTGGGCGGCGGCCCTGAACTCGCTGCCGATGCTGGCCGCGCTGGCCTGGGTCTGCGCCGACGCGATCCTGTTGGTCCGCACCGGCAATCAGCGGTACGCGGCGACCGGTGTGCTGGCCTACCTCGGTGGGCTGCTGTTCTTCGAAAAGGCCGCGGTGATTCCGTTTGTCGCGTTCGCTGTCACGGCGCTGCTGTGCCACGTGCAGAGCGATCGGTCCGCGATTCCGACGGTGTGGCGGGCCGGCATCCGGCTGTGGACGGCAGCGCTGGCGCTGACCGGCGGCTGGGTCGTGGTGTATCTGGCCGTGGTCAACCAGCATCGCTGGAGTTCAGACCTGACGATGACGTGGGATCTGCTGTGCCGCTCGGTAACTCACGGCATCGTCCCGGGGTTGGCCGGCGGCCCGTGGGTGTGGGGCAGATGGGCGCCGGCCTCGCCGTGGGCGGTTCCTCCGACGACGGTAAAGGCACTCGGCTGGCTGGTACTGGCCGCCGCGCTGGGGATCTCGCTGGCCCGCAAGCAGCGCATCGCGCCGGTGTGGTTGACCGCCGCCGGCTACGTGGTCGCCTGCCAGGTGCCGATCTATCTGATGCGGTCGTCGCGGTTCACCGCGCTCGAACTGGCCCAAACCTTGCGCTATTTCCCGGATCTCGTCGTGGTGCTGGCATTGCTGGCCGCGGTCGGGTTCTGCGCGCCTAATCGCCCGTCGTCGGGCCGGCTCGATGCGTCGGCAGCCCGCACGGTGGCCACGACCGCGGTGGCGGCGTCCTTCGTGGCGAGCAGCTGGTATTCGACGGCAACGTTCCTGACGTCCTGGCGGGACAACCCCGCACAGCCGTATCTGCAGAACGCCCGACGCGATTTAGCTGTCGCACAAGCGAACTCGAGTGCGCCGTTGCTCGACCAGGAGGTTGATCCGCTGGTGCTCGGACGGGTGGCCTGGCCGGATAACCTGGCCAGCCACATGTTCGCGCTGCTGCGCGACCGCGCCGAATTTGCTTCTTCGACAACACAATTGAAGACACTGGACAGCCAGGGCCGGTTGGTCGACGCCCAGGTGACCTGGGTGCGCGCGATGACACCCGGTCCGGTCCCGCAGTGCGGATACCTGGTGCAGCCCGACCGGCCGGTTGAGGTTGGTCTCGACGGCCCACTGCTGCCGACGGACTGGACGGCCGAGATCAACTACCTGGCCAACAGCGACGGGTCGATAACGGTCGCACTGTCGGAGGGGATCGACGCCCGGGTGCACGTACATCCCGGGCTCAACCGGGTTTACGTGCGACTACCAGGCGCGGGCAATGCGATGCGGGTGCGGGCCAACACCGCGGCGCTGAGCGTGTGCATCGCCGCTGGGCCGGTGGGATTCGTGCTGCCCCGCTGACGCGGGGCAAAGGTGGAGCCACCTAGGAGAATCGAACTCCTGACCTGCTCATTACGAGTGAGCCGCTCTACCGACTGAGCTAAGGTGGCGCGCCCTGTCGGGCGGGACGAGTCTACGGCAGGGCCGCTTGCACCCCCAAGTTCAGTCACGCAGCGCCTGGCCGATGGTGGCGACCATGGCGTCGACGGCGAACTTGGGCTTGACGTTGATCGCCAGCGCCTCGCGGCACTCCAGGACAGCTTCGATGCAGCGCAGCAGCCGATCGGCGGAGACGTGGGCGGCCATCGAACCGATCTGCTCGGCCATATCGGGGTGGTTCGGCCGCACGCCACCCGATTTGGCGGCGACCAGCAGCGCGTCACGAAAGTAGGTCGCCAGGTCGATCAGCGCGCGGTCCAACGCATCCCGCGACGCCCGGGTCTGACGCGACTTCTGGCGTCGCTCAAGGTCTTTGATCGCACCGGTGGCACCGCGCAACGCACCGGCGGTGCCCTTGCCGGTGCCGCCGGCGCCCAGCGCGGTGCGCAGCTCCTCGGTCTCGGCTTCGTCGCGCCCTGCGGTCAGCACTGCCGCCTCGGTCTCGGCGGCGCCGACCAGCGCCTCGGCGGCGCCGAACGCCTTCGACCGGGTCGCGGCGTCGCGGGCCAGGCCCAACGCCTGCAGCCGGCGCTCACGCGCCTCCGGATCGGTGGCCAGCCGCCGGGCCCGCCCGACGTGACCGCCGCTGACCGACGCCGCCCAGTTCGCGGTCTCGGCCGAGAGCCCGTCGCTGTCGATCAAGACCCGCGCGATGGCCTCCGGCCGGGGTGTCACCAGCGCGATGTGCCGGCACCGGGACCGCAGCGTGATCGCGATGTCTTCGGGGTCCACCGACGGCGCACACAGCAGGAAGACCGTCCGCGGCGGTGGCTCCTCGACCACCTTCAGCAAGGCATTCGCCGCGCCTTCGGTAAGCCGGTCGGCGTCCTCGACCAGGACAATCTGCCAGCGCCCGGTGCTGGGCCGGCGCGATGCGACCTGGACGATGGCGCGCATGTCGTCGACGCCGATCGACAGCCCCTCCGGGATGACCCGTCGCACGTCGCCGTGGGTACCGGCCATTGTGGTCGTGCAGGACCGGCACTCTCCGCAACCGGGTACGCCGTCGGACGTGCACTGCAGCGCCGCAGCGAAGCACAGCGCGGCCACCGAGCGCCCGGAACCGGGCGGGCCGGTGATCAGCCAGGCGTGCGTCATCGCGGAGCTGTGAGTCGCATCACCGCGGGCGGCCGCGGCGGCGGCCACCAGGTCAGCCTCGACTGACTCCTGGCCAACGAGGCGTGTAAATACCCGAGACATCACCGGCAACAGTAGTGGCCACCGCTGACCGTTCCGCACGTTCGGTGCCCGTAGACTGCCGTTTTGGCTACTTTTTGGTCCCCGCCGACCGATACGGTGGGCAGGTGAGCATGGCCGGGGGACTTCCCAGACGAATCAGTGGATTCGTCCAGTGGTTCGTGCGCACCCCATGGCCGGTGTTCACGCTGAGCCAGCTGCAAGCCGACATCATCGGCGCGCTGTTGGTGCTGGGCTTCCTGCGCTACGGGCTGCCTCCCGAAGACCGCATCGAGCTGCAGGAGCTGCCGGCTGTCAACCTGGCCACCTTCGCAGCGTCGGTCGTCGTGCTGTTCCTGATCGGAACCGCGATCAGCGCGCGCCTGCTGGTGCCGGTGTTCCGGTGGCAGCGCCGCGACAGTCTGCTCGCCGACACCGACCCGGCGGCCACCGAGTTGGCCCGGAGCCGTGCGCTACGAACGCCGTTTCACCGCACGGTGATCAATCTGGCGTCCTGGCTGATCGGCGGTGTGATCTTCATCGTGGCGAGCTGGCCGGTGGCCCATCACGCCGCGCCGGTGGTGGCGGTCGCCGTCGCTCTGGGGGCCACCGCCGTCGCGATCATCGGCTATCTGCAGTCCGAGCGGGTGCTGCGGCCGGTGGCCGTTGCCGCGCTGCGCGGCGGGCTGCCGGAGAACATCCGGGCATCGGGTGTGATCGGACGGCAGACGCTGGCCTGGGCGCTGTCCACCGGGGTGCCGCTGCTGACGATCGTCCTGACCGTGGTGGCCGACAAGGCTGAGTACCTGCACGGGCCGCCGGAGAAGCTGCTCAACCCGATCCTGCTGCTGGCATTGGCGGCGCTGGCTATCGGGCTGGCCAGCACGCTACTGGTGGCCACATCGATCGCCGACCCGCTGCGCCAGCTGCGCTGGGCGCTCGGCGAGGTGCAGCGCGGTAA
>NZ_DASXHW010000112.1:0-5855 GCF_036488105.1 Mycobacterium sp. | reverse complement strand
TCCGCGGGAATTCGACGCCGCGGTCGTCGAGCTGACTCTCTTGGACCAGCCCGGTGTCCAGGTCGATCGTCCACCGCCACAACGCCGCGTCGGTCCCGAATTCACTGTTATTCCGCCACATTTCGTCATACCGGAGCACCTCCAGCACGATGGCGTTCCCGCCGGGCGACGTCACGTCATGGGCGTTGACGACGTGGAAGACGAAGCACGGATCGATGTCGAACCACCGCAGCTGGCCGTAGGGGTCGTCGCGGCGCAGCACACCGAGACGGGCCCGGTACTGGTCGTCCCAGCGGTACGGTAAATCCCGTTCGAAGGAACCGGTGAGCGCAACGTTCAGGTTGAACAGCAGCGGCAAATCCAGGAAAACGACATGTTCGGCGGTCAACGCGAAGTCGTGCATCAATGTCAGCGCGGGCACGTCGATGGGGCGACTGATCGTCAACCGCCCGTCGGCATCGGCGCGGTGATAGCTGACGTGCGGTTCAAGGATGTTGCCGGACCCAAAGAAATGCAATTCGCCGGTGGTCGGGCAGATCTTGGGATGCGCGGTCATCGAGTCGGCCAGCATGCCGCCGAAATCGTAGGCGCCCAGCGTTTTCAAGTCATTGCTGATTTCGTAGGGCAGCGAGAATTCCATCAGGGCGAGCGTCTTGCCGGCATGGCGCACGACATGGGTATTGGCAATGCTGGAGTGCAGATTCCGGCTGCCGTCGTCGCCGTAGAGCGGGACGGGATGCTCGAAGCTCTCGGTACGCACCCAGCGGTTGCGATACCAGGCGGCGCGACCATTTTCCAACCGGATTCCGTGGACCATGCCGTCGCCGACACACCAATGGCCTTGGCCGGTACGCGGATTGGGGCCGTTGCGCAGGTACCAGCCGTTCAGCTCGGCGGGAATGCGGCCCTCGACCGGCAGATCGAATTCGGTCAGCTCGTCGTGGACAGGGGCATAATTGCCGGTGCGGAACACCGGGAAAACCGTCTCCGCCGCCACCGCCGTCGACGTCACCAGCGCCGGCGCAAGCTCCACTTGGTTCGCGGCCAACCGCTGGTCGGCCTTCGCCAGCAGCGAAGGCAGCAGATCGGGGCATGGCGGCACCGGGGCGGGCTCCTCGTCGAGCATCGACAGCATCGGCGCGATGACCTCGAACTCTGCCACTGCTTGCCGGCATGAACTGCAGCCGGCCATGTGCATCTCGAATTCGCGCCGGTCGGTATCCGACAGCGCATCCAGCACGTAGGCGGCGTCCCACGTCTCGTATTCGTGCCCGCCCTGCGGCACGTTGCCGTTCCGCGATTCCGTCATTGCGTCACACCCATCTCCACCAGTGCCTGGCGAAGTCCTCGCAGCGCGTAATGCAGCCGCGACTTGACCGTGCCCTCAGCGATCCCCAGATCGGCGGCGATCTGGGCGGTCGTCCAGCCCTGGTAGTAGGACCGGCCAACCACCGCCCGGTGTTCTGCGGACAGTTGCGCCATCGCGTCGCCGATCAATGCTCGGTTCAGCGCCCCGGTCGACTCATCAGGTCCTGCCGGTTCCGGCGGGCCCTTGCCGTCCGACGGAATGACCTCATGGCGGAATCGGGCGCTGCGCCGGTCGTCGATGACCATGTTTCTGGCAACGGTGAACAGCCAGCCGCGCGGGGACTGCCCGTTGTTGAAGACGTGCGGGTGTTGCCACGCCCGGAGCAAGGTCTCTTGCACCACGTCCTCAGCATGGGCGTGATCACCGGTCAACCGCCACGCATAACGCCATAAAGCGGCGGCGTGTTGGTCGCACAGCCGCTTCAGAGCAATCGCTTCCGCGCCGGTGCCCGGTATGTCCATCACCAGCCTCTCGGTGATGACACGGTCTAGGTGTCCGTTCGGTTCACCCGGTCCGGGGACGAAGTTAGCCGAGGGTCAAAATGCGTGGTCCGTCCTCGGTCGCAGCGACGGTGTGCTCCCAGTGTGCGGCACGCGAGCCGTCGGCGGTAGCGACCGTCCACTCGTCGTCGAGCACCGTGGTTTTGCGTGTTCCCAGGGTCAGCATCGGCTCGATCGCCAGCACCGATCCGGCGGCAAGCAGGGGGCCGCGGCCAGGGGATCCCTCGTTGGGCAAGAACGGATCCATGTGCATCTGCCTGCCGATGCCGTGTCCGCCGTAGCCCTCGACGATCCCGAACTTGCGCCCGTAACGGGCCTCGGCCGCATGTGTGGCGGTTTCGATGGCGTGCGACACGTCGAACAGCCGGTTGCCGGGAATCATCGCCGCGATCCCGGCCTCCATCGACTCCTTGGTCGCCCGCGACAGCAGTTCGTCGGCAGGGATGATCTGGCCGACACCGAACGTGATCGCGGCATCCCCGTGCCAGCCCGCCAGGATTGCCCCGCAATCGATGGAGACCAGGTCGCCGGCAGCGAGCTTCTCACTGGCCGACGGGATGCCGTGCACGACGCGGTCATTGACCGAGGAGCAGATCGACGCCGGATAGCCATGGTAGCCGAGGAACGACGGCGTGGCGCCGGCGTCACGGATCACCGATTCGGCGATCTGGTCGAGTTCGTGCGTCGAAACCCCGGGAACTGCGGCCTGGCGCACCGCGTTCAGCGCGGCGGCGACCACGGCCCCGGCGGCGGCCATCGCGTCGAGTTCAGCGGCGCTGCGTTGCGGTACCACTTTGCGGCTACGGAGGCCGGCCAGGCCGATCACCGTTACTTCCCGAGAGCCTTCAGCGCGCGGCCGAACACCTCGTCCACGGAGCCGACGGCGTCCACGGTTTTCAGCTCGTTGGTGTAGTACTCGATCAGCGGCGCGGTTTCGTCGCGGTAGACGTTCATCCGGTTGTGGATCACGTCGTCGGTGTCGTCGGCGCGGCCACGCGATCGGAGCCGCTCGAACAAGACGTCCTCGGGCACCCGGAACTCCAGCACGGCGTCAAGCGCGGTTCCGCGGCGCTCGAGCATGTCGTCCAGCGCTTTGGCCTGCTGCACCGAGCGCGGGTAACCGTCGAGGATGAAACCGGCGTCGGTGTCCGGTTTGCTCAGACGGTCGTCGACGAGCTCGTTGGTCAACTCGGACGGAACCAGATCGCCGGCGTCCAAGTAGCGCTTGGCTTCCAAACCCAGCTTGGTGCCGTTGCCGATGTTTTCCCGGAAAAGGTCACCGGTGGACAGGTGCGGTACCTCGAGCTTCTCGGCCAACTGCACGGCCTGCGTACCCTTGCCCGCTCCGGGCGGCCCCAGCAACACAACTCTCACTTGAGGAACCCTTCGTAATTGCGTTGCATGAGCTGACTTTCGATCTGTTTGACGGTATCCAAGCCGACACCAATCATGATCAAAACCGCAGTGCCGCCGAACGGCAAGTTCTGCACGGTCCCGGTGCTACCGATCTTCAGGAACAGGTTGGGCAGCACCGCGATGACACCGAGGTAGATCGACCCCGGCAGGGTGATTCTGCTCAGCACGTAGCGCAGGTAGTCGGCGGTCGGTTTGCCCGGCCGAATACCGGGGATGAAGCCACCGAACTTCTTCATTTCGTCAGCACGCTCGTCGGGGTTGAACGTGATCGAGACGTAGAAATACGTGAAGAAGATGATCAGCCCGAAGTAGATACCGATGTAGACCGGGCTGGCGGGGTTCGACAAATAGTTGCCGACGAACTTGTCCCACCAGCTGTTCCCCACGCCACCGCTGCTGCTTCGGACCAACTGGGTGATCAGGTGCGGGATGTAGATCAATGACGACGCGAAGATCACCGGGATAACACCGGCCTGGTTGACCTTCAACGGCAGATAGGTCGAGCTTCCGCCGTACATCCGCCGGCCCACCATGCGCTTTGCGTACTGGACCGGGATGCGGCGTTGGCCCTGCTCGACGAACACCACGCCGACGACGATGATCAGCGCGGCTACCACGACCGTGGCGAACACCACCCCGCCGCGGCTGTCCAGGATGCTCTTGCCTTCGCCCGGGATTCGGGCGGCGATACCCGCGAAGATCAGCATCGACATGCCGTTACCGATGCCGCGCTCGGTGATCAGCTCACCCATCCACATCACCAGCGCCGCGCCCGCGGTCATCACCAGCACGATGACGACCAGGGAGAAGATGCTCTGGTTGGCGATGATGTCCAGGCTGCACCCCTGCAGCAGGCCGCCGTTGGCTGCCAGCGCCACGATGCTGGTGGCCTGCAGGATGGCCAGCGCGATCGCCAGATAGCGCGTGTACTGCGTCATCTTGGCCTGGCCCGCCTGGCCTTCTTTTCGCAGCTCTTCAAACCGCGGAATGACCACAGTGAGCAGCTGCACGATGATGCTCGCGGTGATGTAGGGCATCACGCCGACCGCGAACACGGTCAGCTGCAACAGCGCGCCACCGGAGAACAAGTTGATCAGCGAGTAGATCTGCGCCGAGTCCCCACCGCTGATCTGCGCGATGCACTTCTGCACGTTGGGGTAGTTCACGCCGGGCGACGGCACCGTCGCACCCAAGCGATAGAGCACAACGATGCCCAGGGTGAACAGGATCTTCCGTCTCAGGTCGACTGTTCGCAGCGATGAGATGAAAGCCGAAAGCACTCTTCCTCCTGCGCAGCCGGTCTCTGTTCGCGGCGTGCCTACTGGCTGGCGTATCCAGCACTGAATGTCCTGCATGGTCCTGCGTCGCGCCGAGCACATGCAGGCCAGGACGTGTTCAGGCGCGCGCGTCAGACAGTCTACGAGACTAACAGCGCATCGATCGCCTCCGGCCCGTCGCGCGGCACAGACGGCGCAGGCCGGCTTAGGGCAGAACTTTCAGCAGCTCCTTGGCCAGCGGCGCGGCGGAGGCGGGATTCTGGCCGGTGTAGAGGTTGCGGTCTACGACCGTGAACGGCTTCCACATTTCGCCGCGAACGAAATCGACCCCTAACTTGATGAGCTCATCCTCCGCCGTCCACGGGGCCTTCTCGCGCAATCCGACGGCGTCCTCTTCGTCGTTGGTGTACGCGGCGACGCGATAGCCGGCGAAGGGCGAGACGCCGTTGCGGCGGGTGGCAAGCATCGCGACCGGCGCATGACACACGATCGCCAGGGGCTTACCTGACGCCAGCGCCGCCGCGAGCAAACGCCCCGAATCGGCGTCTTGCCACAGGTCCTGCATCGGCCCGTGCCCGCCCGGGTAATACACGGCGTCATAGTCGTCCAGGCGGATGGTCGCCAGCTGCAATGGTTGGCGTAGTTCTTCTGCGGAGCGCAGGACCTCCTCGAGCTGCCCGGCAATCTCCACGCTGCCGGCCATCGAGGGGCGCAAACTCATGACGTCGACATAGGGCACCACGCCCCCGGGGGTCGACACGACGATGTCATGGCCGGCCTCGGTGAGCGCGCTGTAGGGCGCCGCGAATTCTTCGGCCCAGTAACCGGTCGGGTGTCTGGTGCCGTCCTTGAGCATCCAAAAGCTTGTCGCCGTCATGACGAACAGGACTTTGGCCACCACAACCCCAATCGAGCGCCGGCACACCTGGAAACGCAAAAGCTTACGGTTGCCCGGCCACGGCGGCAACGGCTGAAGGACCGTCCGCCGCGTCACATAATTGGCACACAGCGACGTGGCGTAAGGTTTCATTGGCTCTTTACCTTGGCTAAATATCAAAGGACTACAGCTGAGTGTTGACGGAGGGGTGATCATGACGCGCAGTGATACCGACAGTTGGGATCTGGCCTCGAGCGTGGGCGCCACGGCAACGATGGTCGCGGCGGCCCGTGCGCTGGCCTCCGAGGACATCGACGCGATCATTAGTGACCCGTTCGCCGCTCCCCTGGTGCGAGCGGTGGGCATTGATTTCTACACGCGGGTGGTCGACGGGGACATCGCTCCGGCCGACGCCG
>NZ_DASXHW010000091.1:0-7201 GCF_036488105.1 Mycobacterium sp. | reverse complement strand
AAATGCGCCTTCACCATCTCGATGTTGCTCATCAATTGCGACACGCCCTCCAGCGCGTAGTACTCGCACTGGATGGGGATCAGCACCTCGGGTGCGGCGACCAATGCATTGATCGTCAGCAGCCCTAGCGATGGCGGGCAGTCGATGAAGACGTAGTCGAAGTCGACGGCGTCGAGCTCGGCCAGGGCGGTCTTCAACCGGTTTTCGCGGGCGACCATGCTCACCAATTCGATCTCGGCGCCGGCCAGGTCGATGGTCGACGGCACGCAGAAGAGGCGGTCGCTGTGCGGACTCCGGCGCATCGCCTCCGTCAGCTTGATCTCGCCGAGAAGTACCTCGTACGACGACGGGGTCCCCGCGTGCCGATCGGTGATGCCCAGCGCGGTGCTCGCGTTGCCCTGCGGGTCGAGATCGATCACCAGCGTCCGGAGTCCTTGGACGGCCAGGGCCGCCGCTAGGTTCACCGCGGTCGTCGTTTTACCGACGCCGCCCTTCTGGTTAGCGATGGTGAACAGACGGCGATGGCTGGGTCGACTCAGCGGCTCGTAGGACTTGGAGAGCACCTGCATCGCGCGCTCGGCGGCGGCTCCGATTGGAGTGTCGAGGTCCGATGTTTCACGTGAAACATGCACGCCGCCGACCGGGCCGACAGGGTCATGTGGCGCACTCATAGGCTCTCCCTGCTCGACTGTCGGCGCGACGCCTGCCGGGTCGATTCCAGCTTGCCTCGCCAAGCAACCACCACCGTCGTCGGTGGGGATAGATAGCTCACGCCACATTCCACCACCCTGGCATCCGTGGCGCCCAACGTGGTCATCACCCGCCGATGTTCGGCGACTTCGTTGGGCGCACGCTCGCCTTTGATCGCCACCATCCGGCCGCCCGGCCGGAGCAACGGCAGGCTCCAGCGGGTCAGCTTGTCCAGTGACGCCACCGCCCGCGACACCACTGCATCACATCCGCCGGCGGTCTCCCGGACTGCTGGGTCCTCCGCGCGTCCGCGTATCACCTCGACATCGAGCCCGAGATCGGCGACGGCCATGTGGAGGAACTCGGCGCGCCGTGACAGCGATTCCACCAGCACCACCCGGACTCCCGGTTTGGCGATCGCGACCGGCAGCCCGGGAAGACCGGCCCCGCTACCGATGTCGGCGACCCGCTCCCCCGGCTCGAAGAGCTCGGCGACCGCTGCGCAGTTCAATAGATGGCGGTCCCACAACCGCTCGACCTCATGGGGGCCGATGAGCCCCCACTCGACTCCCATGTCGGCCAGCAGCACCGCGTAGCGTTCGGCGACGCCGATCCGCTCGCCGAAAATCTTGGCCGCGGCTTCCGGCGGTGGTGGTGGTATTTCGGGTACCGCGCGGTCACGGGAATCGATATGTTTCACGTGAAACATCCCTCCCGTTCCGTGCCCGCTGCCGGCCCGCGCCCGAACTACATGGGTGTAACTCGGTGTTGCTCAGTCGGCCAAGACGACGACTCGGCGCCCCGGCTCGACGCCTTCGCTCTCGCTATGAACCCCGCTGATCGCTGCGACGGCGTCATGAACGATCTTGCGCTCAAACGGCGTCATCGGTGCGAGTTCCTCGCGTTCGCCACTTTCCAGCACCCGCTTGGCCACCTTGTCGCCCAGCGCGGCCAGCTCTTCCCGGCGCCGGCGGCGCCAGCTGGCGATGTCGAGCATCAGCCGGCTGCGCACTCCGGTCTTCTGGTGCACCGCGAGCCGGGTCAGCTCCTGCAGCGCATCGAGCACCTCGCCCTTGCGGCCCACCAACTTGGCCAAGTCGTCGCTGCCGTCGATGCTGACGATCGCGCGACTACCTTCCACGTCGAGGTCGATGTCGCCATCGAAGTCGAGCAGGTCGAGCAGTTCCTCCAAGTAGTCGCCGGCGATTTCGCCTTCGGCGACCAACCGCTCTTCCAGGTCGCCCTCGCCGTCGCCCTCGCCCTCGCCCGGAGCGGCGCCGTTGACGGCCTCGTCCAGATCCTCGTGGCTCGGCGCCTCGTGCGCTTCGTGTCCGGTGGTGTCGACGTCGGTCATATCTGCTTTCTTCCCTTCCCGTACCCGGGGCCTCGCCCGGTTAAGTCTGTCGTCCTGCCGCACCGCAGAATCGTCGCGTCGATTCGGCGGGCCCGTTGGTTAACGCCTGCGCTTCTTCGGCTTGGCTCCCGGCCGCGGCGACCGGCTGACTGAATCGCCGGCCTCCGACGAATCCGCGGCCGCGCCGTTGCCCTCGGCAGCGTCGGTCGCCGACGAACCGTTGCCGACCGCCGAAGGACTCCGCGCCGACCGCTTCGGTTTGGCTCCGGGCGCCGGCGCGTTCGCGGACCGGCGTTCGATCGCCTCGCGCTTCTTTTCCTCTTCTTCGCGCTCGATCATCCCGAACACATAGTGCTGCTGTCCGAACGTCCAGATGTTGTTCGCGAACCAGTAGAAGATGATCGCCAGCGGAAGGAATGGCCCGCCGACCACCACGCCGAGCGGGAACACATACAGCGCCAGCTTGTTCATCATCGCGGTCTGCGGGTTTGCCGCGGCCTCAACGCTCTGCCGGGCTACCGACGCCCGGCTGTTGAAGTAGGTGGCGATGCCGGCCAGGATCATCACCGGCACCCCGACTGCGGCGACGGCCGGGCGGCTGAATTCACTGAACGCCTGGAGGCTGGCTCCGCGTTGCGTCATGCTGGCGCCGAGCGGGGCACCGAAGAGATTCGCGTCCAGGAAGTGATTGACGTCCGCGACGCTGAAAACGTAGTTGCCCAACTCGCGGTTGCGTTCGGGCGACAGGCCCAGCTGTCCGATGCCGGTCGAGGTCCGGTTGAAGCACCGCAGGACGTGGTACAGGCCGAGGAAGACCGGCACCTGCACCAGCATCGGCAGGCAGCCCAGGATCGGGTTGAACCCGTGTTCCTTCTGCAGCTTCTGCATCTCCAGCGCCATCCGCTGGCGGTCCTTGCCGTACTTCTTCTGCAACGCCTTGATCTGTGGTTGCAGCTCTTGCATCTGGCGGGTGGTGCGGATCTGGCGGACGAACGGGCTGTACAGGATCGCGCGCAGGGTGAACACCAAGAACATCACCGAGAGCGTCCAGGTGAGGAAGCTCGTGGGACCCAAGCCTGGTACCGCAGAGAAGGCCTTGTACCAGAGCCACATGATCGCCGAGACCGGGTAATAGAAATAGTCGAGGCTGAACGGATCAAAGGACAACAGAATCACTCTCCCCTAGCGTCGCTGGGGCGACCCAGTCTTGGACCCCGGCTCCGCGGTGCTCCGGTACCGGATCCCATCCTCCCCGATGCCACGGACCGCACTTCGCCAGCCGGACCGCGGCGAGCCGGCTTCCGCGGATCAACCCGAACTGCGCCAGCGCGTCCACCGCGTACTGACTGCAGGTTGGGGTGAAGCGACATGTCGGCAATCGCAGCGGCGACACCATGTGCCGGTAAAGCTGGATAACGAAAATCAACCCTCGAATAATCATCTGCTCGGCGCGCCGGACGGATCGCACGCACCGCGACGTTATGTCAGTCACCGCTTGGATCCCGCCGCTTCGATACGCCGCAAGCCGGCCCGTAGCTCTTCGCCCAACTTGGCGGAGACGAGATCCCGACTGCTGGGCAGCGCACGGATCACCAGGTGCTCCGACCGGCTGCACTCGCCCATCACGTCGCGCGCCACATGGCGCAGCCGGCGGGACAGCCGATGGCGTTGCACCGCAGATCCGACCGATCGCGAAACGATCAGTCCAAGCTTCGGATCACCTGTTGCGCGCCGCATATAGATCACCAGATCCGGCTGCACAGCTCGCTTCCCGTGCTTGACCGTCGCATCGAAATCGCCCGACCGCGTCATGCGGTTCCGCGCGGAAAGCACCGCTGTCCCACCGGGGTTCGATATCAAGCAGTCAGCGAGCGTCGGCCCTTGCCACGCCGATTCGACACGATGGCCCGGCCGGCCCTGGTCCGCATCCGCAGGCGGAAGCCGTGCACGCGGGCACGGCGCCGGTTATTCGGCTGGAAGGTCCGCTTGCCCTTTGCCACGACTCTCTCCTTGCTGCATCTGGCATCGTGTTCGACCCGGTTCCCCGGGCCGGTGGGTCACGCTTGCCCACACGACGCCTCGATAGGCTTTGTGTCTCGCTTGGTACCCGGCGCAGCCTCCGCGCTTGGTGCTCGGATCGCAGCCGTATCGCCGACTTTCGGGCGACTGTATGAGGGTACTGACCGCCGTTCGCCCGGTCAAACCTGGCCCGGGCAGCCACCGCTCTGGCCCTGATCGTTCACTGACGTCACACCCGCCACCGGTCCGCCGAGCAATGTTTGGCAAAGCGTCCCGAATGTTGCAGAACGGTTGGCCGTGCGCGAGGAAAACTGTTAACTTCGGGCAGTGCTGTTTCATACCGAAACGGCGCCAGACAACGAAGCGAGGATGGCAGATCGGCCTGCTAGCCAGCTGACTTCTGTTGGTTGTATAGAGCGCCGATCCCGCAGGCTGTCGGGGGTTAGCTGCGGCATTGGGCTGGCTGTCCTGTCCACACTTGTGGATAACCATGTGGACAGTTCGTTGTCGCAGCTACCGGTTGTACTTCGACCTGATATCAGGGGGACCCGTCGTTGACCGAGGACCCCGGATCAAGTTTCGCTACGGTCTGGAGCGCGGTCGTCTCCGAACTCAACGGCGAACTCACCACCGATAGCGCCGCCCTCAACGGTGATCCCTATGTGCCGCCGCTGACTCCACAGCAGCGCGCGTGGCTCAACCTGGTACAGCCGCTGACGATCGTCGAAGGCTTTGCCCTTCTCGCCGTGCCGAGCAGCTTCGTGCAGAACGAGATCGAACGTCACCTGCGCACCCAGATCACCGAGGCGCTCAGCCGCCGGCTCGGACACCAGATCGAGCTCGGCGTCCGGATCTCCCCGCTGGCCGGAGACGAATCCGACGACGGCATCGGCGCAGGAGTCGACGAGCCGGCCTCCGATGACGATGAGGTCGACGAGATCGACGAAGACGGCGAGGCCCTGGCCAGTGCTCACCAAAACTGGCCGTCGTATTTCTCCGAGCGTCCGCACAGCACCGCGGCCGACGCGGCCGCCGGCCTCAGTTTGAACCGCCGCTACACCTTCGACACTTTCGTCATCGGTGCCTCGAATCGGTTCGCCCACGCCGCAGCTCTCGCGATCGCCGAGGCGCCGGCCCGGGCCTACAACCCGCTCTTTATCTGGGGCGAATCAGGACTGGGTAAGACGCACCTGCTGCATGCTGCCGGTAATTACGCCCAGCGGCTGTTCCCGGGCATGCGGGTCAAGTACGTCTCGACCGAAGAGTTCACCAACGACTTCATCAACTCCCTGCGCGACGACCGCAAGGTGGCGTTCAAACGCAGCTACCGCGACGTCGACGTGCTGCTGGTCGACGACATCCAGTTCATCGAAGGCAAAGAAGGTATCCAGGAAGAGTTCTTCCACACCTTCAATACCCTGCACAACGCCAACAAGCAGATCGTCATCTCCTCCGACCGCCCGCCCAAACAGCTTGCGACACTTGAAGATCGGCTGAGAACCCGGTTCGAGTGGGGGCTGATCACCGACGTTCAGCCGCCGGAGCTGGAAACCCGCATCGCCATCTTGCGCAAGAAAGCACAGATGGAGCGGCTCAATGTTCCCGACGACGTGCTCGAGCTGATCGCCAGCAGCATCGAACGCAACATCCGCGAGCTGGAAGGCGCGCTGATTCGTGTCACCGCATTCGCCTCGCTGAACAAGGCGCCAATCGACAAGGCTCTGGCCGAGATCGTGTTGCGCGACCTGATCGCCGATGCCAGCACCATGCAGATCAGCGCAGCCACGATCATGGCGGCCACCGCGGAGTACTTCGACACCACGGTCGAGGAACTACGTGGGCCCGGCAAGACCAGGGCCCTGGCCCAGTCGCGGCAGATCGCCATGTATCTATGTCGCGAACTGACAGACCTGTCGCTGCCCAAGATCGGGCAGGCCTTCGGCCGCGACCACACCACGGTGATGTACGCGCAAAAGAAGATTCTGTCCGAGATGGCCGAGCGGCGCGAGATCTTCGATCACGTCAAAGAGCTCACGACGCGGATTCGCCAGCGCTCCAAGCGCTGATATTTACGGCCAGATTCGGAAAAAACTTCTATCTCGGCCATAACACCTGTCACACGATCGGCTGTGGATGCGGCTGTGCGCAACACTGCTCACACTCGCGCGCCAACCACGGTCTTCATGCACAACCCCGACCCGTCCCCAACCGCTGCACACGAACCACACAATCCGGACCCGTGTCATGCACAGCCCGGTCGGCTTCCCCAGCAGCACAGACGGCATGCTGTCCCCAACTTGCACAGGCCTTAATACTGTCACTGAAATATCTACTAGTTTGTTCTTTAGAAAACGGCCCTGGGGACAAGCCGTTCCACACCCCGGTCTCGACCCGGGAAACGCCGAGTGTCGCTGATTCTGATTAGCTTTCAAGATGGCCTCCGACGCTCTACGGTTGTGGTTCGACTGCCGTTTCGGTCGTCGGAACGGATTACCGGCACGGGTGTCCGTCGGCGGGAAATACCGCGCCTCACGTGGGGTGGAGCCGCCGACGCTGGCCTATGCAGTCTGGGGTGCTCGTGGTGACTGAAGGGACGCAATGGACGTGGCGACGACCACAGTCGGCCTGACCGACTTGAAGTTCCGCCTGGTGCGGGACGACTTCGCTGACGCGGTGGCGTGGGTTGCGCGGACCCTGCCGACCAGGCCCACCGTGCCGGTGCTGGCCGGCGTGCTGTTGACCGGCTCGGATGATGGCCTGACAATCTCCGGATTCGACTACGAGGTCTCCGCCGAAGTTCGGTTGGCCGCTGAAATCGCCTCTCCAGGAACAGCTTTGGTGTCAGGTCGACTGTTGTCGGACATCACCAAGGCGCTGCCGAACAAGCCCGTCGACGTCCAGGTCGAGGGCACCAGGGTTTCGTTGGCCTGCGGAAGTGCGAAGTTCTCGTTGCCGACGATGGCGGTCGAGGACTACCCAACATTGCCGGCACTGCCCGAGGAGACCGGCGCCCTGCCATCCGACGTGTTCGCCGAGGCGATCGGTCAGGTCGCAGTTGCGGCCGGCCGTGATGACACGTTGCCGATGCTGACCGGGATCCGCGTCGAAATCTCCGGCCAGTCCGTGGTTTTGGCTGCT
>NZ_DASXHW010000012.1:0-2427 GCF_036488105.1 Mycobacterium sp. | reverse complement strand
CCAGACGCTGGTCTTGGCGGCGCGCACCACGTGCGCGCCCGGCCGGTCGTCGGCCCACGGCGCGGCGTGCAGTCCATGCTCGAGCGCGACCCGCATCAGCTCGTGGTAGGCCGGGTCGTATTCGACCTCGTCGATGCGGTGACCGTAGCGGTCGTGGGTGCGCAGGATGGGCCGGTTGCGCTGGGCCAACTCGCCCCAGCGTTGGGCCTGCCGGGAACCGGAAATGGCGCCGACCGCGGTCACCTCGTCCAGGCCCCACTGCCCTCCTTCGCGGATCAGCGCCTCGATGAGAACCGGCGACGATGCCGGGTTGTGCTCCTCCAGCAGCGGGACCTGGTTGATGACGCCATGAGTGTCTGGCATGCCACTAATGTTACATTTTTTCTACAACCGCACAAGACGTGTAATGCTCAGCGGGAATGGCCGGCGAAGAACTCCCACAGCGCCATGACCGACAACGGGTGTGGCGACCGGCACGGGTCCAGCTGTGTGCCGGCCACCGGGCCGATCGCGGCGAACAGTGTGGTGTTGCAGGCCAGCGTGTACGACATCATGGCGCCGTTACTCATGCCCGTGGCATACACGCGAGAGGCGTCGATGCTGACATTCTTTCTGACGTCGGCGACGGCCGCGGTGACAAACGCAACGTCGTCGATATTCTGCCGGGCGGGCTTGCCGCAGCAGCCTCCGCCGTCGACGTTCCAGGCCCGCTTGATGCCGTCGGGATAGGCAACGACGAACTTCGACGAATCGGCCAATTGATCCCAGCCGTAAGATCTTTCGGCCTGGTCGGCGCTGCCGAAACCACCGTGCAGCACGACGACCAGGCCCGCCGGCGCGGACAGCCCCGAAGGCTTGTGCAGCCGATACACCCGATCCCGTCCGCCGAGGCTGATGGTGTGGATGCTGGTGCCCTCGATGAAGCCCGACGGTGGCGTTGGGTGCAGGACGGCGCAGCTCGCGACAACCAGCACGACGCCCAGCAGCGTCGCGACCCGACGAAGCATCTCAGGCGCTCGTCTTCTCCCGCAGGAATGCGATGTCGTCTTTGCGCCCCTCGTCGGCGGTCTCGCAGATCACCGGTGCATCCGCGGCCTTCACCACCGCGACCAGCAATTCGGGATCGATCTGCCCGGTGCCGAAGTTCGCGTGCCGGTCGCGGCCCGAACCTGCCGAATCCTTGGAGTCGTTGCAGTGCATCAAGTCGATGCGACCGGTGATGCCCTTGATCCGGTCGACGGAGTCGACCAGCGCCTCCCCCGCCGCCCAGGCGTGGCAGGTGTCGAGGCAGAAGCCGATTCCCTTGTCGCCGATGACATCCCAGAGCCGCGCGATGGTCTCGAAGTGGCGGGCCATCGCGTGATCTCCGCCGGCGGTGTTCTCGAGGTACACCGGGACCTTGGTTTCCAGCTGGTCGAGCGCCTTACCCCAACGCTGGAACCCCTCGACGAGGTCGGTGTCGTCGGAGACGTGGCCGCCGTGCACGATGACTGCGGCGGCGCCGATCTGAGCCGCCGCATCGCAGGTGTCCTGCAGGATCTTGCGCGACGGGATCCGCACCCGGTTGTTCGCCGAGGCGACGTTGATCAGGTAGGGCGCGTGGACGTAGATCGGCAGGGCCGCGGCCTTGAGTTCCGCGGCGTCGTCACGCGGTTTGGGCGCCTTCCAGCTCTGCGGGTTGCCGAGAAAGATCTGCACGACATCGGCATTCTCGGCCGCGGCCGCGGCCAGCGGATCCTGGGGGCTGACATGTGAACCGATAAGCACGTCGCCAGTCTAGTGAGGGAGCCGGACACGGATACGAAAAAGCCCCGGGGCACACCCGGGGCTTTTTCGATTGTTGACTTACCGGTAGTCGGAGTAGCCGTAGTCGTCCAGCGGAACCGCGGCTCCGGTGGCCTGACCGAAGTCCGGGCTGTAGTACTGATCCTCGTAGGACGGGATCGTGTACGCCGCAGCACGGGCTTCCTCGGTCGGCTGCACCTGGATGTTGCGGTACCGGTTGATACCGGTACCGGCCGGGATCAGCTTTCCGATGATCACGTTCTCCTTCAGACCGTTGAGCTTGTCGCTGCGGCAATTGATCGCCGCATCGGTCAGCACTCGCGTGGTCTCCTGGAACGACGCCGCACTCAGCCACGAGTCGGTGGCCAGCGACGCCTTCGTGATACCCATCAGCACCGGACGACCGGCAGCGGGCTCGCCGCCTTCGGCCACCACCCGGCGGTTGGACGCCTCGAACTCGGCACGGTCGATCAGCGAGCCGGGCAGGAACTCCGTCGAGCCCGAGTCGATGATGGTCACCCGGCGCAGCATCTGCCGGATGATCACCTCGATGTGCTTGTCGTGGATGGACACACCCTGCGCCCGGTACACCTTCTGGACTTCGTCCACCAGGTGCAGCTGGGCTTCGCGCGGACCCATGAC
>NZ_DASXHW010000251.1:0-4547 GCF_036488105.1 Mycobacterium sp. | reverse complement strand
GTGCAGCCGCTGAAAGGCGCCCGGGTCTCCGGCTCGCTGCACATGACCGTGCAGACCGCGGTGCTCATCGAGACTCTCGTTGCGCTGGGCGCCGAAGTCCGCTGGGCGTCGTGCAACATCTTCTCCACCCAGGACCACGCCGCCGCGGCGGTCGTCGTCGGCCCGCACGGGACCGCCGCAGAGCCCAAGGGCGTGCCGGTGTTCGCCTGGAAGGGTGAGACGCTCGAGGAGTACTGGTGGGCCGCCGAGCAGGCGCTGACCTGGCCGGATGAGCCGGCGAACATGATCCTCGACGACGGCGGCGACGCCACCATGCTGGTGCTGCGCGGTGCGCAGTACGAGAAGGCCGGCGTGGTGCCGCCCGATGAGGAAGACGACTCGGCTGAGCACCGGGTGTTCCTGAGCCTGCTGCGTAAGCGCTTCGAGACCGACAAGGACAAGTGGACCAAGATCGCCGCGTCGATCAAGGGCGTGTCCGAGGAGACCACCACCGGCGTGCTGCGGCTCTACCAGTTCGCCGCCGCCGGCGACCTGGCCTTCCCGGCGATCAACGTCAACGACTCGGTGACCAAGTCGAAGTTCGACAACAAGTACGGCTGCCGGCACTCGCTGATCGACGGCATCAACCGCGGCACCGACGTGCTGATCGGCGGCAAGAAGGTGCTGATCTGCGGCTACGGTGACGTCGGCAAGGGCTCGGTGGACTCGCTGGCCGGCCAGGGCGCGCGGGTGACCGTCACCGAGATCGACCCGATCAACGCGCTGCAGGCGCTGATGGAGGGCTACGACGTCAAGCGGGTAGAGGACGTGATCAGCGAGGCTGACATCGTCATCACCACCACCGGCAACAAGGACATCATCACCCTCGAGCACATGAAGGCGATGAAGGACAAGGCGATCCTGGGCAACATCGGCCACTTCGACAACGAGATCCAGATCGCGCGGCTGGAGAAGTCGGGTGCCACCAAGGTCAACATCCGCCCACAGGTCGACCTGTGGACCTTCGGGGACACCGGCAAGTCGATCATCGTGCTGTCCGAGGGCCGGCTGCTGAACCTCGGTAACGCCACCGGGCACCCGTCGTTCGTGATGAGCAACAGCTTCTCCAACCAGGTCATCGCGCAGATCGAGCTGTGGACCAAGAACGACGAGTACGACAACGAGGTCTACCGCCTGCCCAAGCACCTCGACGAGAAGGTGGCCCGCATCCACGTGGAAGCCCTCGGCGGCGAGCTGACCAAGCTGACCAAGGAGCAGGCCGAGTACATCGGCGTTGACGTCGACGGCCCGTACAAGCCGGACCACTACCGCTACTGATCTTTGTCGGACTGCCGAGCGCTCCGCTAGCGGAGCGCTCGGCAACCACCGCTCCGCTAGCGGCGCGCTCGAAACCGTCAATCAGCACGGCGGCGACTAGGCTCGCGCCGTGCTGATTGCTATTGAGGGGGTCGACGGCGCCGGCAAGCGGACGCTCACCGAAGGCCTGCGCGCGGCGTTGGAGGCCGCCGGGAAATCGGTAGCCACACTGGCGTTCCCGCGATACGGGCAGTCGGTGACCGCCGACGTGGCCGCCGAGGCATTGCACGGCCGGCACGGCGACCTGGCCACTTCGGTGTACGCGATGGCGCTGCTGTTCGCGCTGGATCGCGCGGGGGGAGCCGACCAGATTCGCGACCTGTGTCGTGACCACGACGCGGTGATTCTGGACCGCTATGTGGCCTCCAACGCCGCATACAGCGCCGCGCGGCTGCACCAGCAGGCCGACGGCGAGGTGGTTGGCTGGGTGCACGACATCGAATACGGCCGATTGCATCTTCCGGTGCCGGACTGGCAAGTGCTGTTGGGCGTCTCGTCCGAGCTGGCCGATCAGCGCGCCCGCCACCGGGCCAGCCTCGATGCCAGCCGGGAGCGTGACGCCTACGAACGCGACGCCGGCCTGCAGCAGCGCACCGGCGCGGTGTACGCCGGGCTGGCCGCGGCGGGCTGGGCCGGACGCTGGTTGGTGGTCGACGCCGAGGTCGATCCGGGCCGGCTGGCGGCGCAGTTAACGGCTTAATGTCCGCCCGGCGTGGAACGCTGTGGTAATAGGTGCAAGAAACACGCGCGTGGTAGCCCCGTTTTGTCGCGATCTGGTGACACCATGGAGACCATGAGGCAAAGGATTCTCGTGGTCGACGACGACGCGTCGCTGGCCGAGATGCTGACCATTGTGCTGCGGGGGGAAGGGTTCGACACCGCGGTCATTGGTGATGGCACCCAGGCGCTGACCGCCGTGCGCGAACTGCGGCCCGACCTGGTGTTGCTGGACTTGATGCTGCCGGGCATGAACGGCATCGACGTGTGCCGGGTGTTGCGGGCCGACTCTGGCGTCCCGATCGTGATGCTCACGGCCAAGACCGACACCGTCGACGTGGTGCTCGGCCTGGAGTCCGGCGCCGACGACTACATCATGAAGCCGTTCAAGCCCAAGGAGCTGGTCGCCCGGGTGCGGGCGCGGCTGCGGCGCAACGAGGACGAGCCGGCCGAGATGCTCTCGATCGCCGACGTGGACATTGATGTGCCCGCCCACAAGGTCACCCGGAACGGCGAACAGATCTCGCTGACGCCGCTGGAGTTCGACCTGCTGGTGGCGTTGGCGCGCAAGCCGCGCCAGGTGTTTACTCGTGATGTGCTGCTCGAGCAGGTTTGGGGATACCGACACCCGGCGGATACCCGCTTGGTGAATGTGCACGTCCAGCGTCTACGGGCCAAGGTCGAAAAAGACCCGGAGAATCCGACCGTGGTGCTGACCGTTCGAGGAGTGGGTTACAAGGCCGGACCGCCGTGATCGCCGAGCGTCGCGATGTGTGAGGAGCGGCGCCGGTGATCTTTGGCTCGAAGCCACGTTTTCGCGGTCGTTCGGGTCGTTCGGGCCCGGTCATGCGGGGCATGGGTACGTTGAGCCGCGCCCTTGGCATGGCCTGGCGCCGCTCGTTGCAACTTCGGGTGCTCGCTCTGACTCTTGGCATGTCCCTGGCGGTGATCCTGGCGCTCGGCTTCACGCTGACCAGCCAGGTCACCAACCGCGTGCTGGACGTCAAGGTGCGCGCCGCCACCGAGCAGATCGACCGGGCCCGCGCCACGGTCAGCGGGATCGTCAGCGGGGAAGAGGCGCGGTCACTGGACAGCAGCCTGCAGCTGGCCCGCAACACCTTGACGTCGAAGACCGACCCGACCTCCGGAGCCGGGCTGGCCGGCGCGTTCGACGCCGTTCTGGTGGTACCCGGCGACGGCCCGCGGCCCGCCGCCTCGGCCGGGCCGGTCGACCAGTTGCCCGACGCGCTGCGCGATTTCGTGAAGGCCGGGCAGGTGGCCTACCAGTACGCGACGGTGCACACCGAGGGCTTCTCCGGTCCGGCGTTGGTCATCGGCACTCCGACGATGTCACGGGTGAACAACCTCGAGCTGTACCTGGTCTTCCCGCTGGGCAACGAGCAGAGCACGATCGCACTGGTCCGCGGCACGATGGCCACCGGCGGCCTGGTGTTGATGGTGCTGCTGGCCGGTATTGCGTGGATGGTCACCCGGCAGGTGGTGGTACCGGTACGGGCGGCGGCGCGGACCGCCGAGCGATTCGCCGACGGGCACCTGTCCGAGCGGATGCCGATCAACGGCGAAGACGACATGGCCCGGCTGGCGGTGTCGTTCAACGACATGGCCGAGAGCCTGTCGCGTCAGATCGCACAGCTCGAGGAGTTCGGAAACCTGCAGCGCCGGTTCACCTCTGACGTCAGCCACGAACTGCGCACCCCGCTGACCACCGTCCGGATGGCCGCCGACTTGATCTACGACCACAGCTCCGAACTGGACCCCACGCTGCAGCGCTCCACCGAGCTGATGGTCAACGAGCTCGATCGCTTCGAGTCGCTGCTGTCCGACCTGTTGGAAATCTCCAGGCACGACGCCGGTGTGGCCGAATTGTCCGTGGAGGCAGTCGATTTGCGCACGACGGTACAGAGCGCGCTGGGCAATGTGGGCCACCTGGCCGAGGACGCCGGCATCGAGCTGCTGGTAGACATGCCCGCCGAAGAGGTGATCGCCGAGGTCGATCCGCGGCGGGTGGAGCGCATCCTGCGCAATCTGATCGCCAACGCCATCGACCACGCCGAACACGAGCCGGTACGGATCCGGATGGGCGTCGACGAGGACACCGTCGCCGTCACGGTTCGCGACTACGGGGTGGGGCTGCGGCCCGGCGAGGAGAAGCTGGTATTCAGCCGGTTCTGGCGGTCGGACCCCTCCCGGGTGCGGCGCTCCGGCGGGACCGGGCTGGGTCTGGCGATCAGCGTCGAGGATGCGCGCCTGCACCAGGGCCGGCTGGAAGCGTGGGGCGAGCCCGGTCAGGGTGCCTGCTTCCGGCTGACGCTTCCGATGATCCGTGGCCACAAGGTCACCACCAGCCCATTGCCGATGAAACCGATCCCGCAGCCGGCGCCGCCCGCCCCCGAGTCGGGGCAACCATCGGGCAAAGAGCGTGCGCGCCAACACGAGCACGCCGACAGGAGCGG
>NZ_DASXHW010000506.1:0-4161 GCF_036488105.1 Mycobacterium sp. | reverse complement strand
TACACTTGAGTCCCTGTGAGCCTGAGCCTTGGGATTGTGGGTTTGCCGAATGTCGGCAAATCGACCCTGTTTAACGCGCTGACCAGAAACAACGTGGTCGCCGCCAACTACCCGTTCGCGACGATCGAGCCGAACGAGGGTGTGGTGCCGCTGCCTGACGCGCGGTTGGCGACGCTGGCGGAGATGTTCGCCTCAGAGCGCATCGTTCCGGCGCCGGTGACGTTCGTCGACATCGCCGGTCTGGTCGCCGGTGCCTCAGAGGGGGCCGGGCTGGGCAACAAGTTCCTGGCCAACATCCGCGAGTGTGACGCGATCTGCCAAGTCGTGCGGGTGTTCGCCGACGGCGATGTGACCCACGTCGCCGGTCGGGTGGATCCGAAGTCCGACATCGAGGTTGTCGAAACCGAGCTGATCCTGGCCGATCTGCAGACGCTCGAGCGAGCCGTGCCACGACTGGAAAAAGAGGCGCGCAACAACAAGGAGCGCAAAGCCCTCTACGACGCCGCGTTGGCCGCCCAACAGGTGCTCGACGGCGGGACGACGCTGTTCGCCGCCGGCGCGGATGCGCTGCTGCTGCGGGAATTGAATCTGCTGACCACCAAACCCTTCCTGTACGCGTTCAACGCCGACGAGTCGGTGCTCACCGATGCCGACCGGGTCGCCGAACTGCGTGCGTTGGTGTCGCCGGCAGATGCGGTTTTCCTGGACGCCAAGATCGAGGCCGAGCTCACCGAACTCGACGACGAGTCGGCCGCCGAGCTGTTGGAGTCGATCGGCCAGACCGAGCGAGGCCTGGATGCCTTGGCGCGGGCCGGTTTTCACACCTTGAAGCTGCAGACCTATTTGACGGCCGGCCCCAAAGAGTCGCGGGCGTGGACGATCCACCAGGGTGACACGGCACCGAAGGCGGCCGGGGTGATCCACACCGACTTCGAAAAGGGCTTCATCAAGGCCGAGATCGTGTCCTACGACGATCTGGTCGCCGCCGGCTCGATGGCCGCGGCCAAGTCGGCCGGCAAGGTGCGCATGGAGGGCAAGGACTACGTGATGGCCGACGGCGACGTGGTGGAGTTCCGGTTTCAAGCAACATCTGGGCAACCACCCAAGAAGTAATAGTGCCTACTTGACGCACGTTTTAGCTGGACAGAGTCCAGGTATCGGGGCCATCCTTCGTAGCCGCTAGAGCGAACCATTAGGCGCGAGGCTCAGTTTGTGCGGTCCACACTCGACCGTCGTAGTAGCGCATCAGACTCGGATCTTGCTGGTCTGGGTACCAGCCGGGGGTTAATCCACCGGCGGCGGGCGGCGCTTGACGCGCGACCGGCTGTTCCACGACGGTGGAACTCCTCGGTCTCGCCACAGCGCGGACGACGGCAAGTATCACTGCAATGATCACGACGAGGATCAATATCCAAACGAGGGTATTAAGAAGGCCGGGCAGCATGAGTTTGCACCTCCAGTGTGGCGGCTTGAGCAACTGCGTCTATCTACCCTAGATAGCCAGTTATTTAAACGGTGACGCCATGCCTGCAGCTGCTGTTGGGCAGACAGACCGATGGCGACGTCGTCGAATTCCGGTTCAACGTCTAAGCGCCAGAAGAAGCAAGCGGTGCCTTTCGCGCGCATAATGACCTTGCCGATATCTGCGAGATCAACCCGGTGAAGGGAGTGATCAATGACTTGGACAATGCCAGCCGGCGTCCGCAGCAACGTCAGGAAGATCGCCGTAACGGGGGTGCTTATCGCGGTACCCACCGCCGCAGTGAGCGTCCCGGCGTTTGCGGCACCCGGTTTCGGCGGCGCGCCGAATCCGCAGGCCGTACTCCCGGCGCCGCCGCCCGCGGATCCACCACCGCCTCCACCGCCTCCACCACCGACTGTCCAACCGGGGCACGGTGAGTACTACAACCCAAATGATCCAGATGACTGGTGGCCTTACGCTGGCACCGGCAGTTTCTGACGCCGCCTGTGGGGGAGTTCCAGTCCAGCGTCATCGATGGCTGACGGTTATTGCGAACCTTCCGCAGCGAACACGTCGATCGGGCGCACGGGCGTCAACATCACCAGCGGGATCTGACGGCTTGTCGACTGCTGATAGGTGAGGTATGGCGGGTAAAGATGAGCCATATGGGCCCACACCCGATGCCGTTCTTCGCCTTCGGGCTCCCGCCAGGTGGCCTCGAACGCTTGGGTCGCGATCTGCACACCAATCGTGTTGCTAGCTAAGACATTCAAGTACCACCCCGGATGTGTGTCGGCACCCCCTTTCGATGCGACGATCACGATCTCGCCACCGACGATGCCGTAGATCAACGGCCTGACAAAGACGTTCGCCGATTTGCGACCCACACACTTGATCAAGCAGTGTGTGGTCAGCGCACGGCCCCCGACCGCACTCACGTCCATGATGTGGCCCCGCGTGCCACCCGAAGTCAGGTAGGTCGCGAGGTGCTCGGTGACCCAGTCACCTCGTGCCGCTCGGATCGCTGCGGCATCGGCGTCGCCCATGGGTGACTCCTCACATAGACGGGTGAAGGCGATTGTCCTTGACCGTGACCATAACCATTACGGGGCACGTCTACTCAGCAGAAGAGGTGACGTAGGCAGAGCATGATGTTTGACCAGATCTTCATGATCCACTCTGCATACGTTCGGCCAGCAATGCGCACCGCGGTACGGGTGGCCGCTAGCTCGCGACGGTGATCCGGCGTGCCGTAACGGGTTCGGCTTTGCCCTTGAGGTCGAGCGTGATGACCTCGCCCCCGTCGACGCCAGCGATGCGCGCGACCGTGTCGGGCATGACGATCTCGCCCCCGGCCGCAGCGCCTTGGAGCCGCGACGCGGTGTTCACGACGTCGCCAATTGCGGTGAAGTCGCGGATCCCGCCGTCTCCGACGATCCCGACATACGCCGGACCGACATCCAAGCCGATGCCCACCTCGAGCCGCGGTCCCTTGGACCCGCCGCGACCCAGCGTGCGCTGAATGGCGAGAGCGTCACTGACCATCGCATCGACATATCGGCCGTCGGGTGTGAGGGGCGGAAAATAGAGGCCCATCACTTCGTCACCGATGAGCTTGTCGACGATCCCGTGCTGGACGATCACCTGCGTGAGCTCGGAGTAGAAGCGATTGAGGCGTTCGGCCATCTCGTCCGGTCGCATCGTTTCGGCGAGGGCGGTTGAGTTGCGGACATCCGCGAACAGCACCCCAATGGTCAGGGTCATGCCACCCTGGGGCGCCGCCTCGAAGCACACCTGGCACCACCGCGGATTCTTGCGCGACGGACTCTTGCCCATCCGTCGCATCAGCCAGCCGCCAACGCCCGCGAACGGGTTGCCACAGGCCTCGCACCGCGGGGCGGACGGCAGCTTCGACAGGAGCCGAATTCCGCGCCGAACGTTGGCGTGGGCGAATTGTTCGAAGAATCGCGCCCACTCCTCCTCGTTGGTCTGCGCGCCCTGCGGGCGTGGGGGCGTGCGCTTCTTCGACATGCCTCATTTTCGCACCGGGGAACGAGCCCTCGCCGTCGAACGGCTGCAGCGACTTCAGCGGCTAGGGCGTGCCCCCACCAGCCGCGTCATGTTGGCTTGTCGGTGACTGTCCTTATCATCGGCCCGAGATGAGAATCACGTACCTCTTCCTGCCGCTGTACTTCGGGCTGTTTGCGGGCCTCGTCGGCCACGGCGTCAGGGCGGGTCTGGTGGGCGCAGCCGCCGGACTGATCCTCGCGGTGTTGCTGTCGGCCGAAGGCAATCGGCGAGGGCGCGCCGGCGGGATGGCGGCGATTGATGCCATGAGCGGAACGGAGTTCGAGTACTACGTCGCGGCTCGCCTGCAGCGGGCCGGCTGGCGGGTGACGTTCACCCCGGCGAGCGGCGATTACGGCGTCGACCTGATCGGCGGCAAGGACGGCAAATCGGTGGCGGTGCAGTGCAAGCGTCTGGGCAAGCCCGTCGGGGTCGCGGCTGTTCAGCAGGTGGTTGCCGGTGCACGCCACCATGGATGCGCTAGGAGCATTGTCATCAGCAATCAGGAATTCACGAGTGCGGCCATACAATTGGCCTATACCCACAACTGTCAATTGATCGGTCGTCGGGCGCTGCAAGCCTGGGTACCGCCTCCTGCGCGACGCGCGGTTTAGGGCTTGCCCGGAGTCTGT
>NZ_DASXHW010000246.1:0-17304 GCF_036488105.1 Mycobacterium sp. | reverse complement strand
GCCGATCACGAGGGTGAAGGTGACCGGCAGCCCGACGTCCTCGGCGACGTCGAACACCGTCTGCAGCACGGACTCGTAGCCGCCGGCCGGAATATCCGGCACGAATTGCAGCAGGCCGCCGCCGCCGTCGACGACACCGCGTGCGATCTCTTCGATCTCCTCGCGGGCCGCCTCATAGCTTGGGATCGGTGAACCGCTTTCAGTCTTGTGAATGGTGAACCTGGAGGTGGCGAAGCCCAGCGCCCCGACCTCGATGGCCTCCTTGGCCAGCGCCCGCATCCTGGCCAGGTCCTCGGCGGTGGCCGGCTCGCGATCGGCGCCGCGCTGACCCATTACGTAAACCCGCAGCGGCGAGTGCGGAAGGTAGGCGGCCACATCGATGTCGCGCTTGCCCGCGTCGAGGGCCTTCATGTACTCGGGGAACGTCTCCCAGTTCCACGGCAGCCCGTCGGTCATCACCACACCGGGAATGTCTTCGACCCCGGCCATCACGTCGACCAGCACGTCGTGGTCTTCCTGGCGGCACGGCGCGAAGCCCACGCCGCAGTTGCCCATCACGACGGTGGTCACTCCGTGCGCCGACGACGGCGTCAACCGATCCGACCAGATGGACTGGCCGTCGTAATGCGTGTGCAGGTCGACGAAGCCGGGCGTGACCAGCAACCCGGTTGCGTCGATCTCCCGCGTCGCGGCGGAGCCGTTGACCGCCCCGACCGCCGCGATGACCCCATCCTCGACGGCAACGTCACCGACGTACGGCTCACCTCCCAGCCCGTCGACGATGGTGCCGTTGCGGATGATGAGGTCGTAGGTCATCTAAATAATCTACGACCGTGTCGGCCTCTGATGCCAGGATGTTTCGATGATCGATCACTTCGGCATCAACGTCGAAGCCGTCTGCCATGGGTAGGGTCAGCGGTTATGTCTGACCCCGATGCGTCTGCCAGGGAATTGCTGCGCGATTCGTTCACCCGGTTGATCGAGCATGTCGACGAGATCACCGATGGGCTGACCGACGACACAGCCAACTACCGGCCGGCCCCGGACGCCAACAGCATCGCCTGGCTGATCTGGCACAGCGCGCGCGTGCAGGACGTTCAACTCGCCCCGATCGCCGGTGTCGAGCAGGTGTGGACCGCCGACGGGTGGGTGGACCGGTTCGGCCTCGACCTGCCGCGCAACGACACCGGCTTCGGTCACGGCCCGGCCGAGGTGGCCAAAGTGCGGGCGCCGGTCGATTTGCTGGTCGGCTATTACCAGGCCGTGCACAAACTGACGCTGGAATTCGTCGCCGGCGTTACCGCCGACGACTTGGAGCGCGTCGTCGACCGAAACTGGGATCCGCCCGTGACCGCCAGCGCCCGGATCGTCAGCATCATCGACGACTGCGCGCAGCATCTCGGCCAGGCGGCGTACGTGCTGGGTATCGCCCCCTAGGTCGGCAAACTTGACACCTGTCGAGGGTGTGCGACCTGCGTCACAGTCGCGCGTCTACGATGGCCCCTATGACCGCCACCAAGCCTCCCGAAACAGCGCCCAGCACCACCGAGTTTTCCGGCACCGGCACCATCCACAGTCCCGCCAACGGCGCGATCGCCGGTGAGGTGCAGTGGACCAACCCGGCCGACGTGCCCACCATCGCTGCCGGGCTGCGCGCCGCACAACTCGAATGGGAGCAGCGCGGAGCGTCGGGGCGTGCCAAGGTGCTGGCCCGCTTCGCGGTGTGGCTCGGTGAGCACCGTGGCGAGATCGAAGAGCTGCTGATCAAAGAGACCGGTAAATCCGCGGCCGACGCGGCACAGGAAGTGCCGATGCTGATCATGATCATCTCCTACTACATCAAGACCGCGGAGAAGGCGCTGGCGCCCGAAAAGCGGCCGGCCGCACTGCCGTTCATGGCTATCAAGAAGATCACCGTTCATTACCGGCCGCGGCCCGTCGTCGGCGTCATCGCGCCGTGGAACTACCCGGTGGCCAACGCGCTGATGGACGGCCTCGGCGCCCTGGCCGCGGGCTGCGCCGTGCTGCTGAAGCCGTCCGAGCGCACTCCGTTGACCGCCGAGGTGCTGCGCCGCGGCTGGCAGGAGTCCGGCGGTCCCGCGGTGTTCGAGCTGGCGCAGGGCGCCCGCGAGGTCTCCGAGGCCGTCGTCGACAACGTCGACTACGTCCAGTTCACCGGCTCGTGCGCCACCGGCAGCAAGGTGATGGAGCGCGCCGCCCGCCGGTTGACTCCGGTCAGCCTGGAACTCGGCGGCAAGGACCCGATGATCGTTCTCGAGGACGCCGACGTCGACCTCGCCGCCCACGCCGCGGTGTGGGGAGCGATGTTTAACGCGGGGCAGACGTGCGTCTCAGTGGAGCGGGTGTACGTGCTGGAGCAGGTATACGACCGGTTCGTCGAGGCGGTGGTTCGCGACGTCAAGAAACTGCAGGTCGGTGCCGGCGAGGGACACGACTTCGGGGCGTTGATCGACGAGCAGCAGCTGTCGGTGACCGAACGCCACGTCCGCGAGGCGGTGGCCGCCGGTGCGAAAGCATTGACCGGTGGCCAGCGCACCAACACGTCGGGCAGCTTCTACCCGGCCACCGTGCTCGTCGATGTGGACCACTCGATGGCCTGCATGACCGAGGAGACCTTCGGCCCCACGCTGCCGATCATGAAGGTCGGTTCGGTCGAGGAAGCGATCCAGCTGGCCAACGACAGCGAATACGGTCTGAGCGGCTCGGTGTTCTCCCGTGACTTCGATCGCGCTAAAGAGGTTGCGCTGCAACTTGATTGCGGTGCGGTTAACATCAATGACGTGATCGCCAACCTGATGTGCACGACCGCGCCGATGGGCGGCTGGAAGACGTCGGGCATCGGGGCGCGGTTCGGCGGCGCCGACGGGCTGCGCAAGTTCTGTCGCGTCGAAACCGTCGTCGGGCCCCGCACCAATGTCGGAGCGGGCCAGAACTATTACCACAATTCGCTGAAGGCGCTGAAGCGGACGAACAAGCTGATGACCAGGATGGCGCTGTCGCGTCCGCGTCGCGTCGCCAAGTAATGCGTTTCGCGCTGGCGGCACTGCTGTGGCTGTGTGCCACGGTCGCGCTGGCTGTCGCCGTACCGACGGTGTGGGCTCAGACCCACGTCGTCGACGTCAACGGCTATACGGCTATGGCACGAAAAGCGGCCGGCGACAAGGCGCTGCAGGCCGCGGTGGCAGCTGAACTCGCGACCACGGCAACGGTTCTGATGAACCAACACAGTCTCCATGTCGATTCGGCGCAATTGCACGCTGTCGCGGCTGGCTACACCGCCGGGCCCGATTTTCCGGCGCAGTTCGCCGACGCCAACCGGCTGGCGCACGACTGGGTGTTCACCGGCGCGCGCACGCAGTCCGCGGGTGACGAGCAGGGCGTCGACCTGTCTGGCATGCTCAAAGACGCCGCGTTCGAGCAACTGTTGGCGACCTACAACGTCCAGTTGCCCGAAACGGTTCGGGTACCGGTGACGGTATCGACGCCGAAGATGTTGCGGCCGGGTGAGTTACGGCCGCTGGCCACCTGGGGTTTACGGGCAAGCATCTGCGTGGTGGTGGTGGCCGGCTGGTGCGCGCTGCTGACGTTAGCCGCCGCACGCAGCCGCAGTCGGGCATTGGCCGGCCTCGGAATCTCTGCGCTGCTGGCCGGCGCCGGGGGATGGGCGGCGATCGAACTGGCCCGCCAGCCGATCAGCGACACGCTTACCAACGCCACCGGCGGCATCCGCGGGATCGCCGACGTGATGGTCGGCCAGGCCGAGAGCAGCCTGCACGCCTGGCTCGACCTGACGTTGGCCGCGGGCGGCGTGCTGGTGGTCTTGGGCGTCTTAGCGGCTGGCCTCGGCAGCTTGCGGAAGAGGTGAACGGTGTTCGCTCAAGTGTTGTCACACCAGTTCCTCCCCATGGTGCCGGCGTTATCGGATTCCCCAATGCGGCATAGCTGGCTAGGTCAGTGACAGTTTGGCGAAGATCTTCCCGGTCGGCTGCGGGGAGCCGTTGCCGGGTTCGACAGTGAACGCCAGCATGCTGGAGTGACCGAGGTCGGTGAACATGTGCGTGGTCGACGGCGTGACGGCGGCGGTGTCCATCGTGCCCGCCGGAACCGGACCCTTGTCGCCGACCAGCCACATTTCATATACGGTCCCGAACGAGGGTGGCGGCACGTTATTCAGCAGCAGCATGCCGGCATTCTTGTCCCGCGAGAACACCACCGTCGCCTTCCCGCCGGCCACATCGGCCGAGACCGATCGCACGTCGGGTGCCGCCATGATCTGCTCGGCCGTGGCCGGTGTGGGCGTGGGTCGCAGCGCGACTCCGGCGCCGAAGGCCGCCAATGCCACCACGATCGCCGCTGCCGCAGCCAATACGGCTCTGCGCCAACGAGACCGGCGGGCGGTATCGGCCCGCGTGCCGGCCAGCACAGCGGCGCGCAACTGGTCCGGTGGTTCAGCCGCCGTCACCGCCGAGATCACCGCCATCGTCTCGCGGATGGCGCGCACCTCGTCGGCGAACGCTTCGGCAACCGGGGTCGGCGCCGCGCCGAGTTGCCGGTCAATGGCCGCGCGCTCGCTGTCGGAGATGGCGTTCAGCGCGTAAGGCGTGGCCAGCTCGAGCAGTTCGAACGGGTTCGGCTCGGTCATGTCACCCCCAGACAGCCGCGGAGACCGCGCAACGCGTCACGCATCCGGGACTTGATCGTCGACAGGTTGGCCGACAACCGCTGTGAGACTTCGGCATATGTCAATCCGCCGTAGTAGGCCAGCTCGATGCACTGCCGTTGCACATCGGTCAGTGAGTCCAGGCAGGCCGCCACCCGGCGGCGCTCATCAGCGGCGATCGCCGAATCAGCGACCAGATCGCCGGGCCGCTCGACGGTGGCTGCGCCGTACCGCGACTCCCGCTGGCCGGCGGATTGCTCGGTACGCACCCGGTCGATGGCGCGGCGATGCGCCATGGTCATCAGCCAGGACATCGCGGAGCCCTTGGCGGAGTCGTACGCGTGGGCGGTCCGCCACACCTCCAGGTAGACCTCCTGGGTGGTCTCCTCGCTGTAGCCGGCGTCGCGCAGCACGCGGATGATCAACCCGTAGACCCGGGCCCGGGTGCGGTCGTAGAGAGCGGCGAACGCGTCAGCATCCTGGCGCGCCACCCGACGCAGCAATGAGTCCAGTTCGCTACCGCGGCTTGCTTCGGTCATCGGTCGGTAGCTTATCCGCTCAGCAACGGCGGTCGTCACGATCGCGCCGATCGGGGCGGGCGCGGCAGCCACCGGCGGGTCGGGTCTCCGGTGCCGAGAACCGCGGCGACGGCCGCGACAGCGATGAATCCCGGTTCCCAGGCGACGTCGACGATGTTGTAGCGGCCGATGCGATGGCCGACGGCGAAGTCGGCGATCATGGCACGGCTTGGTTGACGAACGTCCACTGATATACGTTGAGATTGCCGGACCGGAATCCGGCCTCCCGGTCCGCCAGGTACAGCTCCCACATCCGCGCAAAGATCTCGTCGAAGCCGATGTGCGACAGCGTCTTTCGGCGTTGCATAAATCGCTCGCGCCAGAGTCGCAGTGTTTCCGCGTAGTGGTCGCCTAGCTCGGCCATATCGAACAAGCGTAATGTGCTGTCCCGCTGCGTAATTGCGAGCAGAGCTTTGACTGACGGAATCTGTCCGCCGGGGAAGATGTACTTCTGCATCCAGGTCTGGCTGTTGCGGGTGGCAAGCATGTGTGCGTGTGGCATGGCGATCGCCTGGATCACCACGTGCCCGCCGGGTTTGACCAGCCGGCCCAGGGTGCTCAGGAAATCCGGCCATGAGCGATGCCCCACGGCCTCGACCATCTCCACCGAAATCACAGCGTCGTAGTGTCCGTCGATGTCGCGATAATCGCACAGATCGATGCGCACCCGATCGGATTTGCCGGCAGCGGCGATTCGTTGGCGGGCCAGCCACATCTGGCGATCCGAGGGGGTGACGGAGCGGACGACGGCGCCGCGGGCTGCTGCGCGGATACAGAATTCGCCCCAGCCGGTGCCGACCTCCAGCAGTCGGGTGCCGGGTCCGACGCCGGCGGCATCCAGCAGTCGGTCGATTTTGCGCCGCTGCGCTTGGGCCAGGCCGGGCCAGGACGCGGGCAGGCGATCGAACAGCGCGCTCGAGTACGTCATGGTCTCGTCGAGGAACTCGATGAACAGATCGCTGGACACATCGTCGTAGTGCGCGGCGATGTTGCGCTGCATCTGTTCCCGGCTGAATCGCGGCACACGCGGGTGTGCGGCGGGCGCGAGAAGTTTGAGCCAGCGCAGTCCGCGCGGGACGAGATGGCTCAGCGCCGGCGCGATGGTGGTCAGCACCGCGACCAGATCTGCCGACTCCCATTCGCCGGCCATGTAGGACTCGCCGAAGCCGACGAGTCCATGGCGTCCCATCCGGCGTGCCAACCGGTCCGGGTCGCTGACGGTCAGCGTCGGTGACGATGCGTCGCCCGCGCCGATCACCGTGCCGTCGGGGTAGGCCAACCGCATCGGCAGGCCGGTGACGGCGCGGCGAAGCAGTCGGTCGGCGAACACCGCTGATGCGGCGGCCAGCGGCCCGCACGGCGCTGCTAAAACCTGCGCCCAGCAGTCTGAATCGGTTGCTGTTGGGCGGCTTTGGCTGCTGACGAGCACCAGGGGAGCGTCGGGCTCAGTCTCCGCGACGTCGTCCACAACGTAGAGGTGGCTTGGTTGTTGCACACCACGTATTCGGAGTGGACGGCCCCGCGGATGAGCGATAGCCGTCACAACGATCGATGCGTGTGACCCATCCGTCCCGCGGACTGCTCCGAATGCCTTGCATCCAGTGACAAAAGTGGCGGCTTCGGCCGCGATGACAAAGGAGTTAAGCGGGATGAAGGACGGTCAGAGGAAGACACTCGCCGTGGGTTTCGCGGCGCTTGCGGCGCTGGGGTTCTCGGCGTGTTCGAGCAACAAAACCGACGCCGGGCAACAGTCCAGCGCGCAGCCCACCAGCAGCTCGGCGGCCCCGGCCATGACCGGTGCCGCAGCGGCTCCGGCCAGTGACCTGGTCGGCTCCGGATGCGCGGACTACGCCGCGATGCATCCGAATGGTCCGGCTTCGGTGGCCGGAATGGCACAAGACCCGGTTGCGACGGCAGCGTCGAACAACCCGATGCTGTCCACCTTGACCGCGGCTCTGTCGGGCAAGTTGAACCCGAACGTCAACCTCGTCGACACCCTCAACAACGGCCAGTACACGGTGTTCGCGCCGACCAACGCCGCATTCGACAAGTTACCGGCGGCCACGCTCGACGATCTCAAGACGAACACTGACAAGTTGAAGAGCATCCTGACTTTCCATGTGGTGCAAGGGCAGGCGAGCCCGGCCAAGGTCGACGGCATGCACAAGACGCTGCAGGGCGCCGAGGTGAACGTGGTCGGCATGGGGAGCGACCTCAAAGTCAACGACGCGGGCTTGGTGTGCGGCGGAGTGCACACCGCGAACGCGACGGTGTACATGATCGACACTGTGCTGGTGCCACCCAGCCCGTAGCGGTCGCGGATCGTCGTGAAGATAGGGCAGCCCGGTCCCCCGGGCTGCCCTATCGCCTGTTCAGGCGCCCGACCAATCCGAAACGACGCTGGGCGCGAATAATGATCATGGTGTCGCTCGCATTGATCGGTTTGGTCGGAGGCCTCATCACCGGCATTTCGCCGTGCATCCTGCCGGTATTGCCGGTGATCTTCTTCTCCGGAACCACCGGCACGTCCGAAGGGACGGTGGCCGTCGAAGCCAAACGCGATGTGTCGCGGCCGTATCGGGTCATCGTCGGGCTGGTGCTGAGCTTCAGCCTGGTCACGCTGGTCGGCTCGGCACTCCTATCGCTGTTGCACCTGCCGCAGGACGTGATCCGCTGGGTGGCGCTGGCCGCGTTGGTGGCCATCGGCCTCGGCCTGATTTTCCCGCGCTTCGAGCAGCTACTGGAGCGACCCTTTGCCCGCATCCCGCAAAAGCAGATCGCCACGCGCGCAAGCGGGTTTGGTCTCGGGCTGGCGCTCGGTGTGCTCTACGTGCCCTGCGCGGGCCCGGTGCTGGCGGCGATCGTGGTGGCCGGGGCCACCGCGAACATCGGTCTGCCTGTCGTCATTTTGACTGTGTCCTTCGCCTTGGGCACCGCGGTGCCGCTGTTGTTCTTTGCGCTTGCCGGTCAGCGAGTTTCCCAACGGGTCAGCGCTTTTCGTCGTCGGCAGCGCCAGATTCGGGTTATAGCAGGGATTGTGACCATGCTGCTGGCGGTGGCATTGGTGTTCAACCTGCCTGCGGCGCTGCAGCGGGCGATTCCCGACTACACGAGTTCATTGGAGAACAAGTTGGGCGGCGACCAGAAGATCCAGCAAGCTCTCAATCTCGGTGGTATCGTCAACGACCAGAACAAAGGGTTGTCGAACTGCCACAACGGATCTGCACAACTAGAGAATTGCGGTCCGGCGCCCGATCTCAAAGGCATCACCGCCTGGTTGAACACCCCCGGTGACAAACCAGTCGATCTACGCGCGCTGCACGGCAAGGTGGTGCTGATCGACTTCTGGGCCTACTCCTGCATCAACTGCCAGCGCGCCATCCCGCACGTCGAAGGCTGGTACAAGGCGTATCACGACCGCGGTTTCGAGATCATCGGCGTGCACACTCCCGAGTACGCGTTCGAAAAGGTCACGGACAACGTGAAAAAGGGCGCCGCTGACCTGGGCATCAGCTACCCGGTTGCTCAGGACAACAGTTACTCGACGTGGACCAACTACCGAAACCGATACTGGCCGGCGGAATACGTGATCGACGCCAACGGCGTGGTGCGGCATATCAAGTTCGGCGAGGGCGACTACAACGGCACCGAAGACGTGATCCGCGAGCTGCTCACCGCCGCCCGTCCCGGGGTTTCGCTGCCACCGTCTGTAGACGCCCCCGACACCACCCCGAAGCTGGATCTGACGCGCGAGACGTACTTCGGGGTGGGCAAGGCCTCCAATTACGCCGGAAACGGTGTATACGACCAGGGGAGCGCCACGTTCGGGTATCCACCGGCACTGCCCGCCGATTCCTTTGCCCTGCAGGGACCGTGGGTGCTGGACTACCAGGGCGCGACGGCGGACGGCGATTCCTCGAGCATCAAACTGAATTTCCACGCCAAGAATGTCTACATCGTCGTCGGCGGAACCGGCAGCCTCGCTGTTACCCGCGACGGCAAGACGACGACGGTACCGGTCAGTGGTCCACCGACGTCACACCAGATCGTCGCGGCCAGCGACGTGACCCGCGGATCCATCGATGTGCGCGCCAGCAAAGGGCTGCAGGTCTTTTCCTTCACCTACGGCTGATTCGCGCCGCAGCCCATCCACGGTGCGTCCGGCTCCGAATCACCGGTGTAGCTATCGACATTGAGGAGCCTGAAGTGATGAACATCCAAACCAAGGTGATCCCGGCAACGGGTCTCGCGGCAGCCGCCGCAATGGGTCTTGCCCTCGCCACGTGCGTACCCGCCACGGCCGCACCGAATCTCGTCGGTTCGGGTTGTTCGGACTACGCGGCAATGCACCCGGACGGCCCCGCATCGGTCTCCGGGATGTCGCAGGACCCGGTCGCGGTGGCGGCCTCGAACAACCCCGAGCTGACGACTCTGACCGCGGCGGTCTCCGGTCAACTCAACCCGCAGGTGAACCTGGTCGACACGCTAAACAGCGGTCAGTACACGGTTTTCGCGCCGACCGACGCCGCCTTCAGCAAGCTGCCGGCCGCGACTGTCAACGAGCTGAAAACCAATTCGGACATGTTGAAGAGCATCCTGACGTATCACGTGGTGCCCGGCCAGCTGAGCCCTACACAGGTCGACGGTTCACACCCTACAGTGCAGGGCGCGCCGGTGAACGTGACCGGCGGCGGTAACGGGCTCAAGGTCAACAACGCCGGCCTGGTGTGTGGCGGAGTGCCCACAGCCAACGCGCAGGTGTACATGATCGACACGGTGTTGATGCCACCCGGGCGTTGACGCGCCGCGCCTTAGGGCGTGATGACGTGTGATGGATCGGGGCGTAGCTCCGGCGGTGCCTGGCTGTAGTCGCCGAACGGCCCGTCGCGGCGCTCGACGGCGGCCCGGACGCCCTTGGTCGCGGCGGTCTGAATGAAGTCGAGCGCTTCGGGCGTGTTGCGCATCAGGCCGTCGAGGATGCCGCCCAACGTCTGGGTCGAGGACAGGCCCATGTTCTCGTAGGCCTGGTTGACGATCAATTTCTGAGCTTGCAACTGCGACAACGGAATTCGTGCCAGCTCCGTGGCGATCTCGGCAACCCTCGCCTCCAGCCGCTCGAACGGGACCGCCTCGTTGATCAACTCGACCTCGGCGGCCTGCACTCCGGTGAGCGGCCGGCCGGTCAACGAGTGCCACTTGACCTTGGCGAGGCTGAGCCGGTACAGCCACATCCCGGTCAGGTAGGCACCCCACATCCGGCTGTACGGGGTGCCGATGACGGCGTCGTTGCTGGCGATGACGATGTCGGCGCACAGTGCGTAATCGCTGGCCCCGCCGACGCACCAGCCGTGCACCTGTGCGATCACCGGTTTGGATGCCCGCCAGATCGCCATGAACTTCTGAGTTGGACCGGTTTCGCGGGCGCTGACCATCGCGAAATCCTTGCCCGGGTCCCATCGCCCGTCGGTGTTCATCGCCTCGCCCCACTGCTGGAAGCCATCGCCGAAGTCGTAGCCGGCGCAGAACGCCCGGCCGGCACCGCGCAGCACGATGACCTTGATCTCCGGGTCCCGCTCGGCCACGCCGATGGCGGCCTCGATTTCGTCGGGCATCGGCGGGACGATGGTGTTCAGCGACTCAGGGCGGTTCAGCGTGATGGTCGCGACGGCCCCCGCCGTCGTGTACAGCAGTGTCTCGAAATCGGTTGTCGGCATAGCCGAAGCGAAGCCGCTTCGGACTCAGGGGTCAAGAGCCGCGGCGCCACCGGGGGACAGCTGGCATCAGTCCTCGGCGTGCCGTCGGGCATCCCACCGTTCGAGGCGCGTCTGCAGCTGGTAGACGCCGACTGCAAACAGGGAGGTGACCACCGACAATCCGCCTATCAACACCGGGTTCATCCCGACCCTCCCTCGGTTTCCCTACTGCTGCGTCTCATTGAAAATTAAGGTACCCCTCAGGCTTATCACACCAAAGGTTATCCGTGGCGTTTCGCCGAATCTGGACGAAAAGTGAGCAGATCAGTATCGCGCCGTATTGAACGAGGACGCTTCGCTAGCCGCCGCCGGGCGGCAGCATCTGAAACCCGGTCAGGACGGTCCCGGTGTCGCGGGCATACACGGGGTTGTCCGGATCGGTGGACTGGACCGTGACGGTCGAGACGTAGGTGTTGGTATCGAAGGTGGCTGCGACCATCAGCGTCCTGATCTTGCGCGGCGGGATACGACCCATACTCGGGGCGTCGTAGTCGACGAGCTCGGCCGTATCGCCGCACAGAGTGGTCTCTTTGGTGTGCAACCCGGTGGCGCCAAGGCGGTCGACCAGTGCAGCTCGTTCCTGGTCGAAAATCGTTTGGTCATCGGTGGCCGCACCGGGCACGGATTCGAGGGTTACCACCGCGGTGGGCATGAAGTTGTCGGCCAACAGGTCCTTGTTTCTCATCGTGAAGCGGATGACCTCTGAGTCGAGCATCGACGCGCGCTCCCAACCCGGCGGCTGTGGAATTCGCAGCCGTGGCTCGCCGTCGGCGTGTGAGTCAATGGCCGTCAGGGGCGCTGAAACCTGTTCGCACGGACTGCTTTTGGCCGCAGGTTGGTGAGGATCCGGGACGGCGGCACCAGTGACGACTTTGGAGCAGCCCGGCACGGTCAGCAATGCCGCGGCGGCGATCGTCGCGCACAGCTTGGACGGCAATCGCATCGCACCACACCACACCCTCGTATCTTGCACTGTCAAGTACCCAGCATCCGCCACAGAAACGCAAAGGCCAGCGCCGTCTTGAACGCGCTTTGCGCGTTGTCGGCCGCACCGGCGTGGCCGCCTTCGATGTTCTCGTAGTACCAGACCCGGTGGCCGCTGGCTTCCAACGCCGCCGTCATCTTTCGGGCATGTCCGGGATGCACGCGGTCGTCGCGGGTGGACGTGGTGATCAGCACCGGCGGGTAGTCGCCGTCGGCCGAAACATTCTGGTAGGGCGAGTATTCGGCGATGAATTCCCAGTCGGCCGGGTCGTCGGGATTGCCGTACTCGGCGACCCAGGATGCGCCGGCCAGCAGCAGATGGAAGCGGCGCATATCCAGCAGCGGGACTTGGCACACCAACGCGCCGAACAGTTCTGGGTACTTGGTCAGCATGATGCCCATCAACAGTCCGCCGTTGCTACCGCCCTGCGCGCCGAGTTGCGGCACCGTGGTGATGCCGCGGTTCACCAAATCGGTTGCCACCGCTGCGAAGTCTTCAGCGACCAAGTGTCGCCCCTCGCGCATCGCCTGGGTGTGCCAGCGCGGCCCGTACTCACCGCCGCCGCGGATGTTGGCCAGCGCGTAGGTGCCACCGCGGGCCAACCAGAGTCGGCCCATCACCGGGCTGTAGCCGGGGGTGTATGAGTTCTCGAAGCCGCCGTAGCCGTACAGCAGGGTGGGGCCGGGCCCATCGATCTCACCGGATCGGACGACGAAATACGGGATCGCGGTGCCATCCTTCGACGTCGCGAAATATTGATGCACGGTGAGGTTTTCGGCATCGAAGAAGCCCGGCGCGGCCCTGACCTCCTCGAGCGGGTCAGTGCCGGTGCCGCGCAACAGCCGCGACGGACTGTCGAAGCCGCTGGAGTCCAGAAAGAATTCGTCGCCGGTGTCGTCGGCGGCGACGATCACGCTCTCGGTGGCTGCGGGAATTCCGGCCAGCGGTGCGCGCTTCCAGCTACCTGGTGTGACGATCTCCACCCGACTGGCCACATCGGCCAGCGTGACGAGCAGCAGCCGATCGCGGGTCCAGGCGTACTGATGCAGGCAGGTGTGCGCGTCGGGTTCGAAGACCACCGTCAATTCCCGTGATCCGCAGAGGAAGTCGTCGTATTTGGCCGCGAGCAACGAGCCGGCGCAATACCTGGTGGTACCGAAGGTCCAGTCGGTGCGCGGTTCGATCAGCAGCCATTCGCGGTGAATGGAGATGCTGCTCGCATCGGAGGGAACGTCGAGGTGGATCAGTTCCGAGCCGCGCAGTTCATAGCGCTGGCTGTTCCAGAAGTCGGTGGACCGGGACACGAAGGTGCGCTCGAAGCCCGGTGTCCGATCGGTGGACCCGCCGACGCTGACATCGGTGCGGGCCCCCTCGAAGAGCAGTTCCGCGTCCTCGAGGGGCGTACCGCGACGCCACCGCTTGACGATGCGCGGGTAGCCGGATTCGGTCAGCGAGTCGGGTCCGAAATCGGTGCCGACCAGGACGGTGTCCGGATCGTCCCAGCCGATCTGCGTCTTGGCCTCCGGTAGCTCGAACCCGTCGGCGACGAATTCGCGTGTCTGCATGTCGAATTCGCGCACGACGACGGCGTCCGCCCCGCCACGCGACAGGTTGATCAGGGCGCGGGTGAATTCGGGTTCGATGACGATGGCTCCGGACCAGACCCAGTTCTCGTCGTCGATGCGGGCCAGCTCGTCGACGTCGATCAACACGTCCCACTCGGTGGCGTCGCTGCGGTAGCTGTTCAGCGTCGTCCGCCGCCACAGCCCGCGCGGATTGGTGGCGTCGCGCCAGAAGTTGTACAGGTATTCGCCGCGGCGGCGCACGTACGGGATGCGGGCGTCGGTGTCGAGGACCTCGAGCGCTTCGGCGCGCATCCGCTCGAACTCCTCGCCGGCGAACTGGGCCACCGTCGGATCGTTGCGGGCGCGCACCCAGTCGAGCGCTTCGTCGCCGAGAATGTCTTCCAGCCAGAAATGTGGGTCGTCGTCGGTCACGAGACCCATTGTCGCGGCAGGCTGTGGCGGGCGGTCAGGCGACGCTCGTGACGGTGGCCAGCCAGGGTATCTCCAGTGCGCCGTCGCGTTCGAAGGCAGCCAATGACGACTCCAGATTGCTGCGGATCGCCGTGACTTGGTCGGCGTCGAGCGAGCTCACCAGCTCTGCCACGGGTCCGGCGACGGCGGCGATGTGGGTCCAATAGTCGTCTGGGTCGTCGAACCGCATGGTGCCGGCCAGCTCGCTGATGGTGACGTCCGTGAAACCACCGGCGGCAGCGAGGGCCTGGTTGCTTTCCGCGGTGGCGAGCGAGAACAGGCCGCCGGGGGCGAAAGGGTCACCCGGAGGTGCTACGCCGTTCTGCACCAAGGCCGCGACGACTTGAAATATCCACGGGTTGTGCTGCGGCATTCCCCACGTGGCGTAGGCGCACCGTCCGCCCGGCCGCAGCACGCGCCGGATCTCGGCGATCGCTCGTTGCTGGTGTGGCACGAGCATCAGCCCGAACCGCGACAGAACGCCTTCGACGCTGCTATCCGGCAAGTCGATCTGCTGGGCGTCGAGGACGCGGCACTCCACATTGTCGAAACCCCGCTCGTCGGCTCCACGACGGGCCGCCTCCACCATCGCGGGAACGAAATCACTGCTGATGAGGCGGCCGGTGGAACCGAGGCGGCCCGCGGCGAGAAAGCCCGTTTCTCCGGGACCCGCCGTCAGCTCCAGCACCGTCTGGCCCGGTTGAGGGTCGACTTGCTCTACGATCCACTCCGAAACTGACCGCACATCTTCGAAGAGTCGGTTTCGGTATTTGTCCCAGGCCGAAGCGACTGCGCTCCAATGTCGCAGGGTGTCGGCGGTCGGATCGGTCGCAGACATCGCGGGCCTCCTTTCGTGCGGTTCGCCTGCTCACCTTACGGACGGGTGCGGCGGTAATGTGAGTTTTGTCACGCCATACGGAGGAGCTCATTCGATGACGATCTATGCACGTCCCGGCACCGCTGACGCGTTGATGTCCTTTGAATCGCGGTACGACAACTTCATCGGCGGCGAGTGGGTGGCGCCGGCTGCCGGCCGCTACTTCGAAAACCTGACGCCGGTCACCGGCCAGCCGTTCTGCGAGGTGGCGCGTTCGGACGCCGCCGATGTCGAGAAGGCCCTCGACGCCGCTCATGGCGCGGCCAAGGCCTGGGGCAAGACCGCCCCCGCCGAGCGGGCCGCGATCTTGAACAAGATCGCTGACCGTATCGAAGCGAACCGGGAGTCGCTGGCGCTTGCCGAAGTCTGGGACAACGGCAAACCGATCCGCGAGACGCTGGCCGCCGACATCCCGTTGTCCGTCGACCATTTCCGGTATTTCGCAAGCGCCATCAGGGCCCAGGAGGGCTCGCTGTCGCAGATCGACGACGACACCGTCGCCTATCACTTCCACGAGCCGCTGGGCGTGGTCGGACAGATCATCCCGTGGAATTTCCCGATCCTGATGGCCACCTGGAAGCTGGCCCCCGCGCTGGCGACCGGCAATGCCGCGGTGCTCAAGCCGGCCGAGCAGACACCGGCATCGGTGCTCTATTTGATGTCGCTGATCGGCGATCTGCTGCCGCCCGGGGTGGTCAACGTCGTCAACGGATTTGGCGCCGAAGCAGGCAAGCCGCTGGCATCGAGCAATCGGATCGCCAAGGTGTCCTTCACCGGCGAGACCACCACTGGGCGACTGATCATGCAGTACGCCAGCCAGAACCTGATCCCGGTCACCCTCGAACTGGGCGGCAAGAGCCCCAACATCTTCTTCAACGATGTGATGGCCGCCCACGACGACTTCCAGGACAAGGCGCTGGAAGGGTTCACTATGTTCGCGCTCAACCAGGGCGAGGTGTGCACCTGCCCGTCGCGCAGCCTGGTGCAGGCCGACATCTACGACGAATTCCTGGAGCTGGCGGCCATTCGCACCAAGGCGGTCCGGCAGGGCGATCCGCTGGACACCGAGACGATGGTCGGCTCGCAGGCGTCCAACGACCAACTGGAAAAGGTGTTGTCCTACATCGAGATTGGCAAAGATGAAGGCGCGAGGGTCCTTTGCGGAGGGGAACGCGCCGAGTTGGGCGGCGACCTCTCCGGTGGCTACTACGTGCAGCCCACCATCTTCGCCGGCAACAACAAGATGCGGATCTTCCAAGAAGAGATCTTCGGACCGGTGGTCTCGGTCGCGTCGTTCAAGGATTACGACGACGCCATCTCGATCGCCAACGACACCCTCTACGGCCTGGGCGCGGGAGTGTGGAGTCGCGACGGGAACACCGCCTACCGGGCCGGTCGCGACATCCAGGCCGGGCGGGTGTGGGTCAACTGCTACCACGTGTATCCCGCGCACGCCGCGTTCGGCGGCTACAAGCAGTCCGGGTTCGGCCGGGAAAACCACAAGATGATGCTCGACCACTACCAGCAGACCAAGAACCTGCTGGTGTCGTATTCGAAGAAAGCGCAAGGATTCTTCTGATGAGTGGCTTCAAATGACCACCCGGGTGGTGGTCACCGCCGATGCGGCCACGCTGCTCGATCAGCTGCGAGACCAGCACGGCCCGTTGATGTTTCACCAGTCCGGCGGCTGCTGCGACGGGTCGTCGCCGATGTGCTACGCCGAAGGGGAGTTCATCATCGGTGATCGCGACGTGCTGCTCGGTGTGCTCGACGTCGGAGCCGACGGGGTGCCGGTGTGGATCTCGGGGCCGCAGTTCGAGGCGTGGAAACACACCCAGCTCGTCATCGACGTGGTGCCCGGCCGGGGCAGCGGGTTCAGCCTGGAAGCGCCCGAGGGAAAGAGGTTTTTGTCCCGCGGACGCGCCTTCACCGACCGCGAAAACACCGAGCTGGCTGCGACTTCGGTGCTTACCGGAGCCGACTACGAGCGCGGCGAACGGTTGCCCGCACGCGCACCGGTGGTCGCGGCCGCCGTCGACGCGTGCCCAGTCCCGGCAGGGCGCGCCGAACCGGTAAAGCCGTAGCGGGCAGCGCCGGCAGTATCTTTGAATCGTGATTCCGCTGCCGCGGCCCTGGCTTTTGACCAGCGCGATGCTGCTCGGCGTCGCCGCCGGGCTGCTGGGCGGCACGGCCGCGCTGACCGTGGAGCATGCCCGCATGCGCCCCGACGTAGCGATCGCGTTGGTGGTCGGATTTCCCAGCGCCGTCGGACTGCTGGTGGTTCTGATGGCCCGCCGTCGTTGGCTGACCGCGCTTGGCGCATTCATTCTGGCGCTGGCACCCGGCTGGTTCGGCGTGCTTGCCCTGGTCGAGGTCGTGACCCGTGGCTGACCA
>NZ_DASXHW010000480.1:0-6164 GCF_036488105.1 Mycobacterium sp. | reverse complement strand
AGTTGACCTGACCGGCCACGGCCAACAGGTTGCGCGGGTCGTTGGCGAAGTCGCGCCGGCGCTGGCCCTCCCACAAGCGTGCGCCGTTTACCAGGCGTCGGCCAGCGCGACCACATGGTCGATCTGCACGGCCGAGCAGGTGCCGGGCCGAATCCGCAGATATCACGGGTGGGCGGCGACGTGGGCTAGACGAGACCGTTGAAGTAGGCGCTGCGGTCCTCGGAACCCCGCGAGCAGGTGGCGCACGTTGGCGGCGACGACATGGGGCAACAGGGCGGGGTCGTTCAGCCGGCTGGCTGGATCGATGAGGTGGACCACTCGCAGGAGGCGTTCGGCCACCGTGGTGTCGTTGGAGGCCGCGATCAAGGTGGCTTTGACGATCTGACGACGCAGTCGCTGTTGTATTGAGCGCTTGCGGCTAGGTGACGGGAGGCGGTCGTTGGCGTGGTTGCGGGTCCACACCGGATTGATGTGCAGTGCGGCGCCGGTGAAGAAGCGGTGCGCCAAAGCGTCGTCGCCGCTGCGCAGGCAGTGGCGCAATGTCAAGGCTTGCAATGCGGCCATTGTCATGCCCTGCCCGTAGATAGGATTGAGGCTGCACAATGCATCACCGATCACCAGCAAGCCGCGCGGGAATCGTCGCATCTGGTCATAGCGCCGCCACACTGCAGCGGGATTGCGGAAAGTTGCGATCTCACCGATAGGTTGCCCATTGTGCAGCGCATCGGCGATAGCCCGGGGTAGGACATCTTCGGACAAGGTCAGCATCGTGGCGAAATCGGCTGGGGCCCCGCCATTCTCAACGGAGCGACCGACGGCCAGCATCCAGGAGTCTTGCTCGCAGGCCAACAGCAGCACGCCAGGCTCGCGGGGCCCTCGGTTCGACACGACCAACTGCTGTTCGATGCATCCGCTGGGGATCGCGAGTCGCTGACTGGCATACCCGACCGCAGTCGGGGACCGCTCCTCAGCCGGCCGCCCGTATCCCAGGCGTTCGAGAAACGCGGCGATGCGCGCCGATCGTCCGGACGCATCCGCCACCAGATCGGCATTCAGCGCCGTCGTTATCTCGCTGCGGCGGTCGACGATTCGCACACCGGTGACCGCGTTATCCGCAGCGATCGGCTCAAGGACGTCATGACCGTCCAGGAACGTGACTCCGGGCAGGGCTGCCACCCGTCGGCGCACATAGAACTCGACGAACGGTCGACTCGCCAGGCACAACGTCAACCCTGTCGGATCCGCCACCGTGCCCGAGCGCTTTAGTTCCCATTTGCCCATCCGGGCATAGATGCGTCCCAAGTCCCCGTCGTCAACGACGATGGCACCAGCTGCGGCCATCTCATCGAGCAGTCCAGGAAAGAGCTCCGCCAGCGCCTGCACACCGCGGCCCAAGAAATTGTGCAGATGGCGGTCCTGAGGAACGCCTTGGCGGTGACTCGGATGGTCGAGCAACGTGTCACGTTCCACGACGGTAACCGCGTCGTAGAACTCCGAAAGCACTCGCGCTGCAAACAAACCGGCCATCCCAGCGCCCAACACAACCGCGTGTTCACGACCACTCTTCGTCATGAGACTGGCCTCGCCAGCTGGTTTGGCATTCATACCGCCGAACCGTACACCAAAATTAAGAAAAATAAGGCTAAATTAAGGTAACGATGAGGGCGTTGGGCTCAGCGCTACCGACCGACGTCTGATCCATCGAGGAACCCCACAACCAAAGTTGCGCTGTTCACCGACATCCAAGGCGTCGCTCGCCCAACTCAATGACGACCTTGCTCACCCATCGGCATCAGCTTTCGGGGGCGCTCATGCCGAACTCCACCATCGCCACGCTATTGACGGATGGCGCAGCAGCGTGGGCAGGATCGCGAGAGGGTCGAAATAGGTCACGCGTTTGACGGCCTTGCCATCGCACAGTTCGAGCCGGTTGACGTTAGGCCACTCGATCAGGTCGCCCGCGATGCGGGCACGCAGCCGGAATTCAATGAACACTAGGTTGGCATCCCCACACCAATGGTCGACGCATGCACGCAGGTCTGGAAGACAGTTTAAGAATCGCTGGAACTGCTTTTGCGCAGCCTCGATCCCGACTACGCGAGGCGCGAGCGGCTGCACGAGGACCACGTCGGAATGTAGGAGTTCCGACAACCGTTGCGGTGCAGGATCGTTCCAGAAGTCGCCGAACTTGATAACGAATTCTTCAGGGCCGGAGGGTGCCTTCACCTCATCAACGATGGCCATCGATGCGCTGCCAATGCCACGCACCGGACTGCCAAGAACTGCCAGAGGCCCATAGAACGAGGGAAAGGCCGTGCCGTGCGATCACCCCGGCCGCAACTGCCGCGCGGCCTCTCGATCTATCTCACGTTCGTGTCACATATGACACGCCAGATGGGGTCCTACACTGGCGTCCGCGCCGAGCGGGAATGACACGTGCCACATGGCGGTTCTAGCACTTGAGACGGTAGAGTGCTAAGCGTTTAGATCATCACGGAGGTTTGTGTGCCGACTTACAGCTATGCCTGCACCGAGTGCGACAATCGCTTTGATGCGGTCCAGGCATTCAGTGACGATGCCCTGACCACGTGCGAGAAGTGCTCGGGTCGGCTGCGCAAGCTGTTCGGCTCCGTCGGGGTGGTGTTCAAGGGCAGCGGCTTCTACCGCAACGACAGCCGCGAGTCGACGAAGAGCTCGAGTAACGGCTCGGCCAAGTCGAGTTCGTCGTCGAGCTCCGAGGGGTCCAGTTCAAGCGACACGTCCAGCTCGTCGGAGAAGTCCAACTCCTCGAGCAGCTCGTCGACTGAGAAGTCCGACTCGTCGTCGAAGTCGGCCGCGACCACCTCCAGCTAGCCGGTTATCCACAAGCGGCCGTTCGGCGGCCGCACTTATTGTGCTGCCACGCCTATTGTTGGCGGGTGGGAGATTCCCCAAAATCGTTGAATCCGTCTCTGCCGGACCGGATTTCGCAGTGGCTACGCCCAGACTGGTCGCGGACGGTGCTGGCCCGGCGCATTGCCGCGGGCGGGCTGGTGATGCTGGCCGGGGCCGCCGCGTTGCGGCCCGATCCCGACGGCGACCGCGCGCATGTCGTGGTGGCCGCGCGTGACCTCAGCCCCGGCAACGCGCTGACCGCCGATGACCTCCGCCTCGAAACACGGCTAATCCCAACAGTTCCCGACGGATCGCAGTCGGACGTCGGTGCGGTTGTCGGCTCGACGCTGGCGGGGCCGGCGCGGCGGGGCGAAGTGCTCACCGACGTCCGGCTGCTGGGCCGTCGACTCGCCGAGTCGGCCGCCGGGCCCGACGCCCGGATTGTGCCGGTGCATCCGGCTGACAGCGCACTCATCGACTTGGTACGACCGGGTGATGTCGTCGACGTCGTGGCCGCGTCGGAGAACAGCTCGCAAGCCAACCCGCATGTCGTGGCCACCGACGCGATCGTGGTGTCGGTATCGGCAAAGCAGAAAGCTCAGAGTGCGACCAACGATCGGGTGGTACTCGTCGCGCTGCCGGCCACCTCGGCCATTGCGGTGGCCGGCGCGGCGTTGGTTCAGACCGTGACGCTCACCCTGCACTGAGTGTCTGGCCGGATAAACAGCAAACTCTCGCACGGCCAGCCCGACTCGGCTAGCTTTTTCCTAGACTCCAATTGCTTTGTGGCATACCCACTGCAGAAAGGACATCCCGATGTTGAAGGGTTTCAAGGAGTTTCTCGCACGCGGCAACATCATCGACCTGTCTGTAGCGGTGGTGATCGGTACCGCGTTCACCGGTTTGGTCACCAAATTCACCGAAAGTGTCATTCAGCCGCTGGTCGACCGGATCGGTGCCGGCGGAAAGTCCGACGTCGGGATCTTGAAAATCAGTATCGGCGGAGGTCAATTCATCGACTTCAACGCCGCATTGGCCGCCGCCATCAACTTCATCATCATCGCGGCGGTGGTGTATTTCTTGGTCGTGCTGCCCTACAACACGCTGCGCAAGCGTGGTGAAGTCAAGCAAGCCGAGGACACCGAACTCTCACTGCTCACACAGATCCGGGATCAGCTCGCCGAATCCGGTGGCGGCTCAGGGCATCACTCCGCCAACGCCCCGGAAAGCCCGACCATCGAGGACAGGTAGCTCCCAGCAGCCGCTTCAATCGTGGTGTGGCGGCACGTTGTCCCGCAGCCATTGCTCACGATCGTCGGCGTCTCGACTCGCGTGTGGATCACGCTCGTCTGACGACTCTTGCGGTAGCTCTGTCCCGAATACCCGGTGAATCGCGCCCGAGTCGTCACCGGCCGGCCTGCTCAGCGTCAGATCTCCAGGCTGGAGAGTTGCCCGATGATCTGGGCCGCCAACGGATTCAGCGTCGCCATGCCGTCGCGCACTGCGAATCGCGAGCCGGCGAGATTGACCACCAGGGTGCTGCCGGAGATGCCGGCCAGACCGCGTGACAGGCCCGCTTCGATGATGCCCGCGGACAACCCCGACGCCCGAATGGCTTCGGCGATGCCGAGAACTTCGCGGTCGAGAATGTCCAGCGTCGCTTCCGGCGTGACGTCGCGCGGAGTCACGCCGGTGCCGCCGACGGACACCACCAGGTCCACTCCCCCGATCACGGCGGTGTTGAGCGCATTGCGGATCTCCACCTCGTCGCCGGCGACGGCGATCACGCCGTCGACAACGAACCCGGCCTCGGTGAGCAGCTCGGTGACCAACGGACCGCTGTGGTCCTCGTCCCCGTGCGCAGTCCGATCGTCAACAACAACGACAAGTGCCCTGCCGACCAACTCCGCACGCTCCTCCATGGCTGCAACCGTATATCTGGACTCCGACCACGGCGCAGCGGCTCTCATCACTGCTGTGCCTTACCCAACGTGACCTGGACCTTCTTGGTTTGACCCGACGCGTCCTTGTAGGTCAGCGTGACTTTGTCGCCGGGCGCCTTGGATCGCACCGCGGCGACCAACGCGTCGGCACTGTTGACGGTGCGGTCGTCGACCTTGGTGACCACCACGTTGCCGGGCATACCGGCGGCGGCCGCGGCGCCGTTCGGCACCACCTCGACGACCTTGGCGCCGGGCGTTTCCTTGTCGTTGGTGACCTGCACGCCCAGCGAGGCGTGCGACGCGGTACCCGAACTGATCAGCTCGTCGGCGATGCGCTTGGCCTGATCGACCGGAATCGCAAAGCCAAGGCCGATCGAGCCGCTTTGCGCGTCCGGCGAGTCGCCGCCGAGTGTGGCGATGGCCGAGTTGACGCCGATCAGCTGTCCGCTCATGTTGACCAACGCGCCACCGGAGTTACCGGGGTTGATCGCGGCGTCGGTCTGGATGGCGTCGAGCACGGTGTTCTGGTTGCCCGACTCACCGGTCGTCGACACCGGCCGGTTCATCGCGCTGACGATACCGGTCGTCACGGTGCCCTCCAGGCCGAGCGGCGAACCGACCGCCATCACCGGCTGGCCGACCCTCAGGTTGGCCGACGACCCGAGGCTGATCGGCGTCAGCCCCGAAACGCCTTGCACGCGAACCACTGCGATGTCGGTGGTGGGGTCAGCACCGACAACGGTGAACTCCGCGGTGCGACCGTCGGAGAACGTCACCGTGGTCTTCGGCTTGGCTCCGGCAGGCGGGGCAGGCTGGTCGGGATCGGGGCCCGGGCCGCCGGGGTCATCCTCAGGGCCCTGGTGTTCACCCGGACGCCCGTGCGGCGCGGGCGCCTTGCCCGGGTTGGCCGCGGTCGCGACGACGTGGTTGTTCGTCAGGATCAAACCGTCCGAGGACAGGACGATGCCCGAGCCTTCCTCGGATGCACGACCGAGGTTGGTCTCCAGCATGACGACGCTGGGCACCACCTTTGCGGCCACCTGCTCGACGCTGCCCATCGGCGCGTTCGAGGCCGGCATCCCGGGAGTCGCGCCACCGGCTAGCGACCCGTCTGCGACGGAGGAGAGCGATCCGTGGTGCTCGATCACCGACGCGGCCGCACCGCCGATACCGGCCGACACCACCGCAACCGCCACCGCGCCGACGGTCAATGCGCCTGCGCGAGAACGCTTTCGGGGAGCGGGCAGCGGAGGCCCGGCCTGACCACCGGCGAAGGGGCCGTACGGGTGCCGGTACTGCCCCGGCTGGGGCTGCTGGCCGTAACGCCAGTCGTAGCCCTGCGGATAG
>NZ_DASXHW010000445.1:0-11882 GCF_036488105.1 Mycobacterium sp. | reverse complement strand
GGGTTGCCTCGATAACGTCCAGGCCCTTCAGGGTGACTCCGACCAGGTTGCCATCCCAGATGACCAATCCCAGGTCGTCCAGGGTGCCAACCGCGAAGACGAACTCGGGGTCGGTGTTCCCGTCGAGCTCGGTGATCACCGCGGTGGCGATGAAGACCAGGACCCGGAACGCGCGGACCGAGAGGAACAGGTCGGTGTAGGCGTTCATTGGAACTCCTCTTTTGAGTTTTCAGGTTGAGAGGGAGGGGGAAGAACCCCCTTCCGGTAAAAACAAAGTTACCCCACCAGGCACCTGTTTGCAACCAAAATTCAGGGTCCGGCCAGCACTCCACTCGAACGGCCCACCGATGGGTTGTCGGCCCGACGCGGACCAGCCTGAGCAGCACTCCCGCCGCCCCGTTACGCGCCCTCGGGGGCCCGCTGCCGCCTCCCGCCCGACCCCGGCATGGTCTCTACCGCCGGGTACGCCTGGCCGCCGTTGTGGGCCCGCTCCAGCCTGGCGCACTCCCGCCGCAACGCCGAGTCGATCAAATCGTTCAGCGAATGCGCCTCCGGCACCTGCCCGCGCAACGCGGCGACGGTCGCTCGCGCCCGCTCCAGCGTCGCCCGCTGGATGTACGGGGTGAACTTGATTTTCATGCCCAGCCCTTCGTCCTGGCCGCCGTAACCCGGCGGGTGAAATCGTCCTGGGCGTCCGCCCACTCCAGGTGTGCCGCCACCGCCCAGTGGCCCCCGGTGCCGGCGGCGACGTGGATGGTGAACCGGTCGTCGGGGTCGGTGCGGATCTCAATGGACATGGCCCCGATGGTGGGGTGCGTCAAAATCATGATCGTTTTCCTTTCGGTGGGTGGGCAAAAAAGAACCCCTGGAGGGCGGCGGCTCCAGGGGTTCTCGGTGTCTCAGATGAGGTAATCCATGACCTCCAGTTCGAAGCGGGTCCGGGCGGCGCACCCGGGGGTGTAGGCGATTTCGGCGATCATTTCGTTTGCCAGGCGCATCCACTCGTGGTCGCTCTCGATGTTCGGGAGCTGGTTGACCGAGTTGATGATCCGCTGGGTGAACGGGCTGATCTTCATCTTGGCTCCTGATTGAGTTGTCAAAGGGAGAGAGGGGGGAGGGGGAAGAGCCCCTCCCGACAAGAACTAAGTTACCCGATCCCGCCCCCATTTGCAACCAAAAACCAGCCCGCGACCAGCCTGTCACCCGAATAGGCGAGTGACCGCCGGGGGGTTGGCTAGTCGACGTCCCCCGGGCGCACCGCCCACGTGCTGGAGCTGGTACGCACGTTGACACTGTGCAGCCGCTCCTCATCGCCGACCAGGACATGGGTCTCCGACACAACCTGCCCGCGCCTCGTCACACCGTGCTCATCGGTGAAGGTCACCTTCTGGCCCTGCTTCATGGTCAAGTCCATTCTCTCGGTTAAGAAGATCGAAAACTTTGTCGAACCGCGCGTGATGCGCATCCGTGAACACCGCACTCCCCGACTGGCCCACACTGAACGGGCCTTGGTGCTGGCGACTCGCAAGTGGGGGACCTAACCGCCTAGGCGGCAACCCCGAACGGCTCAATTCGCGCCTAGGCCAGCCCGGTCCGCATGGGCGCGAGCTAGCGGTACTTCTGGGCTTTGAGCCACTTGCCGTATTCCACCTTGTTCGACGGGTCCGGCATCTTGGACGATTTCGGCTTGCCGGGCCGGAACGCAGGATCGGCCACTGCCCGTTCCTCATCCGAGTAGCGAACCGGTTCCACCTGGGGCAACGTCACGGGAAACGCGCGCTGCGCTTGGGCGGCAGACGGAACAGCCGGAACCTCACCATCGTGGATCGGCAGCATGTGCGACTGTGACGACCGCACGGCTTCCCGAACCATCTCGGCAGGAACAACTACCCGCGAGGTGTGTGCGGGCGACTCACGGGCCGTCAGGGCCTCAATCAGGAGCATCCTGGCCATCGTCGACCCGTTCCGCTGCTCCCGAGCGGCTAACAGGTCGATCCGGTCGGACACATCCTTGGTGATGCGTACCTGCAACCTGATCTCAAGGGCGTCTGGCTTCACGGGGTCAACCACACCCCAAGTGTACGACACCGCACTCCGCCGTACGACACGACACGCTAGACTTGAACCCGTGACCGACGACGAGCTGAAGACCATGATCTACCGGGCTTTCGAAGTGGACGAGAACGATCCACTCGTTCAAGCGCTCGAGCGCTTACACGAGGCGGAGCGGGCGTTACGCGAGGCCGACAAGGAGCGCGTCCTGGCCGTCGCCGAAGCCGCCGCGAACATGGTCACAGAGGATCTCTACCGCCAGTATCCGGATCTGCCAGCCGGCATCCGCTTCGAGTGGACCGCCGATGACTAACCCGCCGGCTGAAGACCATGTGGCCGCGAGCGAAGAGTTCCTCAGGATGGTCCAGTCAGGGCAAGGCGACCTCAAACTTGACAGCCTGCTCATCCTCTCCGCCGCGGGCAGCGAGGTCGACGTCTACTCAGACTTTGACCAGGACGAGGACAGCTACGACGGTTGCAGTCTCGTCGCCACCATGAGTCGCAGAGACGCCGCCGAACTCCATAACTGGCTCACCACTTGGCTGGCCCGCCGATGACTGAAACCTGCCCGACATGCAACAGGACGTTCGAACCGATCCCGGTGTCTGAACTCGGACAGTATGGTCATCGCCGCCCGGATGGCCTTGATGCGTTTTGGCATCCAGAGTTGGACTGTTGGGCGAACGTTCCGTGTTGGCGTTGGTTGGCGGATCAGTCGTTGCGGCCGGGTTGGTCGGTGGTTGGTTTCGCTTCGGCCGCTGAAGCACTGGCGGATCCGGTTGTGCCTCGCCCACCGAATCGGGCTGAGCGCCGGGCGAAGAGGGCCGAGCGATGAACATGACTGAAACCTGCCCCACCTGTGGCCGCGACGTTGACTCGATCGACCTGACCGGTTTCGGCCATCCGATCCGCACCGCCTATTGGCATCCGGGGGTGGACGGGTTCGCCAGTGTCTACTGCAACATGCCGAAGTTGGGTCCTGTCACGGTGTACGGCTACGCCACTGTTGCGGAGGCGCTGGCCGATGACTGACTTCGAAACTCCGCAAAGCCGGCGACAGTCTGACCGTCGAAACGCACGAAGACCAGGTCCACTTGCACCTCGAGGGCGATGCTGTCGACACGGACGGTTTCACACACAGCTGCGGCACGAGCATGCGGTTGACCTGCGATGAGGCGGCCCAGCTCCGGGACTACCTGACCGTTGCCCTGTTCGTCATTGACCGCAAAGCGAGACGCATATGACCTCGGGCCGCAACCCCGAGAGGTCACGGCCCGAAGTGAGCGGGACGGTCAGCGGCTTCTGGTGACGATCCAGCCGTGCACGTAGTTGTTCTCATCGCTGAGCAGCTCGAGGGCGAACCCTGCGTTGATGAGTGCGTCGTGGACATCGCCAACGTGTCCGCTCTCGGCCGAGGCAACGGTCACGCCGGCGGTGTTGAGAACGATGCCCCGAGCGCCTGCGGTACGGATAGCGGCCTGTGCGTCACGAGCGAGCTTGCTGGCCATGATGTTGTCTCCTTCAGATCAGGTTCGTGCCGTGGTTCTCGCCACCGCACGAACAGGAGCAAGACGGCCCGGTGGACGCCATGCAACGCGACCCGCACTCCTTCTGGGCGTTGTACTTGCCGCGCAGTCCACAGAAGGTCATGGGCAGGTTGCAGCAGCGGTGCTTGGTGAACTCGGGGCCGGCGGTGAGGTACGAGCACTCGATGACTACCCGGTTCTTACAGTTGGCGTTGAGGCACTTGCCGAAGTAGCGGGTGATGTTCGCGGTGCTCGAGGTCATGGGCATGACTCTACCGCCAGACGCACCACCATGGGGCATTCGTAACTACACCGTGACCAGAAAATTTGGGTAATGGCCAGACTGGAGATCCACCTCCTAGGCGCCGCGGGCGTGACAGCCTTCGCCCTCGAGAACACCGAGGACGCGAACCGCATCACCGAGCTCATCCGCATCTCCAAGGGCACCGCCACCCCGATGGTCAGCGTCTCCATAGGCAACGGCAAAACCGCGTACATCGACGCCAACCACGTACAACTCATGCTCCTGACCGCGTAGACCAAGGAAGGCCTCACCGTGGACATCCTCGAAGGAACAGCCCGCGAGGCCTACATCATCGAACAACGCACAAAACGCGTCCCCTTCGCCGACATCGGCGCCAGCCTCAACATCTCCCCACAGCGCGTCCACCAAATCTTCCAAGCCGCCAGGGACCGCATCCCAGCCGCCCGCCTGGCAGACCTGAGGGCGGAAGAGTCCGAACTGATCGACCGCGCCATCGCCGGCCTACTGGTCATCGCCGAAACAGCCAAATCCGACCACGCCAAGGTCAACGCCTGGCTAGCTGTGATCCGGGCCAGTGAAAGTAAACGCGCCCTGTTCGGCGCGGACGCACCCCAGCGCAAAGAAATCACCGTCCTCACAGAGGATGCGGTGGACGCAGCCATCCGCAAGGTCAACGAAGAACACGAAGCCCTCATCGCACAGGCCAAAGCCAACGGGGTGGACGTCGCAGAGTTCCTCGACGCAGCCTAGAGTGCGCAGCCTAGAGTGCGCAGCAAGATGCCCCAGCGAGCTACAGACCCGCTGGGGCATCGCTACGTGCAGGTGGTACTAGATGCCGAGCCGCTGACGTTGCTTGAGTGGCCCCTTCACATAGGCGCGCATGGCCTTCACGGTCCGGGCGATGTTCTGCTCCCAGTCGAGCAGCTGACCAGCCGAGTGGTAGCCCTTGCCGCGCTGTCGCTCAACCTCACGCAGCTCAAACGCGGCCCACCTGTCGATCCAATCAGAGTCGATGTCAAAGCCGTCGTTGCACCGACCGCACTGCACCCGGATGTAGTCGTAGCCACTCGAGCTGGACCGCGCGCTGTAGCCCGTGCTGATCGGCAACGGATGCTTCGCCTCATGCCTCATCGGGCACCCCTCGCCCGGGCCAGCTCCCGGTACACAGTGGGCCTACTAATCCCGAACATGCGGCCGAGCTCGCTGACGTTGTACCGACCGGTCCCATGCATGGCGAGCAACCCAGCCCGGGCATCATCCTTCAACTTCGGCTGCTTACCCCGCAAATGCCCCTTCTCCCGGGCAGCCTGCATACCTTCCTTCGTACGCATGCTGATCATGTCACCCTCAAACTCGGCGAACATGGCCAAACAGTTGAAGAACATCTTCCCAAACGGATCACTGGGGTCATACACCGTCTCCCCGATGCGCAGCTTCACGCCACGCCCAACCAACGAGTCCGCGATCGACCTAGCATCAGGCACAGACCGAGCCAACCGATCCAACTTCGTCACCACCAGAGTGTCGCCCTCCCACACAGCGGCAAGAGCCTGATCCAACCCAGGGCGGTCACGGTTCTTCCCAGTGAACCCAGGATCCTGATAGATCCGATCAGCAGCCACACCAAGACGCCCCAACTGCTCCCGCTGAATCGCCAAATCCTGCGCATCAGTCGAACACCTCGCATACCCAACCAACGTCATCACACACACTCCCAAACTCCGATTTACACAACCGTCTAGATTTACCGTGGACCACTTGATTCGGGCCGGGCCGCCCACGTGCCTCGTGTGCGTACGCGCGTAGGTCGGCGGGCGGCGTTAGAGCAGGTCGAACATCGCCGCACTGGCCGCTGCGTAAGCGGCCTCTGCGCGGGCTCGCTCGTCGGCTGGCGTGGCGTCGGTGAGTGCGTCGAGCGCAGCCTTGGCGGTGTCGACGTCTGCGAATACTGCGGCGGCGGATCCGTGCGCTGCGCTGGTCATGGCTTCCCTGTCCGTTTAGCGGGCCTTACTGATACTTTTCATCGTACACCCTAAATGAGACACGCGGTAGGTTGCTGACCAGCGCGAACGGGTCAAATCGTGCCCATTCGGACTAGCGCGCGGGGTGCATCGTTAGACGGTCCTCAAACGGACATGGTCAAACGGCCGATTCCGCCGGCGTGACGACGCGCGGTTAGCGCTGTAGCGCTCCGATCGGACGACATTTAAGAGCAGCGCCGATGCCGATCATGGTGGTGATGGGACCGAGGCCGGTGGTGGTGCCGATGCCGGTCATGCCGAACAACGTGCCGGTGCACCGTACGCATGACGGGGTGCGCAACGGGCTTGTGTGCCACGCTGCGGGCCGCAACTGTCGGGGTGGGGTGCTGGTGCACCACAACAGGGGCGACGGCTACGGCGGGCGCAGGGGCCGACGCTGCGTGCGCTGGCGAGGCGAGCTCGACGCTCGGCGACTGGTCGGCGGCCAATGACAGGAACGCTGCCACCGCGAGTAGCAGTGCGACGACGGTCGGGCTGTGCCGTGCGGGACGGTGGTGACGTCCCATCGTGAACTCCTGTGGTGGTGGGGTGGAAAGGGAAACGGGCCGCGCCGCCCGTTACCGGGGTGGTGATCGGCGCGACCCGTTAGGGAGCGGACGCTCAGACGAGCTAGGCGGCGAGCTTGGCTCGCCGCTGCTCCTGCCCGTCCAGGTAGCCCTGGCGGTAGCCCTTGGCGTACAGGATCTGCTGCGGCTCACCGTCGCCGTCTGCGTCGTCGCTGGTGTAGCCGTAGGGCTCGTCTGGGCGGGAGTAGCCGGCGTGCTTCCCGAACTCGTATCCCACGGTGTAGGCGCTGCGCATGGCCATCAGACCAGCGCGCTTTCGAGCTCGGCCGCATCCAGGGCTTCACGCAGCTGGGCGCGCAGCACCGGGTCGGCGAGGATCGCACCCACGGCGAGCTCAACCAGCTCGGGCACATCAGCCTCGCTGACACGCTGACGTAGCGGCTTCGCATCCCAGTGGGCTTGGCCTTCGTTGTACCCGTGACCCCACACAGCGGCGTGGTACTGCCTAGCAGCCGTCCTCGCAGCCGCAACCTGAGTGCTGGGCCTGGCAGACCGGGGCACCTTCGGGCCGGCCGCAGCCTCGAGCACACGCCCCATCGCGGCGGCCTCCAACTCGTCCTCCGTCGGGGCCACGGTGGTGAGCTCGATCAGCCGGTCATCCTCACGGCCCATCACCGCACACCGATGCCCATTCAGACTCACGAGCCCGGTCGCATCGTTGGCCGCAACCACCACCGTGCTACGGCCGTCGATCAGCAGATGCAACGACTCGATCGACTGTGCGGCAACGGGCTTACGGGCGAGCGTGATCATGTCGAACCTTTCGGGTAGTGGCTGGTCTGGCGACCAACACCGGCCCTGTCACACACAGGGCTGATGCAAGTGGTCAGTACCGAGTGGAGAAGAACCGGCCACCGCGGTTGACGGTCGCCTCGACGTGCGGCCAGGTCGCGTCGATGCCTCGCCCATTCCGGTCGGTCACGCGCGCGTAGCCCCACCGTGGGCCGCTGATCTGGGCCGGCTGGCCGTCCAGGGTGACGTCCTTCGCCATGCATAGGTCGCTGCGCTTGGCGGCGGTCAGCAGGTCGTTGTTCGTGGTCATGGCGAGCTCCTTCAGTGGGTCGGGAAGTACATGGCGGCATGGTCGGCGCACAGGATGCGGATACGCCCGTCAGCGTCGATTGCAGCCGCAGCGGCGTGGCCCTGGCAGTACCGCCGGCCCACGGTGATGTCACACAGGTCGCCGTCGATCAGGTAGCCGTCATCGAGGCGCTTGGGCTGGGTGGCGAGGTAGCGGCGGTCAAGCAGTGCGGTCATCGTGGTGCCTCCTGTGAGCTCGGGGTGGAGAGCTCGCTTGGTGATGACTAAATCATCTCACCCAGGGCACTGTCATGGGGGGTTTGTGACCACTTCGTTACTGATCCTTTAGGGCAATCCCAGAGACGATCACACCCCATAACCGCAGGTCAGGGCATGATCAACGAGATCCTAGAGACGATCAAGAGACCCTAGCCGGCGCCCGGTAGACCTCCCCCCTCAAGATCAACTTTCGAAGCGAACACAGGGCAAGGGTTTAACTTTGTCGGTATGTGGACAATTTTTTTGCGAAAAAGGTTCGAGCAACCATTTATTGCTATAGAATGGTTGCCATGGGGCGGGATAGTCAGCAGCAAGATGCGAAGCGTGACGCGCTGATAGTTCAGTTGCGGGCTGATGGTCGAACGTTTAAGGAGATCGGTCAGCTCCTTGGCGTAACCAGGCAGAGGGTTGCCCAGTTGTGGGATCGGACGGTTAACCCTAGGGCGGCACCCGAACCGTGCTGGTGTGGTGCTGCTATCCCTTTGGCTGCCGGACCTGGCGGGCCTCAAAAGTACTGCGTGCCTGAACACGCTTTGCGCGCTCCGTATGTTCGACCGGCTGGTGCGGCGAAGGTGCGCCTGCGTAGGATGTTTTCGCGGTGCTCGGCTTGCGGCGCGGACTATCCCAAACCTAGGTCGACGCCGTGCTGTAGTGATTGCGGCGCCGACTTTAGGCAGACGCGGAAAGTGCATTACGAGACGTTGGCCGCAGCGCAGGGCAATCTCTGTGCCATCTGCAACTCTCCCGAGTTGACTACAGGGAAGCTTGGCAACCCGCGTCGGCTGGCCATCGACCACTGTCACGAGTCGGGCGAGGTTAGGGGGCTGTTGTGCATGAAGTGCAACATGCTCCTGGGCGCGGCCAACGACAATCCATCCATCTTGGACAACGCCGCGGAATACCTCAGACGACACCAAGAACGGGACGTTTCTGCTGCTTGAGCGCTGCCCCAGGGGGTCTTGATGGCTGATCAGGCCCCTGGGGTTGTTGAGTGTCCTCCGGAGAAGCTGGCGTTGCTGAAGGCGCGGCGTGACCGGCTGGCGGCAATGCAGCGGCAGATTGCGTCTCAGGCGCCGGCGAGGCCGAGGCCGTGGCATTCGGAGGCTAGGCCGTCGCAGTTGCCTCCCGCTGGGGATGACTGGAACATTTGGCTTGTGCTTGCTGGGCGTGGGTTTGGCAAAACCCGACTTGCGGCTGAGTGGTTGGCGGAGCAGGCTGCGACGCACCCGGATATGGAGTTTGCGATTGTTGCTCCGACGTGGCGTGACTGTCGGAAGGTGTGTATTGAGGGGCCGTCGGGGTTGTTGAAGGCGTTGTTGCCGGGTGAGTTGGATTCGGTGAATGCCTCCGACTTGACGGTTCGGTTGACGAACGGTTCGAAGATCTACGGGTACTCGAGTGATGGTTATGAGCGGTTGCGTGGTTCAAACCTTGCTGGGGCTTGGGTGGACGAGGCGGCGGTGATGCCGGCGGTGTCGGACATGTTCGCTGATGCGTTGATGCCGGCTCTGCGGATCGGGGAGAACCCGCGGATTGTGATCACGACGACGCCTCGCCCGATTCCGTTGTTGAAGGAGCTGGTGGCCCGCGAGGACGGCTCTGTGGCCGTGGTGCGGGGTTCGACGTGGGATAACGCGGCGAACTTGTCTCGGACGGCCTTGACGGAGCTGAGGGCCCGCTATGAGGGCACCAGGACGGGCCGGCAGGAGCTTGAGGGTGAGCTGCTGGAGGACATTGAGGGTGCTCTGTGGTCGCGGGAGATGATCGAGGACGGCCGGGTGTTGAAGGCCCCGACGTTGGCTCGGATCGTGGTGGGCGTTGACCCTGCGGTGACTAGCGGCGAGAAGTCAGACTCGACGGGCATCGTGGTGGCCGGCAGGTCGACGGATGGGCATCTTTACATTCTTGAGGATGCCACGATGAAGGGCACGCCGGATCAGTGTATGCGGAAGGTCGCTGACGCGTATAAACGTTGGCATGCCGATCGGGTGGTTGGCGAGGTCAACAACGGCGGCGATTACATTGGCACTGTTTTGCATTCGGTTGATCCGAGCGTTGCGTACAGCACGGTTCGGGCTACCCGGGGGAAGGTTGTGCGGGCCGAGCCGATCTCTGCGTTGTGGGAGCAGGGTCGGGGGCACATCGTGGGGTCGTTGCCGGCCCTAGAGGATCAGATGTGTTCGTTTACCGCTGACACGAAAGAAAGTCCCGACAACCTCGACAGCATGGTCTGGGCGTGCCACGAGTTGAACGTAGGCACGTCAGCCTTGGTGTACCTATCGGCGATATCGACGATGTGCGCTGGGTGCGAGATGCCGAACAGTAAGAAGGCCAGCGTGTGCCGCGGTTGCGGTGCCTCGTTGTCGGATGCGGCTTAGCGCCGGTCGGACCACCGTGCCGGGTTGGGCGGTGGCGGTCCTCCCCCGCCGAACTGTTCCCATGGCGGGAAGTCTGGTGGGCCGTCTTTTGGTGGTGTCCAGATCGGTTTGGGTGCCATTCTGGATCCGATGAAGGCCAGGGCGCCGAGTATGCCGAGGGGTATCGCCAGGAAGAGGAGCGCCCAGTAACTCGACGGCGCCGGTCTCGGCGCTGGTGGTGGTGCGGCGGGGGCGGGCGGTACGTACGCGGGCAGCGGCGGACCCGTCCATGCCGGGCTGGCCGCCCAGTCGGGGCCTCCGGTGCCGTAGTTGGCTGGCGGGTTGTCCGGGATATATACCCCGTCAGGGCCCTGATGCCATCCGTGCGGCCCCGCAACGGGAGCCTGTGCGCCACCACCGGTGATGCCGCCTATCACGAATAACGCCAGGATCACCACGGCGCAGCCCGCGCCCCCGGACGAGCGCCCGGACGTACACGATCTGACTGTGCGGCGTGCCATCCAGAACAACATCATTGTTCCTGTCTGCGTAGTTTTTGCCCGCAGATGCGGGAGCAGGTCACGGGTGTGTGCTTGTACTTGTTTTGCCAAAACTCGATACCACATTCGGGGCACTTGACCCGGATGTCGAAGGCGTGGCTCTTCTCGCGGACTGCCCTCTGGCAGTTCGGGGAGCAGTACTGGGCGCGGTCGGGGTACGGGGTTTGAAACTCGTTTCCGCAGCGTTCGCAGACGCAGGTGACGGTTTCGCGTTTTTCCCAGAAGATTTGGGCTGCCCGCCGGGCTGATTCGCGCCCTTCGGGGGTGGCGTGCCATGCCGCTGCCAGTGGTCGTACGCGTTCGATTTGGGCGCGTTGCGCTGGGGTGCGGTTCGTTGCCATGCGCACACCATAACACCCCACGCGACTGCGTCAAGGGCGGTTGTCGCCCACACAAACATGAAACGAAGGGGTGAGCCTGTGTCGCGTCGTCGCCGTCGCCCCGTCCAGCAAGGGAGACCGCACCCGTTGCCACAGGTCAACGGGGCGGACGTCCGCCAGGTCATCCAAGAGGAACTATCCAAGGCCCTCGCCCTACCGGCCGGCGCTACCGCAACACCAGTGTCGTCGCAATACCTACAGCAGTTGCAGATGCGCGGCAACCCCCGCATCTCCGGGGACACCGCCCTGAACCGCGACCCCTACAACAACGTCAACTTCGGGCCCGGGGTGCCGCTGTTCCCCGCCCCGATCGACCCACTACTCCCGTCCGGGCGCCCCGCACCGCGCCGCTCCGAATACGACGTTTCGTGGAACCTGCAAACCACCACCACCCGCTCCGTGCCGTGGTCGGTGCTGCGGGACGCCGCCGACGGGGTGTCGGTGATGCGCACGTGCATCGAAACATGCAAGGCGGCGATCACCGGCCTGGAATGGACGTTCACGATCGACTCCGCCAGGGCCAAGCACCTGGCGAAGCGCACCGGCGACTCCACCCACACAGTCACCTCGGATCTGCAAGACAAGTTCGCCGACAAAATCGATGAGCTGCACCAGTGGTGGGAAAAACCCGACCGGATCAACAACTGGACCTTCAGCGAGTGGCTGGGCGCACTCCTTGAGGACCAGCTTGTGTTGGATGCGTGCGCGCTGTACCCGCACCTCACTCTGGGTGGGGATCTGCACTCGCTGGAACTCTTGGACAGCTCGACCATCAAGCCGCTGCTGGACCACCGCGGCGCCACCCCACAGCCGCCGTATGCGGCCTACCAGCAGA
>NZ_DASXHW010000441.1:0-9111 GCF_036488105.1 Mycobacterium sp. | reverse complement strand
GGTGTAGCCCATCGCGGCGCGCAATCCGCCGGTGAGCTGATGGATCACCGACGACAGCGGCCCGCGGAAGGGCACCCGGCCTTCGATGCCCTCGGGCACGAGCTTGTCCTCGGAAAGCACGTCGTCCTGGAAATAGCGGTCCTTGGAGTAGGACTTGGCCTCTCCCCTACCCTGCATGGCGCCCAGCGATCCCATGCCGCGATAGCTCTTGTACTGCTTGCCGTTGACGAAGATCAGGTCGCCGGGTGCCTCGGCGGTACCGGCCAGCAGTGATCCCAGCATCGTGGTGGACGCGCCCGCAGCCAGCGCCTTGGCGATGTCGCCCGAGTACTGCAGTCCGCCGTCGGCGATCACCGGCACACCGGCCGGGCCGCAGACCGCCACCGCTTCGAGAATCGCAGTGATCTGCGGCGCCCCGACACCGGCCACCACGCGGGTGGTGCAGATCGAGCCGGGACCAACGCCGACTTTGACCGCGTCGGCGCCGGCCTCGACCAGCGCGGCGGCGGCCGACCTGGTCGCGACGTTGCCGCCGACGATCTCGACCCGATCGCCGACCTCAGCCTTCAGCTGGGCGACCATGTCGAGCACCAACCGGTTGTGGGCGTGCGCGGTATCGACCACCAGCAGATCGGCGCCGGCGTCGGCCAGCGTCATCGCCCGCACCCAGGCGTCGTCGCCGACCCCGACCGCGGCACCGACCAGCAATCGGCCATCGCTGTCCTTGGTCGCCAGCGGATGTTGTTCGGTCTTGACGAAGTCTTTGACAGTGATCAGACCGGTCAGCCGTCCGTGGCCGTCGACGATCGGCAGCTTCTCGATCTTGTGCCGGCGCAGCAGGCCCAGCGCTGCGTCCGCGCTGACGCCCTCCTGGGCGGTGATCAGCGGAGCCTTGGTCATCACTTCGCCGACATGCTTGGACTGGTCGACCTCGAAGCGCATGTCGCGGTTGGTGATGATGCCCACCAGCTGGCCCGCGCCTTCGATGACCGGCAGCCCGGAGATCCGGAACCGGGCACACATCGCGTCTACCTCGGCCAATGTGTTGTCCGGGTGGCAGGTCACCGGATTGGTGACCATGCCGGCCTCAGAGCGCTTCACGGTTTCGACCTGTCCGGCCTGCTCCGAGATCGGCAGATTGCGGTGGAGCACACCGATGCCGCCGGAGCGGGCCATCGCGATCGCCATCCGAGACTCGGTGACGGTGTCCATTGCCGAGCTGACCAGGGGCACCTTCAACCGGATCTTCTTGGTGAGCTGGCTGGAAGTGTCGGCGTTGGCCGGCACCACATCGGACGCAGCCGGCAGCAGCAGGACGTCGTCGAACGTCAGTCCCAGCATTGCGATCTTCTGCGGGTCGTCACCGCCGGTCGGTACCGGATCGTCCGGGAAACCACCCACCCGGGGATACGACGTGACAATCAGGTCGCCGCTGCCTTCGAGACGGGACAAGCCAGATGACATTGCCGGGGCCTCCCATATGCGCGCGGAGTGAGAATGCCATCCTATCGGCTCGGCCGACCACCGCTGACGACGCGCGCCGGGGAAGGCCGCACGAAGCGGCAACATGGGGGCTGGGCTGCGGGGTATCGCTGGCGTGATGCCCGTCCTGCTGCGTAATGTGGAGCCGTGCGCGACCACCTTCCGCCCGGTTTGCCGCCCGACCCGTTTGCCGATGACCCCTGCGATCCGTCGGCTGCGTTGGACGCGGTCGAGCCCGGTCAGCCGCTGGACCCCCAGGAGCGGATCGCGGTCGAGGCCGATCTGGCCGATCTTGCGGTGTATGAGGCCTTGTTGGCGCACAAAGGTATTCGCGGCCTGGTGGTGTGTTGCGACGAGTGTCAGCAGGACCACTATCACGACTGGGACATGCTGCGCGCCAACCTACTTCAGCTGCTGGTCGACGGCACCGTGCGCCCGCACGAACCGGCCTACGACCCCGAGCCAGATTCCTACGTGACCTGGGATTACTGCCGCGGGTACGCCGACGCTTCGCTCAACGAGGCCACCACGGACACCGAGGGCTTCCACGGGCGCCGCTGAGCGGCTCCCCCTTCTCGACGACTGAGTCCGCCTAGCCGCCAAACGGGTTGGGCGCAACCGTGATTGCCGGATCGCCCGGCGGGATCACCGCCACGGTGGCCGTTGCGCTGACCGCCGGGGCCGGGCCCGGCAGCGCGCTGGGCGGCATCGTCGCACTACGGTCGCGGCTGGCGACCTTCGCGTTCAACAGGTTCACCTTGTCGATGAGCCCCTGCTTGCGGTCGTTGTCCTTAACCGTCTGCACGTGAGCGCCGACCGCGGCCAGTTTGTCCTGAGCCTGATCCCATTGGCCCAGCGCGATCATTTGCTGAACCTGGTCGAGGTCGGTTTCGGCGGACACGGCGATCTGGTCGTCGTGCACGGACGCGGGCTCCCCGAACAGCATCCCGAATCCCGCGACAGCGATAACGGCCGCGGCCAACGCGCTGACCAGCGCTGTCCGGCGCCGGGCGCGCCGCCGCGCCGCCAGCCCACGGTTCAACACCGCCACCGCGTCCTGCTCGCGACACACCCTGCGGGGGCCGTGCACCCTCAGCTCATCCCGCCAGTCCTCCAGCAGCCCGGCCAGCGCCCGGTCTCCGGTATCGCGGGCGTCCCCGACATCGACGAAGTCGACCGGCTCGCGTTTCGCCAGCGCGTCGACAAACCGCTCGCTGCGCGCGACCGCGTCCGGATCGGGCTGATCAAAAGGTGTGAGGGACGGGTCAGACATGGTCTCGTCCTGCCGCGGCGATCGCGGATTTCAGCCGCGTCAGCGCGCGGTGCTGGGCAACTCGCACCGCTCCGGTGGTGCTACCGACGGCCTCGGCTGTCTCTTCGGCGCTCAGACCGACCACCACACGCAGGATCAGGATCTCGCGTTGCTTGTCGGGCAAAATCTCGAGCAACTCGCGCATCCTGGTGACGGAGTCGGCGTCGATCGCCGCCTGCTCGGGACCCGGCTCGGCCGACCAGCGTTCCGGAACGGTGTCCGTGGCGTAGGAAAGATCGCGGCCGACGGCGCGGTACGCGTCGGCCACCTTGTGCGCGGCGATGCCGTACACGAAAGCCAAGAAGGGGCGGCCGCGATGGCGATAGCGCGGCAGCGCCATGACGGCGGCCAAGCAAACCTCCTGTGCCACATCGTCGGCCGACAGACCGGTCCGCTCGAATGCGCCGACTCGGGCGCGGCAGTATCGGACCACGATCGGCCGGATGGTCTCCAGTACCTCTCGAAGCGCGTCTCGATCGCCTGCCACAGCATCGGCAACAACAGCGTCGAGACGGTTCTTCTGTGTTGACATCGACCGCAACATCTCCAGCGTTACGAACCGGCTATCGCCCCGGTTCGATGGGACGTCCTTACGACCATAGTGACCCAGCGATGCTTAGAGCTTCCGCCAGGCTCCGCCCCAGTGCTCTACGCGGCGGGCGCAGCCCTCGCGGATGTCCCGCAATTCCGCGATCCGGGTCGGGGTTTCCGTGCCGAGGTCGACCAGTAAGCAGGCCACCGCCCAGCGCAGCGGTACCAGCCCTAGTTGACCGGTGAGCTCCAGCGCGGCGTCGGCAACATCCCGCGCCCGGTCGAGCGCATCGGAGCTGCACAACGCCGCGGCCAACACCACTTGGCTCTTGGCCCGGTGCCGCGCCGAGCCGTCGAGCGAGGTGGCGGCCAACTCGACCGCCACCTCCGCGTTGCGGACCGCCACGCCACCACGACCGCCGAACATCGCCAGCTCAGCCGCGACCCAGGCCTTTCGAATCGCCAGCCGTGGTGGCGCCTGCGCGACGAACGGGTCCGCCCGTTGCAGCAGGGCCGCTGCGGTGGCCAACCGGCCGACACCCAGCGCGTCGGCCGCGAGCCCGGTCAACGCATCGCCGGCTGCCTCAGGGTCGTCGCCGGCGAGCGCCCATGCGCGCCCGTCCCAACCGCGGGCAAGGCTGTGCCAGCCCAGCTGGCGCAGAAACGACGCATGTGCGCTATGAGCCAGCGAGGAAAGCCGGTCCGACGGTGCGGCGCCCAGCAGCGTCGCAAGGTCGGTGTAGGCACTGCCGTAGCGACCCTGTCCCCCGGCTGCAACCGCGCGTAACCACCGCTGATGCGGTGTTGTCGCAGCCGGCAACGGCCAACGTCCGGGCTGGTCGCCGAACGCGACGGCGGCAAGCTCTGACTCGACAGACGAGCGGTGAGAGATATGTATCACGGCGGCCGACTCGTTAAAACTTCATGGTTTCTGAGTTACACGGGTATTAAATCGGTCGATGATGATATTTGTGGTGCCTACGCCGTAATTCGGCCGCGAGCTGCGACATTTCCACATAGCACGCGGTCAACATGCACTCCTCGGTTCAGCGGACTCATCGCCTCGATGAACTCGGAGTAAATTCCCAAGCCGCACTTCACCATTCGGCAGAGTACAGCCTGTTGACGGAAATTCCCTAGCACCCCTACGTTTAACGCGACGAGTAGTCACCGACGACCCGCTCGATTCAGTTGACGACGTACGTGATCGCGAACTGGCTTGAAGAGAGGGACATCAATGCCGCAACCAGAGCAACTACCGGGTCCCAATGCCGATATTTGGGAATGGCAATTGCACGGCCTTTGCCGCGGCGTGGACTCGTCAGTTTTCTTCCACCCAGACGGTGAGCGCGGTCGGGCACGTCTGCAGCGGGAACGTCGGGCCAAGGAGATGTGCCGCACCTGCCCGGTGATGGCCCAGTGCCGTGCGCACGCCCTGGACGTCGGCGAACCGTACGGAATTTGGGGTGGCCTGTCGGAGACCGAGCGCGAACTGCTGCTCAAGCGGGACATCAGCAGAACGCGGGGCATCCGCCGCAGCGCCTAGTTCCAGCCGGGACGGGTCGGCGCTTACAGAATCGACCCGTCCTGCTTGTACTGCTCGATTTTGTCCCAGTCGACCCCGGCTTCCAGCAGGATCTCTTCGGTGTGCTGACCGTGCTCGGGTGCACCGGTCGGCTGAACATGGTGACCGTCGAATTGAACAGGGTTGGTCGGCAGGATGTAGGGCTTACCGTTCATCGCGTTCACGGTCGGGATATAACCGTTGGCGATGACGGCGGGATCGTCGCACAGCTCGCTGGTCTTCTGCAGGACAGCCCAGGCACCCGACAGCGGCTTGAGGATCTCGCGCCACTGGTCGATGGTCTTTGACGCGAACTCCTCATCCATGATGTCGATGAGCTCGCCGCGGTTCATGAAACGAGAATGACCGTCGGCGAACCTCTCGTCGGTGATCAGGTCGGTACGGCCGATGACCGTCATGAACTCGGGGTAGAACTTGTCGCCCTGCAGCATCATCAGCGTGATGTAGCGGTCGTCCTTGGTCCGGTAGTTACCGACTAGCGGGTTGGGCATGTCGCGGTGGGTGAACGTCGGAATCGGGTCACCGCCGTAGAGCATCGCGGCGGTCACCTGCGGCGTCATCGCCCACGCCGCGAGGCCGAGCAACGAGACGTCCACGATCGAGGTCTCACCGGTCGACTTGCGCTTATACAGCGCGGCGGCGATTCCGCCGGCGATAGTGAGCCCACCCATCAGGTCGCCGAATGCCGGAGTCTGCATCACCGGTTCGGGAAGCTCGCGGGTCAGTGCGTCGGCGATGCCGCCGCGCGACCAGAAGGACACACCGTCATAGCCGGGCTTGTCAGCGTCGGGACCCTCTGGCCCGTAACCGGATCCGCGAACGTAGACGATGTCGGGGTTGGCGGCGCGTATCTGCTCGACCTCGATGCCGAAGTGTTTGCGCCGGCTCGGCAGATAGCTGGTGAGGAACACGTCACTGGTTTTCGCCAGCTCGTAGACGACCTCTTGACCGCCCGGTGTGGTCAAGTCGATGCCGATGGATTTCTTTCCGCGGTTGGGCATTTCGATCATGTAGTTGACGGCGGTTGGACCGCCCGGAATGAGGCCCATGGTGACCAGACCGCGTTGCGGGTCGCCGCCCTCGCGTGGCTCGACCTTGATCACGTCGGCGCCCCACTCGGCGAGCACCGCACCGGCGGCGGGGACGAACGTCCACGCCGCGACTTCCAAGATACGGATGCCGGCGAGCGGTTTGGCGTCGGTCATAACGAGTCCTCCTGTATCACGGTCATTTTCACACTATTCGCCGATCAGCCCGAATCGGCGGTAAGCGGCACGGATGTCGATACGGGCCTGTTCGGGCAACTTAGCCTGCGGGGGCCGGGATTCCGGGTACGAGCCGACCGGCAGCCCGATCACCGACGCGGCGTATTTGAAGGCACCGCCCCAGTGGGTGAAGTAGTCGGGCCGTCCGGGATAGCGGGTGAACCAGCCCCGCATGTCGAGCTCGAACTGGTCGAGCCCCGACTCTTGCGCGTAATCCATTGCCTCGACCAGCTTGTCGTTCCACACCAGGTCCCAGTACTGCGACAAGGCCCGCTTCTTCGGCGTCTCGAAAAGGTAGCCGGTGGTACCGAGCTGGCCTGGGCCGACGATGCCGGATCTGAGCCAGCCGGCCCGGTACACCGTCGTATCGCATTCCCAGATCACCAGATCCGGTGCGAGCTCGTGCAGCATCCGGCTCTGATGGGGCCGGAAGGAGCCTTCTTTGGTGGCGCACACCGCTGGTATCTCCTCGACGAGACGAGCACCTTCCTGAGCGGAGAGCACATATCCGGAGCTTGGTGAGTTGAACATTCCCAATGCGATGTCGGTGCGATCGGCGATGTATCTGAAGAAGTTGAGAACGCCTTCGCCGCCGTGTAATTCCATCATCGGTGTCTGGATGTAGACAATGTCGGCGCCCGCGTCCGTGGCATGCTGTGTGAGCTCCAGACAGTCCTTGGCCGACATCGCCGCGGTACACGATTGGACGATCACGTCGGGGTTGATGCCACGTGCTTCGTCAATAGCGACTTCTAACAGCGTCTTTCGTTCCGCGACGGTCAGCGACCAGAATTCGGCGACCCCGCTGGTCACCCAGAGCATCGGATGCCCGAGCGTGCCCACACAGTGCCGGACCAGGGTGCGGTAGGCGTCCCAGTCGATGTCGTCGCCGTCGCGCCCGCTGAACGGGGTGTACAGCGAGTCGCCGATGCCGTGCAATGCATTGCGCGCCCACTGCCGAGCATCCTTGGCATTAGCCATTGTTCACTCCTTGATCTAGCCGACGATCTCGAAGACCGCTGCGGCCGACGTCACCGCCTTGTCGTCGTTGCCCTCGTCGTGCAGCAACATGCGCACACCCACCTTGCCCGACCCGCCGGCGTGCGCGGTGCCGTCCACCCGGAACGGCCCGACCTTGCCGCGTGACATGAACATCACGTGCCAACTCACCACCTGCAGCTTGCGAGTTCCGACCGCGTCGGCGGCCAGATCGATCGCGGCGGTTTCCAGCACCACGTGCTGCGGCCCGATGTGCAGCGCCGCATCCGGAGAGGCCAGCTCCACGCTGAGGGCCGGCAGCTGCCAGTGGGCGTCGGGCCGTCTGGACGCGCCGAACGCCTGCCACATCGGCGGCAGGTCTGGCGAATCCTCGATCACCAGCTCGGTGCCCGAAACATCCATCTTTCCAAGGCCTTCCGGCGGGACACCGATGATGGCGCCCTGGCCTTCGTTGAAGGCGATGACCCGGTCGGGGTTGTCGGCGTCGACGATCTTGCATCGCCCGTAGCCCATCATCCGGCCCTGGTGGACGTTGCCGGAGTCGACGATCTCGACCCTTTTCACGTCGTATCCGGGGTCGACGATCTGCACCGAGGCGATCACCGGGTTGGGCACCGCGACCATGTCGGTCTGGCAACCTTCGGGCGAGGCTATGGCCAACGGCGCCACCATGATTCCGCCCGCCTCGTTGCGCATGTCGCGACGGATGACGACAGTGTCGTCGCTGTCGCCGACGTTCATCGACGAATGATTGCGGCCGATGTAGCGGTAGCTCAGCAGCCCCGTCCAGCGCCGATACAGCTCGTCTCGGTAGGCGTCGGCATCACCCAGGAATTCCCTGATGTCTCGCAGCGGCCCGGTCAATCGCGTCGTCCCTCCTGAGCGGAAAGTGAGCGAACGCTCAGCTAGGACTTTACGGCTGCCCCTGCCAATGTAAAGGCCTTATCGCTGATCTATTGCGGGTCGAATAGCACCGGCACCGAGGTCGGCGACCGGAACACCTGTCCACGGACATGCGGGTCGTCGGCGTCGGGATCAAGTCTCAGGTTGGGCAGCCGATCCAGCAGCAGGTTGATCGCCGTGCGCATTTCCAGCCGCGCCAGGTGCATGCCCAGGCAGACGTGGACGCCGTGGCCCCAGCCCAGATTTGCCCGAGCCTCCCGATGGATGTCGAACGTGTCGGGGTCGGGGTAACGATCTTCTTGCCGGTTCGCCGAACCCAGCATCGGCATCACGGTCGCGCCGGCCGGGATCGACACCCCACCCAGTTCGGTGTCGCGGGTCGCTACCCGGGTGATGGTCAGCAGCGGCGGTTCCCACCGCACGCCCTCCTCGATCGCCTGCGGAATCAGCGAGCGGTCCGCGCGGATCGCGTCTAATTGCTCCGGGTCGGACAACAGCCCGAGGAGCAGGCTGCCCAGCGACCGATAGGTCGTCTCCACGCCGGCCGGCAGCAACAACCGCAGGAAGGAGAAGATCTCCTCGTTGGTGAGCTTCTCCCCGTCGATCTCAGCGGCACCGAGCGCGCTGATCAGATCGTCCTTGGGCTCGGCGCGACGGGCCTCCAGGATCGGCTCGAAGTATTCGCAGAGTGCAGCCGAGGCCGCCAGCCCGCGTTCGGGATTCATCAGCCAACTCAGCAGTGAGATCGACCAGCGCTGGAACTGCGGGTAGTCCTTTTCCGGCAGGCCCAGCAGGCCTGCGATGATCTGGCTGGGGTAGTCGAAGGTGAACTCCTTCACCAGATCCGCTTTGCCGTTGGGAGCGAAGTTGTCGATCAGGCTGTTGGCCACCCGGCCGACCAGCTCGTCCTGCCATTTCGCCAAAGACTTCTGCGAGAACGCCTTCGATACCAGCGAGCGCAGTCGCCCGTGGATCGGCTCGTCCATACCCAGCATCACGCCTTCGCCCAGCACCGGCCCGAACGCCGCGATGAC